>JBJELO010000092.1:13318-51016 GCA_051879195.1 Lachnospiraceae bacterium
TGGCAACCGGTATGACTCCCGGTACCATCGGTGAGACATCTGCCATTGCACTTCTGATCGGTGCTGCATACATGCTTTACAAAAAGGTTATTTCATGGCGGATCCCTGTTACATATATTGCAACCGTTGCTGTATTTGCCCTGATATTCGGTTCTGAAGGCATGTTCAATTTCGAATATATGCTGGCTCACGTACTGGGCGGCGGCCTGATCTTCGGTGCCTTCTTCATGGCTACTGATTATGTAACAAGTCCTATTACTCCTCTTGGCCAGATCGTATTTGGTGTATGCCTCGGTCTCCTGACCGGCATCTTCCGTATCTTCGGCGGTTCCGCTGAAGGTGTATCCTATGCGATTATCTTCTGCAACATGCTGGTGCCTCTGATCGAGAAATTCACCATGCCTGTTCCGTTTGGAAAGGAGAAAAAGTAATATGGGAAAGAATACAATTGTAAAAGATACCTTAACTCTTCTGGCAATCACTCTGGTCTGCGGACTTCTGCTGGGTCTGGTATACTCAAAGACCGAAGGACCGATCGCAGAGGCTGCGGAAAAAGCAAAACAGGAAGCTTATACAAAAGTTTATCCGAATGGTGAGTTTACATCTGACGAAGCTCTCGAAAGCGCTCTGGCTGATTTTACGGCAGACGATAAAGATGCTGTTATTTCAGAAGTTCTGTATGCAAACGGCGGCGAAGGCTACGTGTTCTCATGCCAGGCATCCGGTTACGGCGGCCCTGTAAAACTGGCTGTAGGCGTATCAGCTGATAAGACAATTACCGGTCTTTCTGTGCTTTCCATGGATGAAACTCCTGGTCTGGGCGCGAAATGTACCAACGAAGACTTCCAGGCACAGTTTGCGGGAATCCAGGCTGATCAGATCGTCATCAATCAGGATTATGACCAGATCAGCGGTGCAACCATTACATCCAGCGCGATTATGAGAGCTGTCAATGCAACACTGAAATTTGTTGCGGAAAATGCCAATTAAGGAGGGGTATCGATGAATAAGTTTGTATCACGTATTTACAACGGTATCATCAAGGAAAACCCGACCTTTGTTCTGATGCTGGGTATGTGTCCCACACTGGCAACGACTACATCTGCGATCAATGGTCTCAGCATGGGTCTGTCAACTACCGTTGTTCTGATTCTGTCCAACATGGTTATTTCAGCCATGAGAAAGATTATTCCCGATAAGGTGAGAATTCCCGCCTTTATCGTTATTGTAGCATCCTTCGTAACCATGGTGCAGCTGCTGATCAAAGGCTTCCTGCCTTCACTGGACAGCGCTCTGGGTCTTTACATTCCGCTGATCGTTGTTAACTGTATCATCCTTGGCCGTGCGGAATCCTGCGCATCCAAATGCGGTGTTCTGGAATCAGCAGGAGACGGTATCGGCATGGGCCTTGGTTTCACCGTTGCTCTGACCTGTATCGGTGTGGTAAGAGAGATTCTTGGTTCCGGTTCTGCTTTCGGTTTCCAGTTTATTCCCGAAACTTTCCACATCTCCATTTTCGTACTGGCTCCCGGCGCTTTCTTCGTACTGGGCTGCCTGCAGGCTGTTCTGAATAAGACCAGGATTTCCAAACCTGGTGCAGGCTGCGGTTCTTCCATGGCATGCGGCGGCAACTGTGCGGAATGTGCTGGCGCTGTAAGAGCAGCTAACCACAGCAAGCTGGATGAGATCAAAGCGGAAGCAGAGGCAAAGGCTGCTGCAGAAAAGGCTGCCAAAGCAAAAGCCGCTGCGGAAGCAAAAGCTGCCAAAGCTGCTGCGGAAGCAAAGAAAAGTGAATAAGGAGGAGTGATAGAGAATGTTTGTTCAACTGTTATTGGTAATAATCAGTACCGCCCTGGTAAATAACGTTGTCTTAAGTCAGTTCCTCGGCTTATGTCCTTTCCTGGGTGTATCAAAGAAGACCGATATGGCAGCCGGCATGGGCGCAGCCGTAATCTTCGTTATCGTTATCGCATCTGCTGTAACAAACCTGATCCAGAATCTGCTGCTGGTTCCCCAGGGAATCGACTATCTGCAGACCATCGTATTTATTCTGGTTATTGCAGGTCTGGTACAGTTCGTAGAAATGTTTTTAAAGAAAGCAATGCCTGCTTTGTATGAATCACTGGGCGTATATCTTCCTCTGATTACTACGAACTGTGCAGTGCTTGGTGTAGCTATCAACAATACTGCAGATTACCCTGTGGGAGCGGATTATACGGTTCTGACTTCTCTGCTGTTCAGTGTTATTTCCGGTCTTGGTATCGCGATCGGCTTTACGATTGCAATCGTCCTGCTGGCAAGCATCCGTGAGAAGATCGAATACAACGATTTCCCCGAACCTTCCAAGGGCTCTCCCATTGTGTTAATTACAGCCGGTCTCATGGCGATTGCCATGTTCGGTTTCAGCGGTCTGGTATAATAAAGGAGGATTAGAATGAACGGTGTAGTATTAGCCGGTATCGTTGTCGGCGTTGTTGGTATTATCGTCGCAGTTCTCCTGGGTATTGCTGCTGAAGCATTCAAGGTTGAAGTGGACGAAAGAGTAACTGCTGTCCGCGGCGAACTGCCCGGCAACAACTGCGGCGGCTGCGGATATGCAGGCTGTGACGGTCTGGCAGCAGCAATCGTTGCAGGCAATGCAAGAGTGGATCAGTGTCCCGTAGGCGGAGCTGCAGTCGGCCAGAAGATTGCTGCCATCCTGGGTGTGGAAGCATCCATGAGCGAACGCAAGGTTGCCTATGTAAAATGTGCAGGTACCTGTGACAAGGCAGGCAATAAATATAATTATTACGGCGTGGACGACTGCCTGAAAGCAGTCATCGTACCCGGCGGCGGCGCAAAGGTCTGCTCTTATGGATGTCTTGGTCTGGGAAGCTGTACCCGTGTCTGCGATTTTGACAGTATTGCAATCGTGGATGGAGTTGCAAAAGTTAACACCGAGACCTGTAAGGCCTGTGGAAACTGTGCAAATGTCTGCCCGAAACATCTGATTGACATGATTCCTTACAGTGCAACAGAGAAATCCATCGTTGTCTGCTCATCACATGACAAGGGCAAGGCGGTTAAGGATTCCTGTGATGCGGGCTGTATCGGCTGCGGTGCCTGCAAGAAGCAGTGTGAAGCCGGTGCCATTGACATTGTCAACAATCTGGCAGTTATCGATTATGATAAATGTACTGGCTGCGGCAAATGTGCAGATAAGTGTCCCAGAAACATTATCCTTAAGAAATAATCGACGGCACTTACATCATACGGATGAATCCGGCGGCCCGGCGGGCTGCCGGAAGGTGATGAAAAGAAATATAAAACAGCAAAAAGCGGAAGAAACCGGTGCGAATCGGTTTGCTTCCGCTTTTTGCGTGCAACCGCTTTTATGTGTGCGGAAAACGGCTGCGTGTGTGTTTTTACTCCGGAGAACCCGGATAAGGAAAACCGGTACTGCAGAATCTGAGTGAGGGGAATTCTGCAGCACCGGCTTCCAGAGCGATACCGGTTTATAAAAGGGCCGATCGACCGGTATCTGAAAAAGAGGAGTAAGGTTTGCCATCATCCAAAAAGAGGATAAGCTCGCCGAATAAAGTGATACATAAAAAAGACTGCTCCTTCAGGAACAGTCTGTAATTTTATAAAAACGAAACATTAGAATAAAATTACCAAGAGCCTATTCACCGTAGGTTTGTGTATCCATCAAGCAGGTCTCCTGACTAGGTTCACAGCCTCACCGAACCTTCCCAATATCACAATATCAGTGGCATAAATCGGATTGGCTCCCCATTACAGTGACGGGATCGCTCCGGGATCTCACCGGAATTCCCTCTTAGCTCATAACTGAGAACTTGATTTCTTATTCAGCTGTCATTAGTCTATCACTTTACCGCGGCAGTGTCAAGCGATAAAACGAAAATAATCTATGACAAACCGGAAATTACCATTATCATCGGGAATATTGGGTTCAGGAAATAGAAAAAGCAAAGGAAAGCAGACAAATGTACTAAAAAAAGAGAAAGAAAAGAACAAAAAACTTTAAAAATACACATAAAAAGGGTAGATAAGTTTTGACAATTATGGTATTATAAATAAAACATTCGGCATAATGAAAGCTTACTTAAACAATATGCGGAAACAGTTGCCCGGTAAAATGCCATTTTTTGTAGAAAACATATAAGTCGATATAACCGGGCGTGATAATTTTGATGACAATGAATAAATTAATGATAAAAAAATATTATTTTTGGCACGAAAAACCAGAAAAATGCAATGAAATTCATGTATAAAAATTACAAAAATTAAATTTATCCGCATTGATTGCAAAAATAACTTGTAGGAATTATCTAAAGTAAGCAGAAGCTGCAGAAAGTGCTGTTTTTTAAAGCTTCAGCTTTTGAAATACGAAAAAATATAAAGACTGCACAAAAAAATAATAACTTTATGTGCAAGTTTTCGTTGAAAAAAGATTCATTATGTGATAAATTATTAACAGAGCGCGTATTTGCTTATTTATTTTTTGCTTTACCGTATCCCCCCTGAGGGGATGGGACTTTTGTCAAAAGGTAAAGCAGAAACACAATTATCATTTTATCAGCTGATTAACTGCTGAGGATGCGGATGTTTTATTCCGTATATGAAAGAAAGGAGGTTTTACGCCATGGGACATGTAATTGCTGTAGCAGGCAAAGGTGGAACTGGCAAGACCACTACATGCGGTTTAATCATAGACTATCTTTGCAAACAGAACAAAGGCCCCGTACTTGCAGTTGATGCGGATGCCAATTCCAATCTGAATGAGGTCCTTGGTGTTGAAGTTCAGGCAACCCTGGGAGATATCAGAGAAGAGGTGGCGGGTGCAGAACTTCAGTTAAAGAGCCCGATCCCTCCGGGGATGTCCAAACAGGACTACATGAACATGAAGATCATGAACGACGGTGTTGTGGAAGAAGATGATTATGATCTTATGGTTATGGGCCGCGGACAGGGCACAGGATGCTATTGTTTTGTTAATGACCTGCTCAGAGCACAGATTGTAAAACAGGTTGAGAACTACAGATATGTAGTTGTTGATAATGAGGCCGGTCTTGAGCACATCAGCAGGGGTACACTTCCCCGGATGGATACACTGCTTCTCGTAAGTGACTGCTCCAGAAGAGGAATTCAGGCAGTCGGACGGGTTTCAAGGATGGTAGAGGAGATGAAACTCAATCCGAAGACTGTCAAGCTTATTGTGAACCGTGCACCCGGTGGTGTGTTAAATGACGGAATCAAGGAAGAAATCGCAAATCAGAAGCTCGATCTGATCGGTGTTATCCCCCAGGATGAAACCATTTATCAGTATGACAGCGACGGAAAGCCCACTTCCAAAGTGGATGCGGACAATCCGGTTCGTCTTGCTGTTAATGAGATTATGAAGAAACTGGGATTCTGATCATTTCCGACACACCGGTCATGCGGGTCCTGAAGGAACTGCACCGGTTTCCGGTACAAAAGTCCGGGATGATTTCTTTCAGTAACTATTAACTGACCATTTTATGAAAAAAAGGAGTATTGAATGGAAGCAAATGGTTTAATCTACACACATGAAGAATTAGACGTCGAATATGACAAGCTGTTGGCGATTGCTGAGAAAAAAGGCGCAAGTACATGGCAGATGAGAGTAAAACAGCAGACCCCTCACTGTAAGTTTGGTGAAGACGGTGTTTGCTGCCGTATCTGTTCCATGGGTCCCTGCCGTATCACTAAGAAAGCTCCCAGAGGTATCTGCGGCTGTGACGCTCACGGTATCGTAGGCAGAAACTATCTGAGATTTACAGCAGGCGGTTCCGCTACACATTCCGATCACGGCCGTGAAATCGCTCATACTCTGTATCAGTCATCCAGAGACGGTGCTTACCATGTTAAGGATGAAGCAAAACTGATCTCCATCGCTACAAGATGGGGCATCGAAACAGAAGGCAGAGATATCTATGATGTGGCTCATGACGTAGCTCTGGCAGGTCTGGAAGAATACGGTAAAGTATTCGGTTATCAGAACTGGATCAAGGATGCTACTCCTGAAAGACAGAAAGTATGGATCGAACAGGAAATCGCACCCCGTGCCGTTGACCGTGAAGTTTCCAAGGCTATGCATATGACCCATATGGGATGTTCCTCATTACCGGAAGCACTGATCCGTCAGTCTCTGCGCTGCGGTCTGTCCGATGGCTGGGGCGGTTCCATGACAGGTACACAGTTCTCCGATATCATGTTTGGTACTCCCATGCCCATCGATACAGAAGCTAACCTGGGTGTACTGAAAAAAGACTATGTAAACATCATCGTTCATGGACATGATCCGTCACTGTCAGAAATGATCGTTGAATATGCTGAGAATAAAGAACTGGTTGCTCTGGCTCACGAAGTTGGCGCTAAGGGTATCAACATTGCCGGTGTCTGCTGTACTTCCAACGAAGTAGCTATGCGTCACGGTATTCCCATGGCAGGTAACTTCCTGCAGCAGGAAAACTGCGTACTGACAGGTGCTGTTGAAGCAGTTGTAGTAGACGTACAGTGTATCTTCCCTGCTTTAGGCCCCCTGAGCAAATGTTTCCATACCAAGTTCATCACAACTTCCGATACGGCAAGAATGCCTGATTCCGATTTCATTAAATTCTCTGCTGAAACAGCTGCTGAAAACGCATACAACATCGTAAAAGAAGCAGTTATGAACTTCAAGAACAGAGATCAGGAAGCAGTTTATATTCCTGATATGAAGAGAAAAGCTACTGTTGGTTACTCCTGCGAAGCAATCATCAAACAGCTGGATACTGTTACCAACTCTCAGGTTGATGAGACAGGTACCTATCAGCCTCTGATCGACTGTGTAACCTCCGGTGTTCTTCGTGGTGCTGTAGCTATGGTTGGCTGTAACAACCCCAAGGTTCGTTCCGACCACGGACATATCGATCTGATGAAGAAACTGTTAAAGAACGATATTATCCTCGTACTGTCCGGCTGCTCCGCACAGGCTGCTGCTAAATACGGTCTGATGAGCAAAGATGCCAAGGAACTCTGCGGCGATGGTCTGAAGAGAGTATGTACTCTGGCAGATATCCCTCCTGTATTACATATGGGCTCCTGCGTAGATATTTCCCGTATGATGAATCTGGTTTGCGATCTGGCTGCACAGTGGGGAATTGATACACCTCAGCTGCCCGTTGTTGGTTGTGCTCCTGAATGGATGTCTGAAAAGGCTGTATCCATCGGTAACTATGTAGTTGCAACAGGTATTGATACATTCCTGGGCGTTGTACCTTACGTTTACGGTTCTTCAGAAGTTACCGACTTACTGACCAACGGTATCAGAGACTGGGTTGGCGCTGCATATACATTCGAAACAGATATTGAAAAATTAGGCGACCTGATGATCGAAAGAATCGAAGAAAAGAGAGCTGCATTAGGTATCTGATTATCTGACATATACTATAATTTTGAAACAAAGAGGTCCTGAATTATGAAAGTTGCAGTTACTGGAAAGGGCGGAGTCGGCAAGACAACATTTTCCGCCATTTTAGCCAGATTATATGCCGAAGAAGGCAAAAGCGTCCTGGCAGCAGATGTGGACCCCGATGCGAATCTGGGCCTTGCACTTGGTTTTTCGGAAGAAGAGCTGGATGCAATCACTCCCATCTCCAAGATGGCTGATCTGGCCAAAGAAAGGACTGGCGCATCAGGGGCCGGCAAATTCTTCAAGCTCAATCCCAAGGTGGATGATATTCCGGAGATGTTTGCCAGAACCCGCAATGGAGTAAAACTTCTCGTAATGGGTACGGTTGACGTGGCCGGCGGCGGCTGTGTCTGCCCGGAACATGTCGTTCTGAAAAGACTGATTTCCCATCTGATGCTGAAAAGTGACGATGTGGTGATCATGGATATGGAAGCAGGACTGGAACATCTCGGCAGGGGAACCGCTGAGAACATGGAACAGTTCGTGGTAGTCATCGAGCCCGGTGCGCGGAGCATTCAGACATATAAGAATGTAAAGCGGCTGGCAGCCGATCTCGGCATCAAAAAGGTTCGCGTTGTTGCGAACAAGGTCAGAGATAAAGAGGACGAAGACTTTATCAGAGACCGGATTCCTGCCGATGATCTGCTGGGTTTTATTCATTACAATACAGATGTGATTGATGCGGACAGAAAAGGAAAGTCGCCTTACGATTTCAGCGAGACTGCGATTCAGGAAGTTCGTGCAATCAAAGAACGTTTAGAAAAGTAACCAACATTCAATATTGGAGGTAATATCGTGACATTAATTTCTAGAGTATTCAGCGGTGCTGATCAGTGGTATGATCAGGCAACAGAAGCAGTTAATAACGCCATCGCAAAATATGGCGAAGATCAGGCAGTAGATTTCGGACATACCGCTTACAGCCTTCCCTGTATCTATGCAATGTTAGGCGACAAGATCGGTACATTAGGCGAAGCAAAAGCAATTCTGGAAGGCAAGATCAAAGATCTGATGACCAGAAATCCCCGTGTTAAAGACGTATTTACATCAGGTGTTGGCTCTGCACTCTGCTGCGAATTAATCGAAGTCTGCAAATATATCGAAGGCAACCCTTACGAAGCTCCCATCATCGGCCATCTGACCGACGCTGAGATCCGTGAAGTTGGTCTTCCTCTGGTAGTAGACGATATCCCCGGTGTAGCTGTTATCATCGGTTCCGCTCCTTCAGAAGAAGAAGCAAAAGCTCTGGTTAAAGGCTATCAGGGTAAAGGTATCATGGTATTCATGGTTGGCGGCATCATCGATCAGTGTGTAGCACAGAAACTGGAGATGAACTTCAAGATCCGTATCATCCCCTGCGGCTATGATCTGTCAAGCGTAATCCACGTAGTATCCGTAGCTTTAAGAGCAGCTCTGATCTTCGGTGCGATCCAGCCCGGTGACTGGGATGGTATGTGGGAATACACCATGAAGCGTGTTAAAGCATTCGTTAACGCATTTGAGCCCGTTGACGATCAGACCGTTGCATGTGGTGCCGGCGCTATCCAGTTAGGTTTCCCTGTAATCACAAACCAGGAAGACAACATCTGGAATATTCCCAAGTCTCTGATCATTCAGAAAGATACTACCAAATTTGATCCCACCTCTCTGGAAGCAAGAGATATCAAGATCAAGATCGTACAGATGGATATCCCCGTTTCCTACGCTCCTGCGTTCGAAGGTGAAATCATCCGTAGAAAACAGACTCAGGTTGACTTCAATGGTGCCGACGTTAACGAAAACGCATTCGAGCTTGTTCGTACCCTGCCTTTAGCAGAAGTAGAAGACCACAAGATCGAAGTGATCGGACCTGAACTTGACGAGATGGAAGAAGGCTCCATGCAGTCTCTGGCATGCGTAGTAGAAGTTGCCGGCAAGAACATGCAGACAGACTTCGAACCCGTATTTGAACGTAAATTCCACAACTTCATCAACTGTCTGGAAGGTGTTATGCATACCGGTCAGCGTGACCTGATCCGTATCCGTGTCAGCAAAGATGCATTTGCTGCAGGCTTCCGTGCTAAACATTTCGGTGAAGTTTTATATGCAAAAGTTAAGAGCGAATATGCAGGTGTTGTTGATAAATGTCAGGTTAAGATCATCACTGATCATGAACTTGTAAAACAGCACAGAGCAGACTGGGCTCAGGCTGCTTATGCAAAACGTGATGAAAGACTTGAAACTCTGACAGACGAAAACGTAGATGTTTACTACAGCTGCGTACTCTGCCAGGCATTCTCCCCTTCACACGTATGTGTAGTTACACCTGAAAGACTTGGTCTCTGCGGTGCCGTTTCATGGCTGGATGCAAAAGCTACCAACGAGCTGGATCCTACCGGCGCATGCCAGATCATCGGCAAGGGCGGCTGCATTGATGAAGAAATCGGTGCTTACGAAGAAATCAACGAAGCAGTTAACAAGTACAGCCGCGGCGCTCTGGAAAGAGTTACCCTGTACTCCATCATGCAGGATCCCATGACCTCCTGTGGTTGCTTCGAATGTATCTGTGGTATCGAGCCTTTCTCAAACGGCGTTGTTATCGTTAACCGTGAACATGTAGGCTATACACCTTTAGGTATGACTTTCGCAGACCTGGCTTCCATGACCGGCGGCGGTGTTCAGACACCTGGTTTCATGGGACACGGCAAGAGCTTCATCGCTTCCAAGAAGTTCATGAAGGCTGAAGGCGGTATCCAGAGAATCGTATGGCTGCCCAAGGATCTGAAAGAACAGCTGCGTGACAAGATCAACAAGAGTGCAAAGGATCTGTATGATATCGACAACTTCGTAGATATGATCGCAGACGAAACAGTTTGTGAAGAAGATCCCGAAGCTTTAATGGCATTTTTAACTGAAAAGGGTCATCCGGTACTTGGTCTGGAACCTCTGATGTAATTAAATATTGAACTACACCCCGGTGTTGTACGGCTGACACAACAAATTGCATAAATTTTGATTATTTTTACAAAAGGTATTGCAATATCTGTCAATGTATGATAAATTATTAACAACAGAGCCCGTGCGCACTGGGATAAACAAGGCTGCAGACAGACTAGGGCTCCTGTCTGCAGCCGGACATTATGAAAAGGAGGCAATTAGGATGCCGTTTAATGGAAAATCAGGAAAATTTAAAGCTGCTATCAAAGAAGTAGAAATCGGCTGCGGCGAAAAGGCCATCAAGTTAGGAGGAGAGAACGTACTTCCTTTCTATACTTTCGATGGTGAGATCGCTAATGCTCCCAAGGTTGGTGTTATGATTTCAGACAAAGGTCTGCAGGATGAAGTAGAAGGTGTTGCAGCATATTACGCTGGATGCGAAACAATCGCTGATCTGGCTAAAAAGGCTGCTGAGATGCCCGGTGCTGATTTCGTAGCTCTTTCTCTGGAAAGCGCAGATCCCAACGGTGATGACGCTTCTGTTGAATCCTGCTGTGAAACAGTTAAAGCTGTTGTTGAAGCAATTGACGCTCCTCTGGCAATCATCGGTACAGGTAACGATGAAAAAGACAACGAACTGCTTGTAAAGGCTGCTGAAGTAGCTGAAGGCAAGAACGTTCTGATCATGTCCGCAAAAGAAGGTACATATAAGAGTGTTGCTATGTCCGGTATTCAGGCATATCATCATAAAGTAGCTGCTGAATCAGCTGTAGATATCAACCTTGCAAAACAGCTGAACGTACTGATCTCTCAGCTGGGTGTTCCGGTTGAAGATACTGTTATGCATGTTGGTACTGCTTCTGCAGGCTATGGTTATGAATATGTTTCTTCTACTCTGGACAGAATCAAAGCTGCTGCTCTGGCTCAGAACGATAACATGCTTCAGGTTCCGATCGTAACTCCTGTTGCATCTGAAACATACGGTGTTAAGGAAACTCTGGCATCCGAAGCTGATGCTCCTGACTGGGGTTCAAGAGATGCAAGAGCAATTGGTCTGGAAGTTGTAACTGCTGCTGCTGATCTGGCATCCGGTTCTAATGCTGTTATTCTGAAGCATCCTGCATCTGTAGCAACAATTAAGAAAATGATCGATGAATTAATGTAATTGTGCGGAAGGAGATAAAGAACTATGGCATTAACTGGTATTCAGATTTTTAAATTAACACCTAAGAAAAACTGTAAGAAATGTGGCTCTCCGACATGTATGGCTTTCTCTATGAAAGTTGCATCCGGTGCTGTAACAATTGATAAATGTCCCGAAATGTCTGATGAAGCTCTGGCTCAGTTATCCGAAGCAACTGCTCCGCCTATGAAGACCATCAAGGTTGGCGCCGGCGATGCGGAACTGACTCTGGGCGGTGAAACCGTTCTGTTCAGACATGAAAAAACTCTGGTCAGCAAGAACCTGTTTGCTGTAACCGTTACTGCTGCTAACGCAGACGAAAAACTGGCTGCTATTCCCGCTGTTGATTACGAACGTATCGGCGAGAGAATGTATGTAGAAATGGTTAACGTTAAATTCACAGGCGAAGCTCCTGATGCTTACGCTGCACTGGCTCAGAAGGCTGCAGGCCTTGGCAGAGCTCTGATTCTGGAATGTGCTTGCCCTGACGCTGCAAAAGCTGCTCTGGCTGTAACGAAAGATGCAAAACCGATCCTGAACGGCGCTAACCCTGAAAACTGGGAAGCTATGAACGCTGTTGCTACAGAAGCAGGCGTTACACTTGGTGTAACAGCTGATACAATTGATGCATTATACGATACTCTTGCTGCTCTTGAAAAAGCCGGCAACAAGAATCTGGTATTCGACTGCGGTACTGCTTCTGTTAAAGATGCATTCAGCAAGGCTGTACAGCTTCGTCGTGCAGCTCTGAAAGATGAGAACAGAACAGCTGGTTATCCTTCAATCGTTAACCTTGCTGAACTGGCTCCTGGAGATCTCAATCTGCAGGCAGCTCTGGCAGCTGTATTTACTGTTAAATACGGTTCCATCATCATCATGGAAGATATGACCTATGCTCAGGCACTGGCTCTGTATCCGTTAAGACAGAACATCTACACCGATCCTCAGAAGCCCATGAGAGTAGCTCCTGGTATCTACCCTCTGAATGGTGCTGATGAGAACAGCGTATGTGTAACAACCGTTGACTTCGCTCTGACATACTTCGTAGTATCCGGCGAACTGGAGCGTTCAGGCGTACCTTGTAACCTGCTGATCTCTGATGCAGGCGGTATGTCCGTACTGACAGCATGGGCTGCAGGTAAGTTATCTGCTGGTACCATCGCTAAATTCATCGCTGAAGAAGGTATCGAAGACAAGATCAAGAACAGAACTCTGATCATCCCTGGTAAAGTAGCTATCCTGAAGGGTGAATTAGACGCTAAACTGCCTGACTGGAACGTAGTAGTTGGTACCCGTGAAGCAGTTCAGATCGTTAAGTTCATGAAAGATTACGCTTAATCTGAATTTTCCTGATTTTATAATCGCGTAACATAGTCATTTGTAATTATTGTAATTTATAATGGGCAGGCGGAGACTCTTCCACCTGCCCGGTGTGAAGATGACATTCATTTTTGCATGTGACTGTCACAGGCATGATGGCAGTTAGTAATAGATAAAAGGAGACTAAAATATGTCAAGATTTGTAGTTATTGGTGAAAGAATTCACTGCATTTCCCCTGTTATCCGTAAAGCTATGGACGAAATGGATCCCGAACCGATCTTAAAGAGAGCAAAAGAACAGATCGCAGCTGGCGCTACATACATTGATGTTAATATCGGACCTGCTGAAAGCAACGGCCCCGAATTAATGAAATGGGCAGTTCAGTTAATTCAGAGCGAATGTGACAATGTTGCACTGGCACTTGATACAGCTAACATGGCAGCTATCGAAGCTGGTATCTCCGTATACAACGATGTTAACGGCAAACCTCTGGTTAACTCAGCAGATGCCGGCGACAGACTGAAATATCTTGATCTTGCAGCAGCTAACGGCGCAGCTTGTATCTGTCTGTGTTCAGCAGGTGCTGTTCCCGGATCAGTTGAAGAAATCCAGGGCTTCTGTATGGAACTGCTGGAGCATGGTTTAATGCTCGGTATGGAACCCACAGATATGTGGATGGATCCTCTGTTCCTGGTTGCTAAAGGTATGCAGGACAAACAGCAGCAGATTCTGGACGCTATCAAATTCTTCACAGAGAACGGCCTGAATTCTACCGGTGGTCTGTCAAACGTATCCAACGGTATGCCTAAAGAATTAAGAACCAAGATGGACTGCGCTATGATCGCTATGTGTATGTCACAGGGTCTGACATCTGCTATTATCAATCCTAACGATAAGAACATGATGGATATGATCAAATCCTGCGATATCCTGAAAGACAGATATATGTACGCAGACTCTTATCTGGATCTGTAATCAATCGCTTTACAGAAACAGCATCCTGATCATTGCGGATTGGTACAGTGATATCTGCATCAAACAAGCAGTTATTGGGAATTTCAGGTATCCGACCTGATATGAGTTTTTATAATTAAATGACATGAGTGGGGAATTTCTATAAGGGAGTTTCCCGCTCATTTTTACTATACGGACTTGGATAGGAAAAATATAATCTTTGATGTAGAATGAATGTGCTCTTTTACAAAGAGACGCGCTCATACATTATGTGTGTATACCCCAAGTGCAGTTAAGAACTTCATTCAGCGGGAAAACAAAACCCCTGGCAGCGCAATTGCAGAGGTATCTTTCTAAAGGGACCATTGGAAACGTTGGCACTTAACGAGCGAGTCTTCTTTGAAGACTTGCGAGTTTAGTACCACTACGTTTCCACCTGAGCGAGAGCGCGTCCCTGTGAAAGATACCTTTGCAATTGCGCTTCAAAACCCTATTTTCCCGCCGAAGTCCTAACTGCAACCACATTATTGTTGTATTTTTAACAAAAAACAGGTGATTTTTTGTCTGATATGTGGTAATATAATACCATAAGCCTTGCGTTTGTTCGAATAATTGCAGGCTTCGAGATAGAGCCCGGTTCGACCGCCGGCGAGTGGGCGGTCATGGGGAGAAGATGCCGTGCTGAACAAATCCGTACACCACAAGGTATTACTACAAGAAAAAACCAAGGAGAAGAAAGATGAGTGTTTTGACAGATTTGATTTATGCAGGTTCAAATGCAGTCGCAGGCCTTACAGAAGGCGCAGTTAATGATGCAATTGAAAAGTATGGTGCAGATCAGAGTATTTCTTTCGGGGATACCGCTTATTTTCTGCCGACAATTTATGCAGCTACAGGTGTTAAGGTCACCACACTGGGAGATCTGCCTGCGTGCGTAGGAGCTTTGAAAAGCCTGATCAGCAACAAGGAGGATCTGGGGGAAGCGCTGAATGCCGGTCTTGCTACAGCTGTCGGTGCTGAGATTATTGAAGCTCTGAAATATGTGGGCAATCCCGATCCCTACGCGGATGAAAAGGGTATCGGTTTCGTCAGTGACCCGATTATCCGTTCTTTGGGGGTACCGCTGGTTACAGGTGATATTCCAGGTGTTGCGGTTGTACTGGGTAAAGCAGATGATCCGGCAGCGGCGGTTAAAGTTGTTAAGGATTACCAGAGCAAGGGTATCCTGACTTTCCTGGTTGGCGATATTATCGATCAGGTGCTTGACGGCGGCGTTAAGACCGGTCTGGAGCTTCGTGTAATTCCTCTTGGTCATGATGTAACAGCTGTTACGCATGTTGTTACCGTTGCTATCCGTGCGGCTCTGATTTTCGGCGGTATCGAACCCGGCAATCTGGCAGCTCTTCTTCAGTATACAAAAGAAAGAGTTCCTGCATTTGTGAATACATTCGGACCGCTCAATGAAGTTGTGGTATCGGCAGGAGCAGGTGCGATTGCACTTGGTTTCCCTGTTGTTGCAGATGTTGATCTGGGAGAAAATCAGGTGCCCGGTGCCCTGGAATCGGTACTGGATCACGAGGAAACCGTTAAAAAGTCTCTTGAACTGAGAAATATTAAGATTAAAGTAACTGAAATTCCGATTCCTGTTGCATTTGCTGCTGCATTTGAAGGTGAAATCATCCGCAGAAGCGACATGCACGCTGAGCTGAGTTCTCATAAGAACACCACCTGCGAAGTAGTTCTGATGAAGCAGAAAGACGAAATTGAAGATAAGAAACTGACCCTGATCGGTCCCGACATTGACGGTGCTGATCTGGTGGAACTGCCTCTTGCCTGCGTAGTAGAAGTGGCAGGTGACAAGATGCAGGAGGATTTTGAATCTGTAATCGAACGTAAGATACATACCTGGTACAACTATATGGAAGGTGTTATGCATACCGGCCAGAGAAATCAGTTCCGTATCCGTATTAGTAAGGAAGCTTACGAAGCGGGCCTGCGCCTGAAAGATTTCATGGAAGTCCTGTATGACATGATCATCAATGATTTTGATGCTGTTGTGGATAAATGTCAGATCACATTCTATACCGATAAGGAGAAGGCAGCAGAGATTCTGGATACAGTTGCCATTCCCAAGTACAATGCAAGAGATGAGCGTCTGGAATCATTAAGTGATGAAACGGTTGATGTATTCTATACCTGTATCCTCTGCCAGTCATTTGCACCGGCACACTGCTGTGTAGTAACACCTGAAAGACTTGGTCTCTGCGGCGCTGTATCATGGCTGGATGCAAAGGCAACCAATGAACTGGATCCTACAGGTCCCTGCCAGATCATCAGTAAGGAAGGCTGTCTTGATGAAGTAAAGGGTGTGTATCCGGATGCGGACCGTATGGTCAACGAGGCAAGCCACGGTGCTCTGGAGCATGTTACCCTGTATTCCATCATGGAAGATCCCATGACATCCTGCGGATGCTTTGAATGTATCTGCGGTATCATGCCTGAGGCAAACGGTGTTGTAATCTGCAACCGTGAATTCAAGGGTATGACTCCCACCGGTATGACTTTCGGCGAACTGGCATCCATGACAGGCGGCGGTGTTCAGACCCCCGGCTTTATGGGACATGGCCGGCATTTCATCTCATCGAAGAAATTCATCAAGGCGGAAGGCGGTATTGAGCGTATCGTGTGGATGCCTAAAGAACTGAAGGATGACGTAGCACCCAGACTGAACAAAACCGCTAAGGAATTATATGGTATTGACAACTTTACAGATATGATCTGTGATGAAACGATTGCAACTGATTCCGAAGCGGTACTGGAATTCCTGACTGAAAAAGGTCATCCTGCACTGAACATGCCTGAACTGATGTAAGACAGACTGTTTGAACTTTATTACAATCCGGTTTTGTTCGTGAATCATTCCCGGCAAAACCGGATTTTGCAACTGTTCAGAGTCAGGTGGATTCATCATCTGCTTTGAAAGGTACGAATATATATTTTTTTAATGGAGGAAAAGCGATGGCACAGATTACATTTAAAATCAGTGAAAGCCCGGATGTGGTGATTCATGCAAACAAAGGTGACCGTCTTCTGGATATTGCCAGAGATGCCAATGTTGCAATCGATGCACCCTGTTCCGGTAATGCAACCTGTGGTAAATGCAAAGTTAAACTGGTTTCCGGAGCAGTGGATTCTCCTAAGACACAGCATATTACGGAAGAGGAATATGCTGCCGGCTGGAGACTTGCCTGCGTCAGCAAGGTTCTGGATGAGGATCTGGTAATTGAAGTACCGGATATTGCATCTGCATATAAGAGCCGTATGAAAGTAGCAGATTTAAGTTCGCCGGAGGAAGTTGCGATTTTTGAGAAGATCAAATCCGATATTGAAGGAAGCGGCATAGCACTGACCAATGATATGGCCATGGTGGAACTGACCATGAGTGCACCTTCACTGGATGATACGATGCCTGATAATGAGAGACTGACATGGGCTCTTGAAGCTGCAGTAGGAGCAGAAAAGGTAATCCTTCCTTTTACTGTAATCAAAAAGCTGCCGGATGTGATCAGAGAAGATGATTTCAAGGTAAAAGCAATTTACAAGATGAATGGCGGCAGGTGTTTTGTATACGATATCTATCCGGCCAGTGAGAATCCCAGAATCGTGGGACTGGCAATTGATATCGGTACCACAACCGTTTCTTCCGTGCTGATTGATATGCAGACCGGTGAGATTCTGGCAAAAGGTTCTGCGGGCAACGGGCAGATCCGATACGGTGCCGACGTTATCAACCGTATTGTGGAGCAGACAAAACCGGGCGGTGTGAAGAAGCTGCAGAAAGCAATTATTGATGATACGCTGAATCCCATGATTGCCAATATGTGCAGAACAATCGGTATCAAACCCGGACAGATCTACCGCATGAGTCTGGCTTCCAACTCCACCATGAATCATCTTTTCATGGGCGTGAATGCAGACCCGCTGCGTATGGAGCCTTATATTCCCACTTTCTTCCATATGAAGAATATATATGGCAAGGATCTGAACCTGATTGTTAATCCCAATGCGGATATCATCTTTGCACCGAATATCGGCAGTTATGTGGGCGGCGATATCACAGCCGGTACACTGGCCAGCGGTATCTGGAACAGTGAAGAATTTTCCGTATTCATCGATCTGGGGACCAACGGTGAAATCGTTTTCGGTAATTCCGATTTCCTGATGAGCTGTGCATGTTCCGCAGGCCCCGCTTTCGAAGGCGGTGATATCAGCTGTGGTATGCGTGCTACGGACGGTGCCATCGAGGCTGTTACCATTGATAAGGAGACCATGGAACCGACCCTTTCCATCATCGGTGATGAAGGTCAGAACCCCATCGGTCTCTGCGGCTCCGGTATCATTGATATTATTGCGGAACTGTTCCGCTGCGGCATCATCAATGCCAAAGGACTGCTGGTTCGTGAGGGCAGACGTGTCAAAGTGGATGAGGACGGTATGAAGAGCTACATTATCGCTTTCAAGGAAGACACCGGTGCAGTTAAGGATGTGGAGATCACCGAAGTGGATATTGACAGTTTCATCCGTGCAAAGGGTGCCATTTATTCCGGTATCATTACTCTTGTAGAGTCACTGGGCTTTGATATGACTATTGTTGATAATGTATACGTTGCCGGTGGTATCGGCAGTGGTATCAATATGAAGAATGCAGTCCGCATCGGTATGCTGCCTGACATTCCTCTGGAAAAATACCATTACATCGGTAATTCTTCGCTGGCAGGTTCCTATGCGATGCTGCTGTCCAACGAAGCTGAGGATAAAGTAACGGAGCTGGCATCCAGCATGACTTACCTGGAACTGAGCACGCATCCGGGATACATGGATTCTTTCGTGGCAGCATGCTTTATTCCACATACTGATGCAGGCCTGTTCCCTTCCGTGCAGAACATGGATGACTAAATCATACAACGAGGAGTAATAAAAGTGGAGAATAAAGAATTTGATTACGCAAAAGATAATCTGGAGATGAGGCCGCTCGAGCATTATCTGGAGCTATACAGGGCAGCGGATCCGTTTGAAATAGCAGAGAGAACCGGTGTTTCCTACAATCCGGATACCAATGAATTTTATCTGCATGTACTGAACAAAGGGTATTATGTCAGCTATCCTGATTTCGAGGTCAGGAAAGAAGATGAGAGCGATACGTCCTATCATTCCCTGTTGGATTTCCATAAAACAAAGATATTTGTACTTCGTTTTCTGGTGGAATGCCGTATGGTCCCGGCCACAGGCAATTATGTAACCTACCGGGATATTCCCAACGGTGAGCTGTATTTCAGGCAGTTTCAGGGAAGATGTATTTTCCGTCTGCAGTTTGGATATGGCTTTAAACTGGATAAATTCCGTGTCGGTATGGAGCAGATGGGAGGAAAGCCTGTGAAGATGGGTGATGTGGCCTATTCTTTTGAGATTCTGGATGGATTGTCCATGATATTTATCTTCTGGGAAGGAGATGAAGAATTTCAGCCTTCCGCGCAGATTCTGTTCTCCGACAATTTCGCTTCCGTATTCAAAGCGGAAGACCTGGCAGTTGCAGGTGACATCTCCATCGGCAATCTGAAAGCAGTTACCGGAAAATAAAAATGATGTGACACAAAAATCCCACAGTTGCAGGATTGTGAATTGCAGGCTGTGGGATTTTTAAGTCAATTATTCGTATTTATGAATACTTTGGCAGCAGTCCCGCGCGGCTGAATGCCGTGTACAGTGCTTTCATGATGATGGTAAGTACAATACTGCTGATCACCAGCATGATCAGGCACTTGGGAATCCGTGTAATCATCAGAGCCAGATAGTTCTGTCCGCTGTAATACATAATCATCAGCCAGTATGTATTCAGGAAAACCGAGACCAGAAATTCAACCAGTGCTGCTGCGATACCGCGTACGACGGTAATGGGGCCGCCGTGCAGAACGATCCCGAAAAAGAATCCCATCAGTGCGTAACTGACAGTAAAACCGAAGAAGAAGACTTCTCCCTGACCGCCTGTCACCAGCATGCTGAGTACATCTCCCACAGCCCCTGTCAGGGCGCCCATAATGGGACCGCCGTACATACCGGCAGCGGCAATCGCCAGATAACCGGGACGGAACTGGATATCACTGGTAATCTTAATGTTGCAGAAATACAAAACAATGTAGATAGCTACAAAAAATGCGCACAGAACCAGAGACTGCACGGAAGACAGGTTCCGGATCTGCTTTTTAAAACTTAAAGCTTTCTTATTAATAATCATAGTCGTTCTCTCATTCTTTCTTCATGGATATGAAACCGGCATTGAAAACACTGCGTGTTTCCCGGGTATGACGTATCCGGTAAATAAATCTGTATATTTATATAAATTCAAACAGCAATCCGCAGATATCTTCTGCCATAGCGTCGTGTTCGGGACTGCTGCAGCAGGATTTCACCAGTTCGGACAGTGCTTCATAGGAATAAGCCATGCCTTCCAGTTTTTCTCCGATGCTGGCAATAAAATGCTCGTCATTGGCGTCGGAATACAGTTGAGCGGTAGTGATCATACCTTTGTCTACGTTCAGATTCAGGTCAAAATCGCCCCAGGCAAACCGTCTGTTGATCCGGTTTTTGAACTTGATGCGACGGCCGTAAAGCCAGTTGTCGTCGCTGAATATTTTTTCATAGGAGCTGATTACAGCAGGATCCAGATCCTCGCCCGACATGGGAAGAGCTTTCAGCCCGTAGACCCGTTCAAATGCTTCAAACATCTTCCTGCGCATGGTCTCGATA
Organism: Lachnospiraceae bacterium; assembly: GCA_051879195.1. Taxonomy (GTDB): domain Bacteria; phylum Bacillota; class Clostridia; order Lachnospirales; family Lachnospiraceae; genus TWA4. The sequence continues at coordinate 33,974 of JBJELO010000092.1, forward strand.
TCGAGAGAAGGACAGAAATCGACGAGGTTTGCAACTCTTGATTTTACGGAGCTTACGCCTTTTGACTCCAGCTTGCTGCGGTCCACATTGAGATACTCCGACATTATGGCAGTATCCACATTGACCAGCAATGTGCCGTGGTGATAACGGCGGTCTCCCGATTTATAAAATGCATTGCCTGAAAATTTCCGCCCCTCAATGGTCAGGTCATTACGCCCTGTCTTTTCGGCGGTAAGATCCAGAAGGCGGCAGGCCTCAATAATAACCTGCAGCTGCTTGTCCACATCATAATTATCCTTTTTGGCAAGAAATGTAAAATTCAGGTTTCCCTTATCGTGGAAAACGGCTCCTCCGCCGGACAGACGGCGCACCGGAAAGCCTCCGTCATCGATCAGCTTGCTGACATAAAGTTCTTTCCAGGCATTCTGGTTATAGCCGTATACAACTGTTCTTTCGTTCTGCCACAGATAAAGGATTACTGTATTGTCATCCACCGTGTCAAACAAATACTTCTCAAGAGCCAGATTGAAATATGGATAAAACGTATTGCTGGAAATGGTTTTGATTTGTGTAACCATTGGACTCACCTCTCTTCGTCATAATGAAAAATGTTACCGGATAAAGCATCACTGTCGGATATAGACACCCTGAGACTCAATCCAGTCTTCCAGTTCCTGCAAAGCATCATGGGCCCAGTTGGGATCCGGTTCTTTTTTGGCTTCCGGAGTTTCCATTGTCTCGCTGTCCTTTTTCTTTTCTGTGTCATCTATCATAAATGGTACCTCCTTATTTGCAGCAAATCGTTCTCCGCTGCATAGATATGGTAATTATATAAATAAATAGTGAAATTGTAAAGAAAATTATGCACATTTTGTGGCTATTTTACAATTTTTTCTTACAGAATCCGATTATTTCACGGATGAATACAAAATAGGATTAGAAATGCAGGAGACAGTTAGCATAATGCATAGAACGTGTCAATAAAAAAATACAAGAGAACGTGCTATGTGCACAAAAAAATACAAAAAAACTATTGTATATTTTTACTAAATGTGATATTCTTATATCAAGATATGGTTGATGAAGGCAGTGATGATTTCAGTGATGACAAATATGGGGGGTCTGATCTGGAGCACATTGTTATATAAGCAGACAGAAGATAAGATTATGGAACAGATAGTATATCTGTATGTGCGTCGAACAGCTGTGTGTGATGGGTAGGCACATAGCGTGCGGGTTTCGGAAACCGGCATTCGGCAATCATCGATATTGTAATGGGGTTTTGTATGGAACGGAAGGTCTGATGTTTGTGGATTCACAGCCTATTGAAATGGCAGATGCAGGATTCATGTGCGGAGTCCTGCATCTGTTTGTGTGCTCAGGAGGAATTTAACATGGGTAAACAATACTGGAAACCCGGCAATATGCTGTATCCGGTCCCTGCTGTCATGGTCAGCTGCGGCCGCGAAAATGAGAAACCGAATATCATCACTGTTGCATGGACTTCCACATCCTGCTCTTCTCCGGCGATGGTTTCCATATCCATCCGTCCGGAACGTCATTCCTATAATATTATTAAAGAAACCGGAGAATTTGTGGTCAATCTGGTAACCGAGGAACTGGTTTACGCGGCAGATTACTGTGGCGTCCGTTCCGGTCGTGATGTTGACAAATTTGAGCAGATGAAACTGACACCTCTGCAGTCCAAAACTGTAAAAGCACCCGGCATTAGTGAAAGCCCCGTTAACATTGAGTGCAAAGTGGTTCAGATCATTCCGCTGGGAAGCCATGACCTTATTCTGGGTGAAGTTACCGGCGTGACTGTAGATGATCAATATATGGATGAAACCGGCCGGTTCAATCTGAGCCAGGCAAAGCTTGCTGTATACTCCCACGGAGAATATTACGGACTGGGCCGGAAGATCGGCACATTCGGATATTCTGTGGCAAAGAAGAAAAACACCGGCAGCATAATAGAGATTGAAAGAAAAAAGTCCGAAGACCAGCATAGCCGGAAGAGTCAGCAGAACAGGCAGAACCAGAAAGGCAAACAAAACCAGCAGAAAAAACAGAGCCAGCAGAACAAACAAAACCGGCAGGGCAAACAAAATCAGCGGAAAAAACAGAAACAGTAGAAAAACAGAAACAGCAGAACACACAGGTCAATATAGAATGCCTGCCTGGCAGGACATGAAAGCAGTTCAGGATTTCAGTCCTCTTTCGGAGCCTGAGCTGCTCTTTTTTTCCGGTTCCGGCTGGCGATAATGCCGCCGATACGCCCGCTTTCCTGAGCGGACAGTGCGCCCCAGCCTCCTGCAACGATTTTATCATCCAGTCCCAGTTCCTGTGCAATCTCAAATCGCATCAGTTCCTGAGGTGTCAGTTTATTATAATCAAATTCCTTTTTTCGTTTCGCCATAGCATACCTCCATAAATATGATTTTTTGCATAATCCAGAAAAATATACGGGAGTGTTTCCCTTTTTTCATGTTTTGTGATAAAATGAATTCGGATTATGCCATCCGTTTCCGGTACAGGACATGGATGAGATTGATATAATGGAGATACAGACTTATGAGCAGATGGACAATCGAAAAACTTCGTGAATACATGAATGGAGCGGGAGTAGATGCATGGATGGTGAATTCGTCAGATTATCACGATTCCGAATATCCCGGAGATTATTTTAAACAGCGCAGCTTCCTTTCCGGCTTTACCGGTTCGGCGGGGACGCTGGTTGTTATGGCAGAGGAAGCCGGTCTGTGGACGGACGGCCGATATTTTGTACAGGCAGCGCATCAGCTGGAGGGAAGCGGCATTACGCTGTATAAGATGGGGCAGAAAGGTGTGCCCACTGTTGCGGAATTTCTGGCAGAGAAGCTCCCTGAAAACGGCTGTCTCGGTTTCGACGGAAGAACCGTAGGACAGGAGTACTATCTGGAACTGAAAAAGGCACTGGAAGAGAAGCAGATCCGTTTCTCCCTGCTGGAGGATCTGGGCGGCAAAGTCTGGGAGGACAGACCGGCTCTTTCCTGCGAGAAAATATGGATTCTTGATGCCGAGAAATACAGCGGTATGACGGTGGCTGAGAAACTTGCCAAAGTACGTGAAAGCATGAAAAAAGCCGGTGCTGCAGTGCATCTTCTGACCAGTCTTGATGATATCGCATGGCTGTTCAATATCAGAGGCGGTGACGTGGAATGTAATCCGGTGGCTCTTTCCTATGCAGCAGTCACCATGACTGACGCAGTGCTGTTTGTTCAGGAGGCAGCTCTCGACAGCGAAGTCAGACAGGCGCTGGAAGCACAGGGAATCACTATTCAGCCTTATAACGCTATTTATGATTACACGGCATCTATCGGGGAATCGGAAACGGTGATGCTGGAAAGCAGCCGGGTAAACTGCGCAATTTATGCGAGACTGCCTGAGCAGGTGAAGATTATCAACCAGATGAATCCGGAGACTGCCATGAAAGCCATAAAAAATCCTGTCGAGCAGGAAAACATTGTTAAAGCTCACATAAAAGACGGCGTTGCCATGGTAAAATTCCTGTACTGGCTGAAACAGAATATTGGAAAGATTCCCATGACAGAGCTCAGCGCAGCTGCCTATCTGGACAAAAAACGTTCCGAGCAGGAGGGATTTCTGGATCTGAGTTTCGAAACCATATCGGCTTACGGCAGCAACGCGGCCATGTGCCATTACTCCGCAACGGAAGAAACTGACACAGAGCTGAAGCCAGAGGGATTTCTGCTGGTTGATTCCGGCGGACAGTATATGGAAGGGACGACTGATATTACCAGAACAATTGTACTGGGTCCCATTACGGAAAAACAGAAATTCCACTATACGCTGGTTCTGAAAGGCATGATCGACCTGGCATCGGTTCATTTCCTTTACGGCTGTACCGGCGCCAGCATGGATATTCTGACAAGAGGTCCCCTGTGGCAGTACGGCCTCGATTACAATCACGGAACCGGCCACGGTGTGGGGTATCTGTTAAATGTTCATGAAGGTCCTCAGCGTATTCACTGGAATGCAAGAGGCGGTGCTCAGGCTGTTATTGAACCCGGCATGCTGACCTCCGACGAACCCGGCATGTATCTGGAAGGTGAATATGGTATCCGGACAGAGAATCTTGTGGTGTGCAAAGAAGCAGACAACAATGAATACGGACGTTTCCTGAAATTTGAAACGGTGACACTGGCCCCCATCGATAAAGAGGCTATCGATATTTCTCTGATGACGCCTGCTGAAATCGAATGGCTGAATCAGTATCATGAGAAAGTTTACACGGTTTTGTCTCCTTTTCTGGAAAAAGAAGAAGCAGACTGGCTGAAAGACGCTTGCAGCAGGATCTAGATATGGCAGAAAAACAGAATTCAGATATGACGGAAAAGCAGAAAAAAGATATGTCTGAAGAGGATTTTTACGGAGCGATGAAACCGGTGGAGGGTGCGGATAGCGGTCTGTCCGGCGAAGAGAGGCTGAAACAGCTTGTCAAACCGTTGCTTCGCTGGTTTGACCGGAACAAACGCGATCTTCCCTGGAGAAAGGAGCCCACACCGTATCATGTGTGGCTTTCGGAAATCATGCTGCAGCAGACCAGAGTCGAAGCGGTCATTCCCTATTATAACCGTTTTCTGGAGTGTCTGCCTGACATCCCTGCTCTGGCACAGGTGGAAGAGGAAGAACTGATGAAGCTGTGGCAGGGACTGGGATATTATAATCGGGCAAGAAATCTGAAAGCAGCGGCAGAACAGGCAGTGAAGCAGTACGGCGGCAATCTTCCTGCGGATTACGGCAAACTTCTGAAGCTGCCGGGAATCGGTTCTTATACGGCAGGTGCTATAGCTTCTATCGCTTTTGGCATTGCCAGACCGGCAGTAGACGGCAATGTGCTGCGGGTAACTGCCAGAATTCTGGCTTCGGAGGAGGATATCGGGCAGGCAAAAACAAAGAAAAAGATGGAAGAACTTCTGATGTCCATCATCCCCGAAGAACGGCCGGGAGATTTCAATCAGGCGCTAATGGAATTGGGTGCCATGGTCTGTATCCCCAACGGTGAGCCACGCTGTGATGAATGCCCCGCTTCGGGCATTTGTCTGGCGTACCGCAGCGGCAAAACAGACTGCATTCCTTATAAAGAACCGAAAAAACCGCGCCGGATCGAGGAACGCACTGTACTTCTCATCCACTGGAAAAACGGATATGCCCTGCAGAAGCGGCCCTCAACCGGCCTTCTGGCCAACCTGTACGAATTCCCCAATGTGGAAGGAACACTGAATGGAGAGCAGCTGGCTCAGTATCTGATTGAAGCCGGTGAGAATACATTTTCAGCCGAACCGCTGCCGCCCTCCAGACACATTTTTACCCATGTGGAATGGCGTATGAGTGCTTACTACGTCACTCTCCGCAAGAAGAAGAGCGACCGGTTCCGGTTTTATAAAAAGGAAGAGATTCTGGAAAACTGCGCCATTCCCTCGGCATTTTCCGCTTATTTGGAGATTTTGAAAAAGAAATAACTCCAAATGGGAAAATCATTCGGGCCGGACGATTTCAACCTGTTTTCATGTCAAAAAATAAAATAAAAAAGCAAATTTTTGTTGACTCCTGTAATTATTTGTGATAAAATTTAAATTTACAGGAGTCAATTTTTTATACTGAGGAGACGTAAGAATGGGTGAAAAAAAGTTTATGGAGATTCTGAATAAGCTGGTCGAGCTCGGAAAGAGCAAGAAGGGTGTTCTTGATATGAACGATATCAATGAACAGCTTCAGGGGCTTGAACTGACACCTGAGAATCTGGAACACATTTATACGTACCTGGAAAACAAAGGAATCGATGTTCTGCGTGTCATGAATGATGAACTTACAAGTGCAGAGAGTGTCATCCTCGATGTCGATGAAGATGATTTCAACGGCTCGGATGAAGATGAAGAAGATATCAATCTGGACGCCATCGATTTATTGGACGGAATCGGAACCGAAGATCCGGTCAGGATGTACCTGAAGGAAATCGGAACCGTGCCGCTGCTTACTGCGGATGAAGAGATTGAACTTGCGAAGATGAAAGCCGAGGGCGATGAGAAACAGAGAGCGAGAGCAAAAGAGCGCCTTGTAGAAGCCAATCTTCGTCTTGTTGTCAGCATTGCAAAGCGCTATACAGGCAGAGGCATGAGTTTTCTGGATCTGGTGCAGGAGGGGAATCTTGGACTGATTAAAGGCGTGGAGAAGTTTGATTATACCAAGGGGTACAAGCTGAGTACTTATGCAACATGGTGGATCAGACAGTCTGTTACAAGAGCGCTTGCCGATCAGGCCAGAACAATCCGTGTTCCGGTACATATGGTAGAGACAATCAACAAGATGTCAAAGATGCAGCGTAAGCTCACACTGGAGTATGGTTATGAACCCTCTGTTGCAGAGCTGGCGAAGGCGCTGGACATGACTGAAGAAAAAGTGATGGAGATTATGCAGATCGCACGCGAACCTGCATCATTGGAGACACCTATTGGAGAGGAAGACGACTCCAATCTTGGCGATTTTGTTGCAGACGGCAATGCCGTGACTCCTGAGGGCAATGTTGAGTCTGTGATGCTGAGAGAACATATTCAGACCCTGCTGGAAGATCTGAAAGAACGTGAACGTCAGGTTATTGTACTCAGATTTGGTCTGGAAGATGGACATCCCAGAACGCTGGAAGAAGTCGGAAAGGAATTTAACGTAACAAGAGAACGTATCAGACAGATTGAAGCAAAAGCTTTAAGAAAGCTGCGCAATCCTGTCAGAAGCCGCAGGATCCGCGATTTCCTGGCATAAGCCGGATAATCTGTGAACAGGCGGCTCCGGTTCAGTTGATTGTTACTGGACGGATGTTTGAAACTGTCGTATATATTGATTGATAAAGGGCTGCCCCTCTGAACCGGGAGGGGGGCCTTTTTTGCTTTGAGTCTGCTGAGATTTTTCTTTTGTTTATATTTATTTCATAGTCTTTTAATTTGATATTCTTCTATTACATGATACAAGGGTCAAAAGGTCATGTATTTCAAGCTCGCTTGGAAATACATGACTTTGGGACCCGCAAAAACATGAGAAAGTAGCAATTTTTCGTAGAAAAATTAGCGGATTTCGAATGTTTTCAGGATTTCGGGAGCGTGAAACGCGGAGAAATCCGTTTGTATCATGGCGTCAAATTCATTTGACGCCTTCATCATTACATGTGTATAATAAAATCAATAAATACACAGAGGAGGTAACATATATTACAGAGATGAACAAAACACAGCCGGATTCCACCATGAAGGACTACTGGCGAAACAGCCGGCGCTTTTCAGATCTGATCAATGGCTGCCTGTTTGAAGGTGAAGAAGTAATCCATGCAGATGCTCTGGTTCCGTATGACACGGATGAATCTGCAGTCGTCCTTACGAGAGGGGAAAAGAACGTGACGATTCAGCGCAATCGTGATATACTCAAGATGCATATACCGGAAGCGGGATTTGTCCTGATCGGAATAGAGACGACAGAAAGCTGTTTAAGGATCCGGAGGTGTACAGTTTTTTTGAAGCATGCCAGCAATTGTACCGGGTCAAAGGAGATCTGTCTGTGTTGGAAGGCATACGTCTTACCGGAGAGACAGCGATAGCGGTGGGAACAGTAACCGGAAGCAGGGAACTGATAGAAATGGCAGAATCGGAAGGAGATGAAGTAGACATGTGCATGGCACTGGATAATCTGATAAAGGAAAAAGTTTCAGAAGGAAAACCTGAAGGAAAACTTGAAGGAAGACGCGAAGGAACACTTGAAACCTGCATCAGTTTTTTCGAACAGGGGATGATTAGTTTATTGGCTGCAGCGCAGAAATGTGAATTGACGGAAGATGAATTTCTGCGGGAGATAGAGATGAGAAAAGCCGGTATTGGTTCTGATGGTGGGGGACAGTCATGAATACGATGAAAATTAATTATCAGAAAGAACTGGAGAAAACTCTGGCTGATCTGGAAAAGGCGGGCAGGATACCTTCTCTTCTGCTGCATGGATGCTGCGCTCCCTGCAGCAGTTATGTACTCGAGTATCTTTCTTCTTATTTTAATATAACCATGCTGTTTTACAATCCCAATATCGGAGATGCCGGAGAGTATGAGAAAAGGAAAAAGGAGCTCCTGCGCATGATTGATATGATGCCGTTCCGGTATCCGGTATCATACATGGATTGCGAATATGATCCAAAGGAGTTTTATACAGCTGTTCCGAATCGTTCAAAGGACAGCGAAGGCGGAGAGAGTTGCTTCCAGTGTTATCATCTCAGGCTGGAAAAAACCGCTTCAGAAGCCCGCAGAGGCGGTTTTGACTATTTTACCACTACACTGAGCATCAGCCCATTGAAGAACGCTCAGAAGCTGAATGAGATCGGCAGAGAACTGTCAGAGAAGTATCAGATACCGTATCTGTACTCGGATTTCAAGAAAAAGAACGGATATAAACGGTCCATTGAACTATCGGCGGAGTACGGGCTTTACAGACAGAATTACTGTGGATGCGTATTTTCGAAAAAAGAGGCTGAACAGAGTATCAAAAATAGTGCACAAAATAAGCCGGAATCTCTTTACAGTTTGGTGAAAAGAGATTAAAATATAGTTAGATTTCCGCGCGCAGGAGGCATTATGCCCTGTGCGGCGGATAAGAATTCCAGGAGGAAAAGTTCAATGAAAGTATTAGTAATCAACTGCGGCAGCTCATCATTAAAGTATCAGCTGATCGACTCTGAGTCAGAATCAGTATTAGCAAAGGGTCTTTGCGAAAGAATCGGTATTGACGGCGTTCTTACCCATTCTCCTGCAGGCAAGGACAAAGTTGTATTCAATGATCCGCTGCCGAATCACACCGTAGCAGTCAGCAACGTATTAAAGCAGCTGACAGATCCTGTGAACGGCGTTATCTCCGATCTGAGCGAGATCGGTGCTGTAGGCCACAGAGTCGTACATGGCGGAGAGAAATTCTCAAGCTCAACTGTTATTACAGATGATGTTATCACTGAAATCGAAAAATGTTCCGATCTGGCGCCTCTTCACAATCCTGCCAACATTATCGGTATCAATGCATGTAAGGAACTGATGCCCGGTGTACCTATGGTAGCTGTATTTGATACTGCTTTCCATCAGACAATGCCCGAAGAAGCATATCTGTACGCTCTGCCTTACGAATACTATGAGAAATATGCAGTTCGTCGTTATGGTTTCCATGGTACAAGCCACAGCTACGTTTCCAAACATGCTGCTGAAGTACTGGGCAAGAACATTGAAGATCTGAAGATCATCGTTTGCCATCTGGGCAACGGCGCTTCCATCTCTGCTGTACAGAATGGCAAGTGCGTAGAAACCTCCATGGGTCTGACTCCTCTGGAAGGTCTGGTTATGGGTACAAGATGTGGTGATATCGATCCCGCCATTCTTGAGTTCATCGCCAACAAGGAAGGCCTGAACATCAACGAACTGTTAACAGTCTGCAACAAGAAGTCCGGCGTACAGGGTATTTCCGGTGTATCTTCTGACTTCAGAGACCTGCATGCAGCAGCTGCAGAAGGTAACAAGCGTGCAAAAGCAGCTCTCGATGTATTCTGCCATCGTGTAGTTAAATATATCGGTGCTTATGCAGCAGTTATGAACGGTGTTGACGTGATCTGTTTTACAGCAGGCTGCGGCGAGAATGACATCGAAGTAAGAGAACAGATCATGGGTTCACTGTCTTATCTGGGATGCAAGCTGGATGCTGTTAAGAATGATGTTCGCGGTAAAGATACTGTTATTTCTACAGACGATTCTACCGTAACAGCTATGGTTATTCCTACCAACGAAGAACTTGCAATCGCAAGAGAAACTGTAGCACTGGTATAAGAACAGAAGGATATTTTAAGCGGTATTTAAAAGTTACATCCTGAAGTAATATTCGAAATTCATAACTGTTCAGAGTCAGCCTCGAAAACACTTTGTGTTTCCTCTGCCTGGCTCTGAACAGTTACCAAAATTCAATTGAATAAGGAAGGTTCATATGGTTAATCAGAGCGTTGTAGTCTGCCATGCGGAAGGACTTCATTTACGTCCGGCCGGAAAGTTTGCAAGACTGGCACGAGGTTTTCAAAGTGAGATTACTATCAGAACCGGTAACAAGAGCCTGAATGGAAAACAGGTAGTCAGTATACTGTCAGGTAATATCAGTATGGGGGATCGGATCAAGATTTACTGTGATGGTGATGACGAGGAAGAAGCTCTTGAAGCACTGGTCTGCGAGTTGGAAAGCGGAGAAGGAAAAAATTAACTATGGGGCCGAATGAAAAAAAGGAGTATGTTTCAATCCTGGTTATGTATTGATTGATGACTTTGACATACTTTAATATGAAACAGTTGTGGCTGCCTCATCAGCTGATTTGATCAGCAGGTGAGGCAGCAAAGAAGACAATTGCAGAGGACACACCGATATCAGTATTGCGGGAGCGATATGAATAGACGGTGTGTCTTTTTGTGTGCAGACAGGTAGTTAGGCGGACTATTGACTAAGGACTTGACGCTGATTTTGCGGAACTGCCTGATGTTATTTGATTTCAGAAACTGCCTGTGACAGGTATAGAAAAACCTGTGGGATCGGGGAAGTTTGATGGATGAGATGCATCCTTCCCGTGATTCCACAGGATTTTTTTGTTTTCTGCCATAGGGGAATTGTTTCTGAAACTGCTTTTAGATGAAAATATAATCTTTATTATCTGATAAAATTGTGTAAAAATACATAATTAACATATTATCTGATAATAGTTCCGTTTTTTACACTTTACACCTTTGATGTATTGTAGTAATATTGCCACAGACCTTGCCGGATTCGGCGCGGCCTGTGGCAGAAGAGAAAGCGGTGCAGCTTCAGTGGCCGTCAGGCACAGGGGTTCAGAAATGGTAACAGTTCAGCAGGAGTTGAACTGTTCTGAATGAATTCAGCCTCTGCTGAATAGTTACCAGAAAGGAATGATAATATGGAAGGTAATCGTACAGTACAGACTCCCGGTCTTTATGATCCCAGATTTGAGCATGATAACTGCGGTATCGGTGCTATTGTTAATATTAAAGGTATCAAGACACGTAAAACCGTAGATCAGGCCATGCAGATTGTTGAGAATCTGGAACATAGAGCCGGTAAGGATGCAGAAGGCAAGACCGGTGACGGTGTTGGTATCCTGCTGCAGATTTCTCATAAATTTTTCAAAAAAGTGACTGCTCCTCTGGGCTTTGATATCGGCGAAGAGAGGGAGTATGGTGTAGGTATGTTCTTCTTCCCTCAGGATGAACTGGCAAGAAATCAGGCGAAAAAGATGCTTGAGGTTATCGTGGAGAAGGAAGGATTGAAGTTCCTGGGATGGAGAGAGGTTCCAACCAAACCTGGTATCCTGGGCAAAAAGGCTCTCGACAAGATGCCGTACATTTTACAGTGTTTCATCAAAAAACCGGATAACTGCGAGAAGGGACTTGCTTTTGACCGCAAGCTGTATATTGCAAGACGTCTGTTTGAACAGTCCAATGACTATACTTATGTGGTATCCATGTCAAGCCGTACCATCGTTTATAAAGGCATGTTCCTGGTTGGAGAACTGCGTGGTTTCTACTGCGATCTGCAGGACGAGGATTATGAATCTGCCATTGCTGCGGTTCATTCCCGTTTCAGTACCAATACGAATCCCAGCTGGGAGAGAGCGCATCCCAACCGTCTGATGGTACATAACGGTGAGATCAATACCATCCGCGGTAATGCAGACAAGATGATTTCCCGTGAAGAGAGCATGGAGTCCAAATATTTCAAGGATGATCTTCTGAAGGTGATTCCTGTTATCAATGAAGAAGGTTCCGACTCCGCCATGCTTGACAATACACTGGAATTCCTGATGATGAGCGGTATGGATCTTCCTCTGGCAGTTATGATCACAATTCCCGAACCCTGGACCAATGACAAATACATGGACCAGCAGAAGAAGGATTTCTATAATTATTACGGTTCCATGATGGAACCCTGGGACGGACCGGCATCCATCGTATTCTCTGATGGTGACCTGCTGGGTGCGGTGCTTGACCGCAACGGTCTGCGTCCTTCCCGTTACTATATTACATCCGACGGCTACATGATTCTGGCATCGGAGGTCGGTGCTCTGGATATTCCCGTCGATACCATTGTGAAGAAGGATCGTTTGAAACCAGGCAAGATGCTGCTGGTTGATACAGTGAAAGGCGTTCTGATCAATGACGAAGATCTGAAAAAATATTATGCATCGAGACATCCCTACGGTGAATGGCTGGATGCCAATATGAAGGAACTGAAGGAACTGAAGATTCCCAACAAGAGTACACCGAAGATGAGCAGGGAAGAACGTCTGCGTCTTATGAAGACCTTCGGCTACACCTATGAGGAATTCCGTACCATGATTCTTCCCATGGCAAGAGATGGCGGCGAAGCGGTTTCCGCTATGGGTTCCGATACTTCTCTGGCAGTCATGTCAAAGAATCATCCTCCGCTGTTCAATTATTTCAAACAGCTGTTCGCGCAGGTTACCAACCCGCCCATCGATGCCATTCGTGAGGAGATTGTTACTTCGACTGAAATCCATCTGGGCTGCAGCGGCAACATTCTGGAGGATAAGCCTGAAAATTGCCGTATGCTGAAGATCCGCAATCCGATTCTGACAAGTACCGACCTGCTGAAGATTAAATCACTGTCGGGAGACGGTTTTAAAGTTGCGACCATTCCGATTCTCTACTATAAAAATACTTCTCTGGAGAAGGCCATCGACCGCCTGTATCTGGAGGCTGACCGAGCGTTCAAATCCGGCGCGACGATCCTGATTCTGTCAGACCGGGGTGTGGATGAAAGCCGTGTGCCCATTCCTTCCCTGCTGGCTGTATCGGCTCTTCAGCAGTATCTGGTAAGAACGAAAAAGAGAACCAGTGTATCCCTCATTCTGGAAAGTGCGGAACCGAGAGAGGTTCATCATTTTGCAACTCTGCTGGGCTACGGTGCTTCTGCCGTCAATCCTTATCTGGCACAGGAAGCGGTCAAATATCTCTGCGAAACCGACATGCTGGATAAAGATTATCCTGCTGCCATCGATGATTACAACAATGCGGTGCTTCACGGTATTGTAAAGACTGCATCCAAGATGGGTATTTCCACCATCCAGTCCTATCAGGGTTCCAAGATTTTTGAAGCCATCGGTATCAACTCGGATGTGATTAATAAATATTTTACAGGTACTGTCAGCCGGATCGAGGGTATCAGCCTGAAAGATATTGAGGATGATCAGAATTACCGCCACAATGCGGCATTTGATCCGCTGGGTCTTGGTACTGACACCACACTGGACAGTCTGGGCGACTATAAGATGCGTTCCGGACAGGAGCAGCATCTGTACAATCCCAAAACGATTCATCTGCTGCAGCAGTCCACACGCACGGGCAATTATGAGATGTTTAAGGAATACACCAGAACCCTGGAGGAAGAACTGGATGAATTTCACATCCGCGACGTGATGGATTTTGTCTACCCTGCAAAAGGTGTGCCCATCGAAGAAGTGGAAAGCGTGGATTCCATCGTGAAGCGTTTCAAGACAGGTGCCATGTCCTACGGTTCCATTTCTCAGGAAGCCCATGAGACTCTGGCAATTGCCATGAACCGCATCGGCGGTCGTTCCAACTCCGGTGAGGGCGGCGAGCGCCCCGAGCGTTTCAAACCCGACAGCAACGGCAACAACAGATGCTCCAAGATCAAACAGGTTGCTTCCGGACGTTTCGGTGTTACCAGCAGATATCTGGTCAATGCGGAAGAGATTCAGATCAAGATGGCGCAGGGTGCAAAACCCGGTGAAGGCGGACATCTGCCGGGCAAGAAGGTTTATCCCTGGATTGCAAAGACCCGTTACTCAACTCCCGGTGTATCTCTGATTTCACCGCCGCCTCATCATGATATCTATTCCATCGAGGATCTGGCGCAGCTGATTTACGACCTGAAAAATGCCAACCGGAATGCACGGATTTCTGTTAAGCTGGTTTCTGAGTCCGGCGTGGGTACGGTTGCAGCCGGTGTTGCAAAAGCAGGCGCGCAGGTTATCCTGATTTCCGGCTTTGACGGCGGTACCGGCGCAGCTCCGAGAAGTTCCATTTTCAATGCGGGTCTTCCCTGGGAACTGGGTCTGGCTGAAACCCATCAGACGCTGATCATGAACGGTCTTCGTGACAAGGTTATTGTGGAGACTGACGGTAAGCTGATGACAGGCCGCGACGTGGTGATCGCTGCTCTGCTGGGTGCGGAAGAATACGGATTTGCAACAGCTCCGCTGATTACCATGGGCTGTGTGATGATGAGGGTATGTAATCTGGATACCTGTCCTGTAGGTATTGCCACACAGAATCCCGAGCTGCGCAAGAGATTTTCCGGCAAGCCTGAGTATGTTGTCAACTTCATGCGCTTTATCGCTCAGGAAATGAGAGAATACATGGCAAAACTGGGCATCCGCACCGTGGATGAGCTGATTGGCCGCACGGATCTGCTGAAGAAGAGAACTGATATCGACAGCGAACGTACTGCCAAAGTGGATCTGAGCCGAATCATCAACAATCCTTACGCGGGTATGAAGCTGGCAGGCTATCATGACAAGAATGTCTTCGATTTCCAGCTGGAAAAGACCAAGGACATGAACGTTCTGATGAGACAGTTTGCAGCCGCACTGGAAAGCGGTCAGAAGAGAGGCATCGAAGTGGATGTGGGATCGGTAGACCGTACATTCGGTACGATTTTCGGTTCTGAAATCACAAAACGGTTCGGTGAGAAGCTGGAAGATGATACATTTGTTGTAAAATGCAGCGGCAGCGGCGGACAGAGCTTCGGCGCATTCATTCCCAAAGGTCTGACGCTGGAAGTAATGGGCGACAGCAACGACTATTTCGGTAAAGGCCTTTCCGGCGGCAAGCTGGTGATCTATCCGCCCAGCGGCGCGAAATACAAGGCAGAAGACAATATTATCATCGGTAACGTTGCCCTGTACGGTGCGACCAGTGGTACGGCTTACATCAACGGCGTGGCAGGCGAACGTTTCTGCGTAAGAAACTCCGGTGCAACCGCAGTGGTTGAAGGTGTGGGCGATCACGGCTGTGAATACATGACAGGCGGCCGGGCAGTGATTCTCGGACCTACAGGCAAGAACTTTGCAGCCGGCATGAGCGGCGGTGTTGCCTATGTACTGGATGAAAACAGCGATTTATACCGCAAATTAAATAAATCCATGGTTTCCATGGAGGAAGTTACTTCCAAATACGATGTACTGGAACTGAAACGGCTGATTCAGGAGCACGCAACCTATACGAACTCCGAAAAAGCGAAGAAGATTCTGGACAATTTTGGTGAATATCTTCCCAAATTCAAGAAGATTATGCCTTATGACTACGAACGTATGCTGAAAACATTTGCTGATATGGAAGCAAAGGGTCTCAGCACGGAACAGGCACAGATTGAAGCATTTTATGCGAACACCAAACAGTAAGAGGAGGAGAATGACATGGGAAAACCTACTGGATTTTTAGAATATGACCGTGAAAATTCTCACGAGATTGAGCCGAAGGAAAGAATTAAAAATTTCAACGAGTTTCACGTTTTATTAGGTAAGGAAGCACAGAGAAAACAGGGTGCGCGCTGCATGGACTGCGGCGTCCCCTTCTGCCAGGCAGGCATGATGATCAGCGGTATGGCCTCCGGCTGTCCGTTAAACAATCTGGTGCCCGAGTGGAATGATCTGATTTATACAGGCAACTGGGAGCAGGCCTACAAGCGCCTGACAAAGACCAATTGTTTCCCGGAATTCACCTCCCGGGTATGTCCCGCGCTGTGTGAAGCGGCCTGCACCTGCAATCTGCACGGTGAACCGGTTACGACCAAGGAGAATGAGCGCACCATCATTGAAAATGCGTACGCGGAAGGTTACATCAAACCCGAACCGCCCAAGGTAAGAACCGGGAAAAAGGTGGCTGTCATCGGTTCCGGTCCCTCCGGTCTTGCAACTGCCATGCAGTTGAACAAGCGGGGACATCAGGTAACCGTATTTGAAAGAAGCGATCGTATCGGCGGTCTGCTCATGTACGGCATTCCCAACATGAAGATGGAGAAATGGGTCATCGACCGCCGGGTGGAACTGATGAAGGAAGAGGGCATTGAATTTGTCACAGGTGCCAATGTGGGAGAAAATGTTAACGCACAGCAGATTCTGAAAGACTACGATAAAGTAGTACTGTGCTGCGGCGCAAGCAACCCCAGAGACATCAAGGTACCCGGAAGGGATGCCAACGGTATTTACTTTGCGGTGGATTTCCTGAGCAGAACTACAAAGAGCCTGCTGGACTCCAACTTCAAAGATAATAAATTTATCAATGTGAAGAATAAACGCGTCATCGTCATCGGAGGCGGAGACACCGGCAATGACTGTGTGGGCACCTCCATCCGTCTGGGCTGCAAATCAGTCACCCAGCTGGAAATGATGCCGAAGCCCTCAGAAACCAGACTGCCGAACAACCCCTGGCCCGAATGGCCCAGAGTCCTGAAAACAGACTACGGCCAGGAAGAAGCCATCGCCGTATTCGGAAGCGATCCCCGCATCTACCAGACAACGGTCAAGGAATTCATCAAGGACGCAAAAGGCAACCTGAGAAAGGTCGTACTGGTAAAACTGGAAGCGAAAAAAGACGAAAAAACAGGCCGTATGAACATGGTACCCATCGAAGGCAGCGAAAAAGAAGTAGCCTGTGACATCGTCCTGATTGCAGCAGGCTTCCTGGGCGCACAATCTTACGTAGCCGACGCATTCGGAGTCAAACTGAACGCAAGAACCAACGTCAACACCGAAGCCGGCAAATACCAGACCAACGTAGAAAACGTATTCACCGCCGGCGACATGCACAGAGGCCAGTCTCTGGTCGTATGGGCAATCCGCGAAGGCCGCGAAGCCGCCGCCGCCGTAGACCACAGTTT
>JBJELO010000093.1:0-14504 GCA_051879195.1 Lachnospiraceae bacterium
ATGTTTTACGGAATTGATCCAACTTATATACTGGTAATTGCAGGTGCATTGCTGTGTCTTCTGGCCCAGAACAATGTAACCTCCACCTATTCCAGATACTCCCGGGTACAGAGCCGGACCGGCATGACCGGGGCCATGGCGGCTGAGAGGATTCTCCGTGCCAATGGTATCTACGATGTGAGAGTGGAGCATATTCAGGGCAATCTGACGGACCATTATGATCCGTCCTCGAAAGTATTGCGCCTGTCCGATACGGTTTACGGTTCCACGTCGGTTGCAGCGATCGGTGTTGCTGCTCATGAGTGCGGTCATGCGATCCAGCATCAGACAGGGTACGTGCCTCTTAAAATCCGCGGAAGTCTGGTACCCGTGGCCAATCTGGGTTCAAAACTCTGCTGGCCGCTGATCGTTCTGGGGCTGTTTTTCAGCTATACCTTTGTACAGGCAGGTATTATCATGTTCTGCGCAGTTGTGCTGTTTCAGCTGGTGACGCTGCCTGTGGAATTCAATGCCTCGTCCAGAGCACTGCGGATCCTGGGAGATTCGGGCATGCTTTATCAGGATGAGATCTCTTCTACAAAGAAGGTACTTTGGGCAGCGGCTCTGACTTATGTGGCAAGTGTGGCTTCTTCCATTCTTCAGCTTCTGAGACTGATCCTTCTGTTCGGCAATCGGAGAGACGATTAGTGATGAAGCAGAATCGTAATCAGAAAAACAGTCAGAACAGAAATCAGAAAAACAACCGGATGGAACCGCGCATGGCGGCCTGGAAAATTCTTCACGGTGTGCTGGAGGAACAGCAGTACTCCCATGTGGAGATGCAGAAGATTTTCAAAGAGCACCCGGAACTGATCTCCCGGGATAAGGCTTTTGTGGAACGCATCGTCCGGGGGACACTGGAGCATCTGTATGAAATGGATGCTCTGATCGGGCACTGTTCCCGGCTGCCCGTGAAAAAGCTGAAGCCTCATATAAGAACAATTCTCCGTATGTCCGTATATCAGCTGAGATATATGGACAGTGTTCCTGCCAGAGCAGTCTGCAATGAGGCGGTGCAGCTGACGAACCGTCTCGGTTTCGGTTCTCTGCGCAGCTATGTCAATGGCGTTCTGCGCAGTTTAAGCCGCCTGCTGGAAACAGATCCGGACTTTTCTCCGGTTTCCGGGGATATGAGTCTGCCGGAAGAACTGTCTTTCCGGTATTCCATGCCCCAGTGGATTCTGAAACGCTATCTTCACATGTTTGGCGAAGAGGGTACGATATGGCTGCTGCAGGCACAGATGGAGCCGGTACGTCTTTCCGTTTACCGCAATCCCATGGTTTATACGAAAGAGGAACTGGAAAAGGAACTGACCCGGTCAGGAGCGGTATGTACAGAACTGCCCTATGGACTGGATGGTTTTTATCTTGCAGCGGAAAACGGGCCGGAACGGCTTCCTGCTTTCCGACAGGGGGCATTTCTGATACAGGATGTCAGTTCCATGCTGCAGGGAAAAACCGTATCGGCAAAAGAGAATTCCTATATTATCGACGTCTGTGCCGCACCGGGAGGAAAAGCATTTCACGCGGCCATGGATATGAAAGGCAGCGGCTGTGTGGACTGTGCCGATATCAGCGAAGCCAAAACGGCATTGATCAGAGACAATGCAGAACGGCTGAAACTTTCCAATGTCAGGATATCGGTGCGGGATGCGTCTGTTTTCGATGCAGCTCTGGAGGAAAAGGCCGACATTCTGATCGCGGATCTGCCCTGTTCCGGTCTTGGGATTATCGGAAGAAAACCTGAAATCCGTTATAATATAAAAGAAGAGGATGTGCGCAGTCTTGCTGCGCTTCAGAGAAAGATTCTCGATACCGTGTGGAGATATGTAAAGCCGGGAGGACGGCTGATCTACAGCACCTGTACGCTGACAGAAGAAGAGGATGAGGAAAACTATCGTTATCTGACGGAACAGCTTCCTTTTGCGCCGGAATCGCTGAAGCCGTATTTTCCGGAGGGACCCGAATCGGATACTCTGGAAAAGGGCTATCTGAAACTGATTCCGGGGATCCATCCCTGTGATGGATTTTTTATCGGAAGTGCGGTCAGGAACATGAATTCAGAAGACGGGAATACCGCAGGAGCAGCGTTATGATAGAAACATACTGGAATCATCTGCCGGATATCCGTGCCATGTATCCGGAAGAGCTGGAAGAACTGATACTTTCTTTCGGTGAAAAAAAATTCCGCGCAAAACAGATTTTTGAATGGCTGCATAAGAAGAAGGCAGCGTCTTTTGAGGAGATGACAAATCTTTCCTCGGCACTTCGTGAAA
Organism: Lachnospiraceae bacterium; assembly: GCA_051879195.1. Classification (GTDB taxonomy): domain Bacteria; phylum Bacillota; class Clostridia; order Lachnospirales; family Lachnospiraceae; genus TWA4. Next base: position 2,316 of record JBJELO010000093.1, read on the forward strand.
AACTGAAACAGAAGACGGATCTGGTGACATTGAAGCCGGTTCAGGAACTGATTTCCCAGCTCGACGGGACACGGAAATATCTGTTTGAACTGTCTGACGGCAATGTAATTGAAAGTGTCTGGATGGAATACAAACACGGAAACAGCGTCTGTATTTCTTCTCAGGCGGGATGCCGCATGGGATGCCGTTTCTGCGCGTCTACGCTGAACGGACTGGAAAGAAACCTGACGGCATCGGAGATGCTGGAACAGATCTACCGTATTTCCGTAATAACCGGAAAACGTGTGGACAATGTGGTGATTATGGGTTCCGGTGAACCTCTTGACAACTATGACAATGTACTGCGGTTTCTGCATCTGATCACAGATCCTCAGGCGGGCGGGATCAGCAGGAGAAATATCACTCTTTCTACCTGCGGCCTTGTACCGCGGATCCGCCGGCTTGCAGACGACAATCCGGGAGTGACGCTGGCTCTGTCTCTGCATGCCGCGGATGATGAAACAAGAAAAACATTAATGCCCATTGCCCGGAAATATGCTCTGGCAGAAGTTCTGCCGGCCTGCGATTATTATTTCGAAAAAACCGGGCGCAGAGTAAGCTATGAATACAGTCTGGTAAAAGGTGTCAATGATACAGCAGAGGAAGCAGGGAAGCTGTCAGCGCTGCTGAAGGGAAGAAACTGTCATGTCAATCTGATTCCCGTCAATCCGGTTAAGGAGCGTGAATTTGAGACGGTTACCCGGGCACACGCCGGGCAGTTTAAAAATATGCTTGAAAAAAATGGAATAAATGCTACTATTAGAAGAGAAATGGGCAGGGATATTCAGGGAGCGTGCGGACAGCTGAGACGGTCCTACAAGACTGAAAGAAACGTACCGAACTGAGATGACAGAAAGGAGGTTACCTTGGAAGCATTTGCATTAAGTGATGTGGGTAAGTGCAGAGAGATGAACCAGGATGTGGTTTATGCGCAGTGCACTCCGATAGGTAATCTGGACAATTTGTTTGTGGTAGCGGACGGGATGGGCGGACACCAGGCCGGTGATTATGCTTCTGCCTATGCTATTGCACGTTTACAGGAGCTCCTGCAGAAAGAACAGAAAAAGAGCGCAGCGGAATTGTTTGAGTGGGCATTTCAGGCTGTGAATTATGAGATATTTGAAAAAGGATACAGTACGCCGGAATTATACGGTATGGGTACCACTCTGGTGGCATGTACCCTTGATAAAAACAGGATGCTGACGGCCGCCAATGTGGGTGACAGCCGTCTCTATGTATACAGCAGGAACAAGGGAATCAGACAGATCACCAGAGACCACAGCTACGTGGAGGAACTGGTGCGGAAAGGACAGATTACGCGTGACAGCGAACTTTACCATCAGTCCAAAAATGTGATAACAAGAGCAATCGGGGCAGCGGAAAGTGTAAAAACAGATATTTTCCAGCTGGAACTGGAAACAGAAGACATGGTTTTACTGTGTTCCGACGGCCTGACCAATATGGTGCCGGATCATATTCTCAGTCTTTTTCTTTCTGTTCCGGAATCTCTGGAGGACAAAGCCCAAAAACTGATTCAGGAGGCTAATCATGCAGGAGGGACAGACAATATCTCTGTTGTATTGATAAAAGCGGAACCGGTGGTGCAGCAGTGTGAAGACAAGCCGGAAAACATATCCGAAGAAGAAACGAGAGGTCTGTAGCGTATGGATAGAGTTGGTATAGTTCTGGCCGGCAGATATGAACTGATAGAAATGCTGGGTTCCGGAGGCATGGCGGATGTCTACAAGGCATCGGACCGGAAGCTGAACCGGTATGTGGCTGTGAAGATTCTGCGTCATGAATACAGCAGCGATGAAAGCTTTATCACCAGATTTCAGCAGGAAGCAATGGCAGCGGCCAGCATTCAGAATCCCTATGTTGTCAATGTCTATGATGTAGGCGAGGAAAAGGACATTAATTATATTGTAATGGAACTTGCAGAGGGGATTACTCTGAAAGAATATATACAGAAAAAGGGAAAGCTGGAAATTATTGAAGCAATCAATATTGCCATGCAGATTGTTAACGGAATCCGGGAGGCGCATGCCCATGGTATCATTCACCGTGATATCAAACCGCAGAATGTGATGATTTCCCCGGATGGCAGGGTTAAGGTGATGGATTTCGGCATTGCCAAGGCTGTTACTGCGCAGACAATTACGGCCAATACAGTGGGGTCGGTTCATTATATTTCGCCGGAACAGGCAAGAGGAAGTGCCTGTGACGAGCGCTGTGATATTTATTCCATTGGAATTACCATGTATGAGATGATTACGGGCCGTGTTCCTTTTGACGGAGATTCCACCGTCGCCATTGCACTGGCGCATATTAAAGAACCGATTACACCGCCCAGTGTGTATGATCCCATGATTCCGGTCAGTCTGGAGAAAATCATCATGAAGTGTACTCAGAAGAAGCCGGAATTCAGATATGCTTCGGCAGATGAGCTGATTGACGACCTGAAAAAAGCGCTCATGACACCGGATGAGGATTTTGTAAAAGAAGTGGTAATTCCCCAGGAGGGCGGAACCCGTATTTTTTCAGAGGAAGATACCCGCAGAATCAAAGAAGAAGCAGGGAAGAATACCGTATCGGTAAAATCCCAGGAGGAAGAGGATTACCAGCTGGGGCTGGAGGAGGATCCTGAGGAAGAATCCGTCGAAGAAGAAGAATCAGAAGGAAAGATGGAAAAGGTTGTGCTTGCCATCGGCATCGGTGCGCTTCTGGTTGTAATACTGATTGCAGGAATTCTTCTGGTGAAGGCTTTCAATCTGTTTTCGCCTTCTTCCATATCAGAAACGCAGATGAGTACACCTGCCGCTGATATACTGGCAGAAGATGAGGTTGTGATGCCGGTTCTTGCAGGAAAGACCCAGGAAGACGCAGAGAAGCTGCTGGCAAAGGCAGAGCTGGGCTGCAGGATCGAACAGCAGGCGGATGACAAAGTAAAAGAGGGATTTGTGATTTCCGCTTCGGAAGAGGCCGGCAGCATCATTAAAAAGCACACCCAGATCACCGTTGTGGTAAGCAGCGGAAAGGATACGGCGCTGATTCCGAAAAATATCATTGGAAGTACCGAAAAAGCGGCGCAGAAGGCGTTGATTGCCTACGGATTTCAGGTGAAATCAGAACATGCTCCATCGGATGAACAGAATGCGGGATATGTATTTGACTGCGATCCGGGAGTGAATGAAGAAGTGAAAAAGGGAACAGAGGTTACGATTTATGTCAGTACCGGAAGCAGTGAGCTGGAAATTCCCGCTCCCAATCTGGTTGACAAATCACTGGAGACCGCGCAAAGCATGCTGAAGGATGCCAATCTGAAGAGTGATATCACTTATGAATACAGCGATATCATGGAGAATACCGTAATCAGCCAGAGTCCGGACGCAGGAGTGAAGGTCAAAGAAGGAGATACGATCAAAATAGTTGTCAGCAAAGGACCTGAAAAAGTGTATACGAAAGTGCCGTCTGTGGTTGGCATGACCAGAGATCAGGCTGAAAGTGAACTGAGAGATGCAGGACTGCAGCTGGGCAGCGTAAGCGAATCCTATGATGACGATATGGCATCCGGAAAGATCATCAGTCAGAGCATCGCGAAAGATACCAGCGTGGAAAAGAATACGGTAATTGATGTAGTCATCAGCAAAGGTAAGGAAACTGTCCAGTCAGAAGTACCTTCCATTGTGGGGCTTTCGGAATCAGCGGCACTTGAAAAGCTGCGTAAAAATGGTCTTACAGGTCAGTTGCTTGGGGAAAAAGAAAGCGATGCACCGAAAGGGCAGGTTATTGAGATGAACCGTGAAGCCGGTTCTCTGGTGGATCCCGGTACGACTGTAGGATATTATATCAGTGCAGGAAAGGAAGCGGATGGAGACACCGATGAATCAAATAACGGGCAGAATCATTAAAGGGATCGGCGGTTTTTATTATGTTCACGATGAAGCGGGCAGGATTTTCGAATGCCGTGCCAGAGGGATTTTCCGCAATAAAAAGCAGAAGCCTCTGGTGGGCGACCAGGTGGTGATCGATATCATCGACCCGGAGAAACAAACCGGGAATCTGGTGGAAATTCTGCCGCGGAGATCGGAACTGATCCGCCCTGCTTCGGCCAATGTGGATCAGGCACTGGTTCTGTTTGCCGCGAAGGATCCGGATCCCAACTATATCCTTCTGGATAAATTTCTGATCACCATGAATCTGCTGAATCTGCCTGCGGTTCTGTGCTTTAATAAGGTGGATTCCGTATCTGAAGGGGAACAGGACAGACTTTACAGAATATACCGGGGAGCCTGTGAACTTCATTTTATCAGTGTGAAGGAAGAGTCAGGTCTGGAAGAACTGAGAGAATACCTTCAGGGGAAAACGACAGTTCTTGCCGGCCCCTCCGGAGCAGGAAAGTCTTCTTTTCTGAACTATTTCTGCCCTGATTCCCGGGTACAGACGGGTACTGTCAGTGAAAAAATCGGACGCGGGCGCCATACAACACGTCATTCAGAGCTGTTTTATGTGGCAGAAGACACGTATCTGATGGATACACCGGGATTCAGCTCCATGGATCTGAAAGAGATGGATTACCGGGAACTGCGGTATTACTATCCTGAGTTCGATTCTCATGAAGGAAAGTGTCGTTTTCAGGGATGTGTACACGTTTCTGAACCGGATTGCTCGGTAAAGGCAGCTGTGGAGGCGGGAACGATATCAGCAGAACGGTATGATTCCTACTGTTACCTTTACGAAGAACTGCGTCATATTAAAAAATATTAGTCAGAACAGGCCGTATGCAGGCGGCACAAGGAGGTAGTGTATGAAATATCTGGCACCTTCCGTTTTGTCGGCGGATTTTGCAAAACTTGGTGAAGAAGTGCGTCTTGTCAGCGAGGCAGGAGCGGAGTATATCCATCTGGATGTGATGGATGGTATGTTTGTACCGAATATTACATTCGGTGCACCTGTCATCAAAAAGATACGTCCTTACAGCAAAGCGTTTTTTGATGTTCACATGATGGTTCAGAATCCGGGGCGCTATCTGGACGATATGGCAGCTGCGGGAGCCGATCTGATTTCCATTCATCAGGAAGCAAGTCTGCATCTGGACCGGGATCTGAATCATATTCATGAGCTGGGCTGCAAAGCAGGAGTGGTGCTGGTGCCGTCTACTTCCCTGCATACACTGGACTGGATTCTTGATCTGGTGGATGTGGTACTTCTGATGACAGTAAATCCCGGTTTCGGCAATCAGAAGTTCATTCCCTATTCCATTGATAAAATCAAAGCACTGAAACAGATGATTACGGAACGGGGATCCCACGCGTTAATTGAACTGGATGGCGGGGTAAAGCTGGATAACTGTGCGCAGCTCTGTGAAGCCGGTGCCGATATTCTGGTAGCCGGTTCTGCCGTATTCAAAAATGACGCAGCAGCCAATGTGAAAGCTTTCCGGGAAATTCTTGGTAAATATTAAATATCAGGTAGGGAGAACAGATTTGAAGCGGTGCTTGATATTAACGGGAGGAAGCGTGGATGATTCCGCTGTCTCCGATTTTTTAATAAAGTATTCTTATGATTTAATTATTGCTGTAGATGGCGGGCTGACATCGGCACGGAGGCTGCATCTGAAGCCTGATTATTGCGTGGGAGACTTTGATTCCGTATCGCAGGAATCCCTGGAATATTTCAGGAGTATACCGGGAATCAGCTGGGAGACCCATCCCCCGGAAAAGGACGAGACCGATACGGAACTGGCAATCCATCTGGCATTGCGTCTGGGATCGGAATCCATTCATATATTCGGTGCAACCGGCACGAGGATGGATCATACGCTGGCCTCCATCGGCCTTCTTCAGATTCCTTTGAAAGCAGGTGCATCCTGCTGGCTGATTGACGGACACAACCGCATTACCATGATCGATTCGGTAATGACCCTGAAACAGGAGGAAGTATTCGGGACATATGTCTCACTGATTCCCTTTACGGAATCCGTAACGGGAGTGACTCTTGAGGGATTCAAGTATCCTCTCAGGGATTACACTTTCGTTCAGGGCAACAGCCTGGGTGTCAGCAATGAAATTGTACAGGAAGAAGCTGTAATCAGCATTGGAAACGGTCGGATGCTCCTGATCGAATCAAAAGACTGAAAAGTGGAAAACTGAAATCCGGAGGCTGAAAAAATATAGAATATACAGCCTGGAGGATAATACGGAAGGAACTGATATCATGAAAAAAAATCTGATACTTGCTTCCGCATCGCCAAGGAGAAAAGAACTGCTGGCTCAGGCCGGCTTTTCTTTTCAGATTCTGGCAGCCAATGCGGATGAGAATATAGCGGAAACCGTGCCGGAACAGGTGGTAATGGAACTGTCTGAACGAAAGGCCGGCGCAGCCATGGAGCTGTGGGAAAAACAGGGGAATTCTTCAGATCAGATTATTATTCTGGGGGCCGATACGATTGTCGTTCAGGATCATGTTATCCTGGGAAAACCTGCAGACCGGGAAAGTGCGAAAGCAATGCTTCGGAAACTTCAGGGAAATACTCATGAAGTATATACGGGTGTTACTCTGTTGTGGCTGGATCAGAAAAAGCAGCTGGAACAGACCACCTTTGCCGAAAAAACAACGGTTGCCTTTTATCCCATGACGGAAGAAGAAATCCTGGAATACACGGAGAGCGGTGAATGTGATGATAAAGCCGGCGCCTATGCGATTCAGGGACTCGGCATGAAATACATCCGCAAAATAGACGGAGATTACCACAACGTGGTAGGACTTCCGGTTGCGGCAATCTATCAGGCCATGCGTGAGCGGTGTCTGGAATTCTGAAAAGGAGCGGAATATGAGAAAGCAATCAGCAGGAAAAAAGCAGGGATTCAGACTTACCGGCAGAAAACCTGTGAAAACCATGGCGCTTTTGCTGCTATTTGTGATTCTGATGATGACCGGATGCAGTGACAGTAAAAAGGTGGATATACGGATCGTGGCACCCCTTTCCGACTCTGAGCTGTTTAAAATCGGAGATGAGATATGCTCTGTTTCTGAAGCCATGATTCTGGTTACAGCGCAGAAAAAAGTGGTGGAGGATGTCTATGGAAAAGAGATATGGTCTGTGGAATCGGATGGCCTGACCTTTGAGGAGAATGTGAAATCCTCTCTGAAAGATTTTCTGGCCCGCATGAAGTGCATGACTCTGATGGCTGCGGATAACGGCGTCACACTTACTTCAGAGGAAAAATCACAGATTCAGAGCTGTGTCGATACCTATCTTTCCCAGCTGACGGATCAGGAAAAATCTTCTCTGAATGCTTCGAAAGAAGATGTGCAGGACATGTTTACTTCGTATTTTTATTATAACCGGCTGATGGAGGTCCTTACTTCCGATCTGGATACGGAAATTTCGGATAACGATGCCCGTATTGCCCGGATCGAATGCATTTATGTGGGAAAAAATGGAGAAGATCAGTCAAAAAGGATGAACAGTATTCTGAAGAAGGCCAGAGAAGCCCAGTCTTTTGCGGAAGTGGCGAAGAAATACAATGAAAGTGGTAAAATATCCATGAATGTTTCCAGAAACCAGCTTCCCGCAGAGGTGGATCAGGTGGTGTTTTCCATGGCGGATGACCAGATCAGTGACGTTCTGGAGACGGAAAGCGGATATTATATCATACACTGTGTGGAGGATTATGACCGGGAAGCAACAGCCAGACATAAAACGGAGCTGATTGAAGAGCTGAAAGAAGAAAAATTCACAGAAGAATACGACAATTTTGTGGAGAATCTGACAGCTCAGTTTAATGAAAAAGTCTGGGAAAAAATTTCTCTGAAAGATGTACCGGCTCTGTCCAAAGCGGATTTCTTTGAAATATATAAAGATATAGTGAAGTAAGGAACTGGTCCGCGTTTGTGTAAATCTGCCTGACTGCGGCAGTTGTAAAAGTTTAACAGGTAAATTATTAGCACTCATTTAAAATGAGTGCTAATTTTTGCTTGACAAACATCCGTGTCAGTATTATTATATGTACTGAACAAAATAATAAAAATCATAACCGGTCCGGGAAAGGCGATTCCGATCACAGCGGACCCGGAACGGTTACCAAAAAACAGAATTTAGGAGTGATTTAAGATGGCTGCCAAGTCAGGTAATTTAACAATTAACAGCGAAAACATTTTCCCCATTATTAAGAAATGGCTTTATTCCGATCATGATATTTTTTACAGAGAACTGGTTTCCAACGCCTGTGATGCGATCACAAAGCTGAAAAAGCTGGAAGTGATGGGCGAATATACATTCCCGGAAGATTATAAGCCGAGAGTTACCATTAAGGTTGATCCTGAGGAGAAATCCATCGAAGTGACCGATAACGGTATCGGTATGACATTCGAGGAAGTTGATGAATACATCAACCAGATCGCATTTTCCGGTGCAGCGGATTTCCTGGAAAAATATAAGGATAAAACCAGCGAGGATCAGATCATTGGTCATTTCGGACTGGGATTTTACTCCGCTTTCATGGTAGCCGACAAGGTAACGATTGATACCCTGTCTCATAATGAAGGCGCAGAAAGCGTTCACTGGGAATCTGAAGCAGGTGTTGATTTCAACATGTCCGCAGGTGACAGAACCGAAGTGGGTACCAGCATCAAACTGTACCTGAATGAGGACAGTTATGAATTCTGCAACGAATACCGTGCAAAAGAAGTTCTGGAAAAATACTGTTCCTTCATGCCTTCCGAGATCTATCTGGAAGTAGTCGGCAAAGAGCCTGAAACCCAGACCATCGACGAAGAAGATCTGAAAGAGGACGATATCGTCATTGAACGCTTCACAGAAGAAGCAGAAACCGAAGAGGTTGAAAAGGAAGACGGCACCAAAGAGATGGTGGAGACAAAGCCTGCAAGGAACAGGGTTAAGATCGAGAAGCGCCCGGTACCCGTCAATGATGTAAATCCTCTGTGGAACAAGCATCCCAATGACTGTACCGAAGAGGAGTACAAGGATTTCTATCATAAAGTATTCCATGATTACAAGGAGCCTCTGTTCTGGATCCACCTGAATATGGACTATCCTTTCCACCTGAAAGGTATTCTGTATTTCCCCAAGATCAATATCGAATATGAATCAGCAGAAGGCGTAATCAAGCTGTACAACAACCAGGTATTCATCGCTGATAATATCAAGGAAGTCATCCCTGAATTCCTGATGCTGTTAAAAGGCGTCATCGACTGTCCCGACCTGCCTCTGAACGTATCAAGAAGCGCGCTGCAGAACGATGGATTTGTGAAGAAGATTTCTGATTACATCACCAAGAAAGTAGCGGACAAGCTGAGCGGCATGTGCAAGACAGACCGTGAAAATTATGAAAAATACTGGGATGACATCAATCCCTTCATCAAATACGGCTGCCTGAAGGATGAAAAATTCGACAAGAAGATGAAAGATTTCATGCTGTATCATACAACAGAAGGAAGCTTCGTCACTCTGGCAGATGAACTGGAAAAGAATAAAGAAAAATACGAAAACAAAGTATTCTACACTGACGATGAGAAAGCGCAGGCACAGTACATCAGCATGTTTAAGAATGAAGACATCGAAGTGGTTGTACTGAACCAGAGAATCGATACCCCTTATGTACAGCATCTGGAGCAGGCCAACGAAGGACTGAAATTTGTCCGTGTAGACTCCGACCTGAACGACATCTTCAAAGATGAAACCGATGAAGAACAGAAGAAACAGCTGGAAGAAGCAGGCAATGCAGTGAGCGAACTGTTCAAAAAAGTGATGCCTGATGAAAAAGTTGAGGTTGCATTGGAAAAACTGAAAGATGCAGACCTGGCTTCCATGATCACCCTGTCTGAAGACGGCCGCAGAATGCAGGATATGATGAAGATGTACGGCATGGACGCAAGTATGTTCGGCAGCCAGGATCTGAAGCTTGTTCTCAACGCAAATCATCCGCTGGTAGACTACATCATCCAGAACGGCGAAAGCGAGCATGCATCCGATATCTGCGAACAGCTGTATGATCTGGCACTGCTGAAACACGGCAGCCTGTCACCGGAAAGAATGGCAGCATTCGTAACCAGAAGCAACAAGCTGATGCTGGAACTGAATAAATAACAGACTGTCACCGGAGCAGTGAAGATTGCAGATTACCGGTACGGCAGAATAAATAGAGCTGGATGAAGCTGTATTGATACACCCCTTTCAATTCTGTTGAAAGGGGTGTTTTTGTGTACATAACCGGTTTGACAGTATTTTCCTCATATGATATAATCATATTAAAACTATAGGAAATATATTGTATAGGCAGGATGCTTTTCCACCGGGGGCGGACAGGCATTATGCCTGAAACCCGATTCAGAGAGGATGTTATTAGAGGGGGATCTTGTAATGGATGGAATGTGTGCGGCAAAAAAGCTGATTCAGAATCACGCGCTTACCGGGGAGGAATATACAGCACTGTTGAAAAGTGCATCGGATCAGGAAGTGAGCAGCCTTCTTACGGAGGAGGCTGTCAGGCTCAGGAAGCAGTATTACGGAGATAAGGTGTATACAAGGGGATTGATTGAGTTTACGAATTACTGTAAGAATAACTGTTATTACTGCGGAATTCGTGCAGGCAACCGCAATGCGGTCAGGTACCGCCTGACGAAAGAGGAGATTCTTGACTGCTGCAGCGAAGGATACCGTCTGGGATTTCATACCTTTGTGCTGCAGGGTGGCGAGGATCCTTATTATACGGATGACATCATGGTGGATCTGATCCGTACCATCAAGGCGGAATTTCCTGACTGTGCTCTGACGCTGTCCATCGGGGAAAAGACATATGAAAGCTACCGGCGTTTCCGGGAAGCTGGGGCGGATCGATATCTTCTTCGCCATGAGACTGCCAATGAAGCGCATTACCGCTCTCTTCATCCTTCTGCCATGAGTCTTGCTGTCAGAAAACAGTGCCTGTATGACCTGAAAACACTGGGGTATCAGGTGGGAGCAGGATTTATGGTGGGATCACCGGGGCAGACTCTGGAACACATGGCGGAGGATCTGGTTTTTCTGCAGGAACTTAAGCCTCAGATGGTGGGAATCGGACCGTTCATCCCCCATCATGATACGGTTTTTGCAAAGGAAAAGGCCGGCAGTGTGGATATGACACTGTTTCTCCTTTCCGTGATCCGGATCATGCTTCCCAAAGTACTGCTTCCCGCAACAACTGCATTGGGAACGATGGACCCACAGGGAAGGGAAAAAGGTCTCAAAGCCGGAGCCAACGTGGTGATGCCCAACCTTTCACCGGTGAAAAACCGGAAGCAGTATGAACTTTATGACAATAAGATCTGCACCGGAGAAGAAGCGGCCCAGTGCCGGGGATGTCTGGCAGGAAGAGTCAGCAGAGCCGGATATCATCTGGCAGCAGACCGGGGAGACGCGGTGTAACGATTGTGGTGCAGCTATTGTAACGTAAGGCATATCACACTGATTTACTCGGTGCGATATGCCTTTTCTCTTTCTGCTTCTTCCTGCAGCAGATGGGGAATGGAGGTCCGGCAGATGAAAAGAATGTTCTGTATCAGTTTTTCTTTATCGGGCCGGTACTTGTTTTTCAGCCAGGAGATCATCAGACCGGCCAGCGCTTCCGTATAAAACTCAGCAGTAAATTCCTTGAATTCGTCGGAAATGGACAGCTGCAGGCGCTGTTCCCCGCTGTCGATGACGCCTTTCATAACACCGATGAAATCGGCATAAAAAAAACGCTTCATCTCCTCATGTCCCATGGAATCGTAGGCGCAGTTGATGATATGCCGGTTGCTGTCCACATAATCCATCACAAACCGGACAGCTTCTTCTGTATCGATCAGCAGATCAATCTTTTTCACCACATCAATGGCCTCCTGCTCCAGCATCCATTTCAGCAGATCATAAATGTCCGAAAAGTGATAATAAAAAGTATTCCTGTTAATATTGCAATCCTTAATCAGCTCGCTGACAGTCACCCTGGAAAGAGGCTTCCTTTCCATAGCCTTTTTCAGAGACAAAGCGAGCTTCTGCTTTGTCAGTAAAGAAATTTCCTCGTTTTTCATAAAACCGTCCTTACAGAAATTATTGTTACTATTATACATTTGTACGGAAAAATACTCAATAGGCGAATTAAATATTAC
>JBJELO010000094.1:0-1822 GCA_051879195.1 Lachnospiraceae bacterium
AATCCCACTTACAACCATTGAAGTGTAAGTAGAAAATTTATGCGGAACTATAGATAATTTTTCTGATGCCCGGATTGTTGTTGCCGGTCTTGGTGGTGTGGGCGGTTTTCTCGGTGCCGCGCTTGCCTCCACTTATCAGAACGTCACGTTTTTTGCCAGAGGCCCCCGCAAAGACCATCTGAAGACAAACGGTCTGACCCTGAAAAGTGAATTTATCGGTGACTGTCATGTAACCCCGGCCCTTGTCACCGATCAGATTTCCGAAATCGGTACTGCCGATATTCTGGTGATCAGTGTTAAAAACTATTCTCTGGAGCAGATCTGCCGGCAGCTGGCTCCCATCGTGGATGACCACACCATCATCGTGCCTGTTCTCAACGGCATTGACCCCGCAGACCGGACGCGCGATACCCTGCAGAAAGGCATTGTCGTAGATTCACTGATCTACATCATTTCCGGCAGTGAACCGGATTACACCATCGTCCAGAAAGGTGATTACGCCACTCTGCGCATCGGCACCCGGTCCGAAGAACCTGCTGTCAAAACAGCCGTGCAGACCGTTCATGATCTGTTTGCCCCCACCGGCGTAACCTGTATTGTGGAGGAAGACATTGAAGCCGCCATCTGGAAAAAATACATTTTCAACTGCGCTTTCAATATCATGACAGCGGCATACAGTGCCAATGTGGGTGATCTCCGCGCAGAACCGGAGTATGTAAAGGATATGGAAGCGCTGCTTGACGAAGCCTGCCTCATGGCCCGCACAAAGCATGTCAGGATACCCGACGATTATACGCAGGACCGGCTTCAGTTTTTCATGAACCTCCAGTCTCCCACCGGTACCAGCTCCATGAGGCGTGATGTGGATGCCGGTCGTCCCTGCGAACTGGAAACCTTCAGCGGATATCTGCTGCAGGAAGCCCGGAAGTACGGCGTGGAACTGCCCCGGACACGGTATTACTATGAACTTCTTAAAGAAAAGATCAACATATCAGAACAATAAACACTTCTGTTCAGCGCCGGACCCGAAAACATGATTTGGTACGATCCGGTTCTGAACAGATACCACTAACAATCTATCAGGAGAAAAAATATGGACTGCAATAATTCTAAAACAGAAACTGAACCCGCCTCTCTGGAAACACTTCTGGAGAATCTGCGGCTTTCCTCAGAAAAAAACGGCCCGGATCATCAGGATACCGCCACATGCCATTACCAGCTTGGCTTATATTACATCAATCACGGTGATGCCATGGAAGCCATGAGCCATCTCGGAGATGCACTCTATATCAGAAGAAAAGCCTATACGGAAGATTCCCTGCGGATCAGGGAAATTTACTATGCACTGGAACAGTGCACTTTTATGTAGCAGTATCAGCAGGTTCTGCTTCAAAGCAGCTCTCTGTTTACGCTGCAATTTGTTATCTTTATCATATCCTGTATGATTCTCCGGAATTCCGAACATACTATAACAGGAATAACCGTCACACGATCATGAAGGAGGATCATTCTTTATGGAAAATCATACTGTTAAGCTTCTGGAAGAATGCAGCACCGGCTGCAGAATCGCTCTGAACAGTCTGAAACAGCTGCAGCGTTATGCCTCTGCTCCAGGACTCAGAAACCTGATCGAACACAACATCAACAAACACTTCTGCCTGCGGAATGAAGCCGATTCCCTTCTGGGACAGCTGGGGAGAAAAGGGAAATCCCCCTGCATGGGAACAGCGCTTTTTACCTGGTCCACATCAGAAATGAAAATGATGATGAAAAAGGAAGACAGTCAGGTCGCCAAACTGATTATGGATGGCTGCAATATGGG
>JBJELO010000094.1:1922-3195 GCA_051879195.1 Lachnospiraceae bacterium
ATTTTTAAAGATCCCTGTCTCTTTTTTTCTTTAATAATGCAGAAGTGTCAATTACACTGTCATCCCGTACGGCATTTCCAGCCTTATCAGTTTGCCTGCCGGATTTCCGGACAGTTCTTTTATCCGGTTTATCCGGCTTTTTCCCCGGCTCATCAGGCTTCTTATCCGTTTTATCAGGTCCATCAGGCCTTTCATCCTGTTTTTTATCCGTCTTCACATCATCCGCCGGCGGTTTCTGTGCCGCCGAACCGGATACATGACTCCTGCGAACAGTACGCTTCTTGCCTCCCTCAGCCCATTTCCACCCACCTGCAATTCCTGCAATGCCTGACAGCCAGTCCACACGCATCCTGCGGACCACCACATCCAGTACGAACAGAATAATCGCCGCCAGCAGAAGCCATTCCGTCAGATCTTTCCGTGAAACGGAACCGGTCAGCTTCGTGTCAAATACCTCCTCAGGCTTTTCAATATAACGCCCGGAGACACTTTCCACAAAACCGTCCAGATTGCCGGATATATCTGCATATCTGTATTCCTGTGAATACTGCATGGCCGTCGCTGTATTGATGTTTTTTACGATTTCCTTACCATCCTGATTACGGACATTGATACTGTAAACACCGGTTTCGTCCAGCGGTACCTGAGCGCTGTAAACGCCGGGAGATGTAACCTTCAGCTTAACCTCCTGCTGTCTGCCGTCTTCTCCGGTAATCACTGCTGAAATGCTGGTCTTCGCACTGTAGTCCTCCGTTTTATAGGTAATCACCGCAAAAGAAGCTTCCTGTTTTACCTGCAGCGTATCTTCTCCCGGATCACTTCCGGAAATAGTCCAGTCGATAATATTGCGCCAGAGTGCGGCATAATTATCCCACCCTGCAAAATTCCCGGTCCATTGATTCGTCCCGTCGCTGTTCCATGCCACCGTTCTTCCCAGACCATACTGCCATACACTGAGAATCGGATCTCCCCTGTGAGACTCCAGGATTACCGTAGCGGTTGGTTTCGCTGTGGAAGCAATATAACCGAGCAGACCGGGGCTTCCGTCTGTGAAAATCCCTTCTATAATCTCATGGGAATTGGCAATCACCGGCGTGAATTCTTCGTTGATCAGATAGCTTTTTACAGAAAGGTACACTTCCTGAGCAAAAATACGCGGCAGCGCCGTTCCCGCATCGGAATAGTAATACCGGCCCCCGCCTTTCCCGGCCAGATCTTTCAGCGTCGTTGTATCAGCCTCCGCTCCCACCGCCACCGTAGACAGCGTAATACC
>JBJELO010000095.1:0-3185 GCA_051879195.1 Lachnospiraceae bacterium
ATTATGAAACGTTGTGGTTTATGCTTTTATTTCTTGTGGGGCGTCTGAGGGAAAAGGCGGAGCAGTACTAGTATGCCTCGCACCAATTACCAGCCTGTTTCATTTGTTTAAATTTCCATCTGCTGCGTTGTCGTCAATCGCCGTAGCCACCGCTACGACTCATTCCTCCGCCTTGCAGACTGAAAATTTATCCTGCATGAAACAATTTGCTAATTGGTGTGAGTCATACTAGGAGATACAGCTTAAAATCAGATTACCGAATATTCCTGGGGGATTCTCTGTATTTGTTTTTGTAGGCCCGGTAAAAGGCGGAGTAATTGCGAAAACCGCTCTGATAGCAGGCGTCCGTGACGGAGGAGCCGCTTTGGATCAGCTTTCTGGCTGTAAACAGGCGCTTCTCCGTTATGTATTTGCCGATGGTGATGCCGGTTTCTGCTTTAAACAGATGCATGATGTAGTAACGGGTCAGGAAAAAATGTTCCGCAATGGCGTCAATGTCCAGATCATCTGTAATATGTTCATTGACGTAATTCATGATATCCAGTACCGTCTGGTTGTATTCGGAAGCGCGGATGCAGGCGGTATCCCGGGTCAGAAGCGAGCGGTTCAGCAGAATGAGGTATTCAAGAAATTTGATCCGCCGATAGAGCGGCCCGGCAAAATCCCGGTCCCGGCAGGAAAGGGACAGCTCTTTACTGAGAGCGGCAAAGCGGGGACGGGCGGTTTCCTCCACACGGATCAGGCTGGAACCGGCAGCCTTTGCCTCCTGAAAACAGTAAAAAAGATCAAAATCGTCCTCTTTATATTTTTCAAAAAAATTCCGTGACAGATAGACAACGATCCGCTCATACGGTGCACTGCTGTGAATCACGGGCCGGTGAATCTCCCCTGCAGAAACAAGAATTACATCATCCGGCTGCAGGTCAAAATATTTTCCTTCCACGCTGTAGCTTACATTTCCGTTCAGGAAAATCAGAACCTTGTAAAAATCATGATAATGAAAATCAAATTCTTTTTTATTGCTGTCGGCCAGGTAAAACAGCTTGAAATCGCTGTGAAGATAGCCGGTTTTTGCGTAATTCAATTCCGGATGCTGTTCCATCAGATTCTCCTTTCTGCATTTTTCCTTTTTTAATTCTGCTGTTATTTCCAAAAAACTGCCTGAAACCGAATGATTACATTTTATCACAAAACATCAGAGCAGTCTGCAAAAAATTGTACACAGCATTTGAAAATTACCGATACATGCAAAAAGTTGCAGTAACTTTTGTAAAGATTGACTTATTATATGCGGAGATGTCCGTCACCGCATTTTCTGAAAGATATGCAGCACAAAACAGATTTTTATTTTAAATAATGTCTGATATAATGGTATCAGAATCGAGAGCAATCTGCAGCACAGCTGTTTTATCTGAAATACCCTGGTGGGTACGCAGTCATGCTCTGCTGAATAGTTATACGAATATTAATGTGAGGGAAAGACAATGTGTGTGACATTTTATAAATATCATGGTTCAGGCAACGATTATCTTGTATATGACTGTACAAAAAACAGCGGTGTTTTAAGTCCGGAAAACATCCGGATGATCTGCAGTACCAATTTCGGTCTGGGTTCTGACGGGATTATGGTGGGACCAGTGATAAAAGAGGACGGAATTCATGTGCAGATTTTCAATCCCGATGGCAGCGAAGCGGAAAACGGCGGCAACGGCGTCTGTATTTTTGCCAAATATCTGCGGGATGCAGGATATGTTACGGAAAAATCACTGGTTCTCCATACGCTGGGCGGGCCGGTGTATATTTCCTACAATAACGAAAAAGGCAGTGAGATTACGGTTGCCATGGGAAAACTGTCATTTTCCAGAGAGGAAATCGGCTGTGTGGGTACACCGGAACAGGTGGTGGATGTGCCGCTGCAGTTTGGCGAAGAAACATTTCCGTGCACCTGTGTTTCCATCGGAAATCCTCACTGCGTGATTCCCATGCGGAATGTTTACAAAAAGCGTGTCTGTGAAATCGGTGAATTTTCCGAGTGTGCGGAATATTTTCCCAACCGGATCAATACACAGATTGTAAAGGTTCTTGACCGGAACAATATTCAGATTGAGATTTTTGAACGGGGAACGGGATACACACTGGCGTCGGGAAGCAGCAGCTGTGCGGCAGCAGGAGCCGTTCACAGGCTGGGTCTTACTGATTCCGATGTCTGTGTTCATATGCCGGGCGGGACGCTGCAGGTTCATATCGATAAAGACTGGAATGCATCCATGACAGGAAAGGTATGCTCCGTAGGTAAAATGATCCTGACCGATGAATTTATCAGAGATAACAGGATTGGGGAATAAAAAAGTATGAAAAATCTCCCGCAATGTGTTAAAATGATTCTATCATAAAACAAAAGGAGAGATTTATATGGCAATCTATGATGTAATGGTGGAATCAATCAATCCCTGCGGCGGTGCCAGACACAGCGAGAAAAAATTCATTGAGGTGGAGACGGATGATCCCGTGGCTTACGTAAAGGAAAACGGCCAGTGGGATATCATTGATGTGACGGAGACCGGGGACGGGGATCAGGTGATCACCACCGGCGACGGCAACGGCTACATCACAAAGTATGTTTTTTCAGAATAGGTAAAAATAATGTCGCAGAAGCAGGTCATGGGAAAAATTCATGGTCTGTTTCTGCGGCATTTTTACATGTTCGGAATCAGAGAATGATACAGAAAACGTAACTGTTCAGAGCCGGCCTCGAAAACCAAGGAATAATATGGAAAACGGGACAATATGGAAAGTGAGGGAAGGATATGGATAGAAAGATTCTTGCAGAAAAAGCTCTGGAAATGAGGAAATTTTCCTATGTGCCTTATTCCGGGTTCCGCGTGGGAGCTGCCCTGCTGGCAAAGGACGGGAAAATCTATACAGGCTGCAATATTGAGAATGCAGCGTACACACCGACAAACTGCGCGGAGCGGACGGCTTTTTTCAAAGCAGTCAGCGAAGGGGAACGGGATTTTCAGGCGATTGCCATTGCGGGAGGTCCCGGGGATGCAGAAGAGCCGCTAAATCTGTGCGCCCCCTGCGGTGTATGCCGGCAGGTGATGATGGAATTCTGCGATCCGGAGACATTTGAAGTGATTCTGGTGCGATCCGGGGAGGATTATCAGGTATATCTGCTGAAAGAT
>JBJELO010000096.1:0-3155 GCA_051879195.1 Lachnospiraceae bacterium
CCAGTCTTTTCGAGCTTTTCAGCTAACTTAAATTTTCTTCGTGAAACAACCCTGTGCCATCCTGACAGCTCAGACTTCGGTCTGTTTTTTCTGATGTACGATTCGGAAGCGGAAGCTGATCTTTTTATCACCGGGTATCAGATATTCTTCATGAATCGGTGCTCCCCAGCTGTCGTCACCGCCCACGCCGCACTGGGCTCCCAGGATCCGCAGATAATTGTAGGGATGATCGGGAAGCTCATCAGCCAGCATGGCATGCTCCATCTCCAAAGCACTCCAGGGAAGCAGACTTCCCTCCAGCAGCTGTCCGTCGGCTTCAAAACGGAGGCCGTCACCGGTTTCATCCATTACCGAAATCCAGCGGAGTTTTGTACGGTTGCCGCATTCCTGCGGTTTCAGATAGGCAGAGTAATTATCCTCTGCAGTGGATTCAAATACACCGATCCGTGCTCCGCAGTCCCTGTCGATATAATTTTCCTGCGGTCCGGCACCGTAATAACGCATTCGGTCAAAGCGCTCCTTTAATTTGAATTCCATACCGAAGGCGGGAACCGGCGGCATACCCGGAAGACCGGGATATTCCATGAAAACGGTAATGCTTCCGTCAGAAGTGATCAGATACGTAATGGTATGCCCCTGCACCGTCGGTGTACAGAAGGCGGGATACAGGAACGGCACAGTAATTCTGCAGAAATCTTCTCCGATTTCCAGCCCCAGATGCTTCGTATCCGGCTTCTGCCCCACAGTCATGGCAAGATAGCAGCTGCTCTGATTCAAAAGTGCCATGCCGCGGTCATTGTCCGTGGAAGCTCTCCAGTAAGTGGCTTTGGGTACATTGGTGATATATTCCGTTCCGTCATAAATCAGAGATACCAGTCCGCCGTCCACTTTGGAAAAGAGTACGCGGAATCCTTCTCCCATCACACCGATATTCACGTCACCGTTTACGACTCTGAAATCCGCTCTGCTTTCCTCTTCTTCATCCCGTCCGCCTACCGTAATCACGGTCTGACCGAAAGAAATTTCGTGACCGGCTTTCGCCCACAGCGTATCCTCTTTCTGAACAGCTGACACATTCAGCAGATATTCCCCCCGCTCTTCGGGAATCCGAAACGGCAGTTCCACATAGGCTTCGGAAAGCGGTTCAACATCCGCTTCAAAAACAGTTTCCCACAGAACGATCCCTTCTTTTTCTGTCTGCATGCGGAAGCAGTATGCCTTCGTATCCATGAAAAGATTGCGGTTGCGGATATTGACGCCTTTCTTATCGGGAGTCAGAAGGACCGGTGCATACAGCTGCTTCACTTCCTGCATTTTGGGGGATTCGCGGCGATCCGCATAAACGATACCATTGGTACTGAAACCGTAATCAGAAGGCCTTTCATCATGGTAGCCGCCGTAAACCAGATATTCTTTTCCATCTTTACGCGTCTGCCACAAAGCCTGGTCGATAAAATCCCAGATAAATCCACCCTGATACTGCTCATACCGGTCTTCCAGATCAGTATACAGTTTCATACCGCCGCAGGAATTGCCCATGGCATGCGTATATTCACAGCTGATATAGGGTTTTGCCGGTCTGGAATCCAGATATTCCGCAATTTCCTCCGGTTTTGCATACATACGGCTTTCCATATCGCTGATGCAGTCATATTCCCTGTTCCAGAAACAGCCTTCATAGTGAACAAGCCGGCGGGGATCCTTCTCGTGGAAAAACCGGGTTATATTCATAATATCTTCGCCGGCATAGGATTCATTGCCGCAGGACCAGATCAGAACACTGGGATGATTTTTATCGCGTTCAAACATGGACCGCGCCCGGTCCACCACATTGTCATTCCATTCCGGCAGACTGCCCGGAACATTCCATGAGGGTTCGCAGGCACCCATCTTCTGCCAGGAACCATGACTTTCCAAATTCGTCTCATCAATGAGATAAATGCCGTATTCGTCGCAGAGCTCATACCACAGTTTATTGTTGGGATAATGGCTGGTCCGGTCTGCATTGATGTTATTGCGCTTCATGCACTGAATATCCCAGAGCATGTCCTCTCTGGAGAGTACACGACCGGTGCGGGGATGAAATTCGTGACGGTTTACTCCGCGGAAGATAATCCGCCTGCCGTTGAGCAGCATCACACCATTTTTCATCTCAAAACGACGGATTCCAAATCTGACAGGAACAATTTCCACCAGTTCTTCCTTCTCATTGAGAATGGACAGCTCCATCTGATAGCGGTAGGGATTCTCCGCACTCCACAGGTGAAGATCCCCGGTGGAGAATAATACGCGGCACGTTTCATCTGCC
The DNA here is from genome assembly GCA_051879195.1 of Lachnospiraceae bacterium. Lineage (GTDB taxonomy): Bacteria > Bacillota > Clostridia > Lachnospirales > Lachnospiraceae > TWA4. The sequence goes on from JBJELO010000096.1 coordinate 2,309, forward strand.
TCCATCTGTGCCGGCTCACACACCAGGCTTCCCTGTGCATCCTTCATCTCCACCAGCAGATGGCAGCCTGTCAGATTCCCGGTCAGTTCTGCACGAACGTTTACATCAGCTGTGACAAAATCATCCGCCACATCGGTGGTAATAAACACATCGTTGATATGTGCTTTTGGCAGGGCATACAGATTCACATCGCGGAAAATTCCGGAAAACAGGAAAAAGTCCTGATCTTCAATCCAGCTGGCACTGCTGTATTTATATACTTCCACACAGATCCGGTTTCTGCCCGGATGCAGCAGCCCGGTCACGTCGAATTCAGAAGGTGTGAAGCTATCCTCCGCATATCCTGCAAATGTTCCGTTCACCCACAGATACATGGCCGTACTGACCCCTTCAAAAGAAAGAACCAGCTTCTTCCCTTCAAAATGAGCAGGCAGTTCAAAATCCTTCACATAGCTGCCCACAGGATTGTCGCGGCGTACCTTCGGCGGACGGATATCCTCGATTCCGTCCCACGCGTACATGGTGTTAACATAATGATTCCGACCGTACCCCTGCGTCTCCATATGACCGGGCACCTGTATCTCAGCCCAGTCCCCGGTATTGTAACTATCTTTCCAGAAATCACTGATCCTCTCCTCAGGTCTGTCGGCATAAGCAAATTTCCACGTTCCGTTCAGGCAGAAGCATAAAGGCATACTGCCCCCCATATCCTCTCTTTTTTCAAAAAAACTGTGATCCGAATGTGCTTCCAGCTGATTCACCCGAAACACTTCAGGAGCCGATAACCAATTAATATCCATAAAATCCTCCCCCATACTCAATATTTCAGAAGTCCAGAAAATGCGTC
>JBJELO010000097.1:0-44277 GCA_051879195.1 Lachnospiraceae bacterium
CAAAATTAAACTGACTGATAATGCTGACTGCCTGTCTGTTAAACTCTTCCGGATAAGGACTTGCCAGATCATAAGTCCGCAGTCCCGCCTCAACATGTCCAACAGGAATATTAAGATAAAAACATGCCAGCGATGTGGCAAAAGTTGTACTCGTATCACCGTGAACCAGCACAACATCCGGTTTTTCCACTTCCAGAACCTCTTTAATCTTTTCGAGAATATCCACTGTAATACTGAAAAGACTCTGTTTATCCTTCATAATAGAAAGATCATAATCCGGTTCCACCCTAAATGTTGCCAAAACCTGATCCAGCATCTGCCGGTGCTGCCCTGTCACACAGACACATGTATCAAACACAGTACTTCTGCTTTTCAGCTCATTCACCAATGGGCACATTTTAATTGCTTCCGGCCGTGTACCAAATACCACCATAACTTTTTTCTTCATAACTGTTTCTTCCAATCCTTCAGCAGAAAATATTGCCATTACAGATGATAAACACCTTCCAGACTGCATACATGTCTGGTATCAAATATTATTTTTCCTTCCAGCTTCTTCATATTGCTTTTTATTTCCCGATGATCCACCAGAATCACCACCAGATCGACTGCATCCAAAAATACATCCAAATTATGATACTGATTTGGCACAATATCTTTCTCTACCATCGGATCATACACCTTAACCCTGCAGCCACACAAATGCCGTTTCAAAGAATCCAACATCTGAAGTGTTGGCGAATCTCTGACATCATCTACATCCGCCTTATATGTAAGCCCATAAAAACCTACTCTGCTAATATCTTCAATGCCACATATATTCATCACTTCCGACACACGGCTGAGAACATACTCCGGCATGGAATCATTCACCTCACGAGCTGCCTTGATTACATGTGTGAGACTTGGAAAATCCCCAACCAAAAACCAGGGATCTATAGGAATACAATGTCCTCCGACACCGGGGCCAGGAGACAGAATATTTACTCTTGGATGTTGATTGGCAATCCGAATTATCTCATACACATCCAGATTTTGCTCATGACATATTCTGACCAGTTCGTTGGCATATGCAATATTAATATCGCGAAAAGTGTTCTCTACAACCTTAGTCATTTCTGCAGCTCTAATACTCGTAACAGTTATTGTTCCCTGACAGAATGAACTGTAAATTTTTTTTATCTTTTCACCGATAACGGGATCGTCTGCCCCAATAGTTCGATCATTATTCAACAATTCATGAATCATGTTACCAGGAATAATTCTCTCCGGCGCATGCGCCAGATGAATATCTCTTCCAATCTCAAAGTTATATTCTCTAATCACAGGCCTTATATATGTATCGATGGTGCCAGGAGAAATCGTTGACTCAATAACAATAATCGAACCTCTGGTACAAACATCCAGTACCGATCTAACCGCCTTCACCACGTAAGAGGCATCCACCTTTTTCGTTAAATCTTCATAAGGTGTCGGTACTGAAATAATATAGACATCAGCCTTTACATATTCCATTGTAAAAGATACGCCTTTTTCTCTGGCTGTCCAGTAAAGTTCCTCCAACCCTTCCTCCTTAAAAGAAAGTTTTCCGTCATTCAAATTCTCCACCAGTTCTTTATTATAATCGGTACCTGTAACTTTCACACCATGAGCCGCCAACATCAGGACTGTCGGCAAACCAATATAACCAAGTCCTACTACATTTACCATATTCTTCCTCTTGTTCCTTAGTTACTATTATTAATTAATGATTCTATCTTAAATCGTATAACATAGATTATAAAATCTATATTTCCCACCAAATATCGTTTCCAAAGTCTTCCAGGTTCCTGAATAAAACGGAAAAACCATTCCATACAACATTTCTGCATCCACACAGGCGCCCGCTTCGTAGTTCCTGCAATAACATCAAAACTGCCGCCTACACCCATTACAAAAGGAATATTAAGTTCTTTCAAATATTTTCTGACCCAGTATTCTTTCTTAGGCGATGAAAAAGCCACAAACATCATATCAGCGCCTGATTTTGCCATATCTCTGACAATTTCAGGTTCCTCTTCTTCTGTGAAATATCCATTTCTGTAACCGACAATCTGCAATAATGGATATTTTTTTTCAAAAATTAATTTTACCTTTTTTACAACTTCTTCTCTGGCACCAAATAGATATATCTTGTAATTTTTATCAGCAGCCTCCTCAACCAGCCGGACAAACAGATCAAATCCCGTGACCCGTTCTTTCACAGGTATCTTTAAAAGCCGCGCAGCCAAAAGAATAGAAGCTCCATCCGCATTAATCAACGGACATTCATTAATAATTTTCCGAAGTTCTGGATCTTTACGCATCAAATTGACTTTTGCAGCATTAATTACAACATGCTGTACAGGTACCCTGCACTCAATCATCTCTTCAACAATCTGTACGGTTTCTTCCATAGAGATGGCATTTACATAAGTATTCAATATCGGATATCTACTATCAATTAAAGCACTTTTCTTATCCATATGTCTTTCCATCTGCTTCCACATAATTAATCCCTGCGCCCCCATATGCTCTCCTGAAAGATTTCAGCAGACGTGTCCTGAATATCCTGCCAGACATCATCAAGTCTCATCTGCGACAGTTTTCTGCACGTTTCTCCAAGATTCGGCGAACGCTGCGCCATATTATGGGTGTCAGAGCCGAGCACTTGTACAATACCATTTCTCAGCATCTGTGCAGCTTTCCACTGTGTCCAGAATCCAAGAATATACTCACCATTCATCTGGATCATTACATCCAGGTCCAAAAGTTCCTCAATCATCCTTTTATCCTGTATCTTAAGATAACGTTCAAGATGCGCTATAATCACTCTAATATTACACATACTGCCCAACTTTCTAACATCGGACAGCACACCTGATGACCATTTTGCAAACGGCATCTCCAGCAGCATGTAATTAGATTTTCCAAAACACAATTCTTCCAATCTCTCTTCATAAATAAGGCCATTATGCCAGGCCACTTCCGCCCCTAGACTCAGTACAGGCAAATTTGCCTTTTTCTCCTTCATCTTTTCATGCAGCTGACTGTATGCCACATGCCTTCTTGACAAAAAACTTTCCACTGTCTCTCGCGGATAGTAATGAGGTGTTGCTATCATAGCACCTACCCCCTGTCTCCCGCTTTCTTCCATGACTCGAATGGATTCTTCAACAGAGCGGCATCCATCATCCATTCCAGGAAGGATGTGACAATGGAGATCACAGATTCCAAATTTATTTCTTTGCATAGCTCTTATAGTACTTTCCATAATAATGATTATCCTGAACAGAAACATCATTATATACAAAACCAATAATGTTCGCACCTGCCAGACGTAATGTGCCCAGCATCTCACTAATTGCACGATGCTCAGATGAAGCACTCCTTGCTACCAACAAAAAACCATCAATATAACGTGACATAATGGCAGCATCCGCAACTGTTGTAACCGGAGGAAGATCAATAATAATATACTGATACTGCTTTTTCAATTCAGTAATTAGTGTCTGCATCTGCTGTGATTCCAGCAGCACTGTTGGTTCCGGAGGAATACTGCCCGCCGGAAGCACATGAATACCATATTTACTGATCTTTCTGACAGCCAAGTCCAGGGTCGTTTCTTCCGCCAGAAGTTCCGTAATTCCCGGCTGCCCTTTAATACCAAGCTTGGCCGCCACTGTTGGTAAACGCAAGTCACACTCGATCAAAAGCACTTTTTTCCCAATCTGACCGAATGAAATAGCCAGATTAATTGCATTGATACTTTTGCCTGATCCCGGCTCACTACTCGTCAGGCCTACTACTTTCGTCTCCCCTCCCGGCAATGAAAATACAACATTGGTTCTGAGAGCTTTATATGCCTCCTGAACCAGGAAAGGAGATTCAGCGCTCAAAATAAGCCGTTTTGAATTAATGTTCCTTGTTTTTTTATTCTGATTCTTCTTCCGTAGCAGTTTCATTGTTCCATTTATCCTTTCTGGTACCATAACCATATTCATATCCCGAACCATGCTTATCCGTTGTCAGAAGATTCGGAATAGTGCCAATTACTACAAGATCATAACGACGTCGAAGGTCGTCCTCATCTTTCACACAATCATTCATAACTTCCATCAAAAGAATAACCATACAGATCAATGCCATCCCTGCAATGGCACCTATTCCTGTATTCCTTCGATAATTCGGTGCATATTTCCCAGTCGGGCGCACCGGTTCATCGATAATCTGCATAGAACTGCCTTCTACAATTTTAGACATACGCTCCGGTGCAACCTCAGCGAGTACCTGAGCAAACTGTGTTGCCAGATCAGGATCTGTCATCGTAACACTGACTGTTAGTATCTCCGTATCGGGAGATACACTTACAGCAACTGCATTACTTAGCATATCTTCCATATCCTGCATACCAGCCTTTTCAGCTGCAAGTTCAATCATGAATCGGCTGGTAAGTATCTGGGCATATGTATTTGCCAAAGACTTGGCTGCACTCAGATCCGAACTTGTTACAGATGTGGTTCCCTCAAGGTTGGTTCTATTATTAACGTATGCTGTAAAACTTGTCCGGTAGGTTGGTTCAATAAATACTCTGGTTCCAAGATTGGCCAGGATACCACCTATTATCCCCACCAACAAAATCAACCAGATTCTTTTTTTCAGTGCGTTAAGCAAATCAAACACATCCAATATCAGACTGCCCGTATTAAAATATCCGTTCTTTGCTTCTTCGTTCATCGTACCTTATCCTCTTTAAATATTTATATTTTATTGCATCTTACTAAGCTATTGATACTGTCTCGTATTCTATCATATCCGATGTTTTTTGTAAAATATAAATTTTAAAAAGGGCTGTTGCACCTATCATACATATGCAACAACCCTTTCACTGCTTAATTAAAATAATTTGTTTTTATTCATTTATTTTTCTTCACCGTATGCACGATAAAGGAATGTTACAACCTGACAACGCTTACAATTACCTCCCGGAAGGAAATGTGTATCATCTTTACCTTGGGTAATATCATTTTCATAGGCCCAAAGAACAGCATTGTAATAATATTGATCCTCTGCAACGTCTTCAAATGGATTATCCGTCATCTTCACTTGAGGTTCTCCCTCATTACGATACAGGAAGGTTACAAACTGGGCTCTTGTAACAATGGCATTTGGCTGGAAATGGGTCGCATCCTTTCCACTTGTTATGCCGTTATCATATGCCCACAGGACAGCTTTATAATAGTATGCATCCTCTGAAACATCTACAAACGGATTCTCTGTTATCTCTGGCTCTGGTTCTCCCATCACTCTCCAGAGGAAAGTTACTACCTGTGCACGGTTACAATCACCATTTGGCTGAAAATGGGTCTCATCCTTTCCACTTGTTATGCCATTATCATATGCCCACAAAACAGCGTCATAATAGTAAGTATCTTCTGCAACATCCACAAACGGATTGCCCAGGGCAGGAACCAGAATCTTTTTGGTATCTGTCACAGTTCCAATTTCCTTGCCGTCCTGATCCTTTACAACAGCTGTTGCAACAAATACATTTACACCTTCCTCCTTACGGGTAGCTGCTTTACTGCGCTCTTCGTCTTTAACGGTTTCCGGCTCACTTACTATAAATTCAGTTCCACAGTCATGTGTACATGTGACTGTAACACTTGTTGCCGTTGCTTCATAAGTATCCTGGGATTTAGTCCACTTAAACTCACCTTTCAACTCATGACCCAAAGCGGGAATTACATCCTCTTTTGTATCTGTTACTTCTACGATGATCTCATTATTTTCATCGTATACAGTCGCTGTTGCGATGAACACATCTGTACCAGTTTTTGTACAGGTGGCAGCTACACTAGCGTCTTTGTCTTTTACGACAACCGCCTCGACAGCTTTGTATTCGACATCACCACGTTCACATCTGATATCGGCTGTTGCTGTATAGCTCTTATTGCCGTCTGTATCGGTGGTTTCATTCCACTGAAACTCATTCGTGTAAGAATGACCCAGTGCAGGAACCTCTACTTCTTTTGTACCCTTTACTGTCACCTCTTCGGCATCTTCACCTTCGCCTATTGTAACAGTCGCTGTTGCCTTAAATGCCCTTACTCCGGCTGCTGTACAGCTTTCAGTTTTGTTATTTTCAGTATCTTCTGTTACAACCGCATCAACATCTTCACCAAAAACTTTATCGCAATTTGCACATTTCACGTCTGCTGTTGCAGTGTATTCACCGGTTCCTTTACCTTCGTCATCAACTATTTCTGTCCAGGTAAAATCTCCTACATATTCATGAGACAATGCTGTAATAGCATCTTCTTTTGTCCCGGTGCCTGTTGCAATTACATCGCCGTTTTCGCCTTTTGCTGTTGCAGTTGCCACATATACAGTTTTTCCCTCTTCTGCACAGGTAGGTGCCTTACTGTTTTCTTTATCCACAGTCACTGTAACATCGATGCCCTCTTCAATTGTTGCTCCGCAAGCATCACACTTAAAGATTGCCGTTACCGTATATGGAACTTCCTGTGTATCAGGTTCGTCTGTTTCTTCTTCAGCTGCATCAGCCTCTAATTCTTCCTCTGAGGTTTCTGAAGCCGTATCTTTTGGTGTCCAGGTAAATTCAGCTACATAATTATGTTCATCCGCATCCTTTTGCTCGGTATTGCTTGCACTGAGTTTTATACTAACCGCTGTACCTTCTTCTGTATAAGTTCCGGTACCGGTAGCAGTACAAGTAACAGACAGACCTTCGTCACATGTGCCAGTGGAAGTTTTCGTAATCTCTGTAAGAACAGTATCCTCGTCCAGGTTAACGCTGGTCTTTTCTCCCTGAAGCACATCCAACTCTTTACCTTCACAAGGATCACAGGTCACCTTCGTGCCTGCCTTTATAGTTGCAACAGGGTTGCCTGCTTCATCCTCACTCCATTCCACAGCATCTGTTGTGTAAACATGTCCGGCATTGGCTACTATTGCCTCATACTCTTCTTTATCTTTTTCGTACTGTTCCTGTCTCTCAGCAAATTCTTCATCAGTTTCCTGTGAATTCTGTGTCGGTTCAACAGGTTTACTAACTGCGGAACCGCATATTGTGCAGACATAGCAGTCACCGGTATTCCAGTTACCATCATCATCCTTCGTATAATAGGTTTCATCGAAGTGAATATAATGATGATCACATGCTGTACCTTCTTCTTCCACACGGGTTCCGGCCTCAATTGCGCCGCAAGTCGTACAACGATTCTCTGTAAAGCCATCGCGTCCGCAGAATGGCTCAACTGTCACCTGACTATAGTTGTGGCTGCTGCCTGCAAGATGCTCCATGCTCAGTGTGTCAACAAACACTGCAGACCACATAAATTCGTCATTATCATTATCCTGACTGTTGGTATCAAATCCTTCATACTGTTCACTAATATCATCCATATTAAAATATGTACTATAGTCAGGATTATAATTGCTCTCCTCGAATTCATAACCGTAACCATTGTTTTCACTATCTGCACAATTATGGGGATCCTTACCGGAGATATATGCGAAGCTTGTTGCAATAGATACATACATGTTGCCGTCATCTTTGATTGTCATAGACGCAATCGGATGATTTTCTACAGTATGTGTCGCTTCATCTGCACTGTCAACCACGCTGAAAGCCATTCCGCCAAATGCTTTTGTGTTATCACGTGCACCATATACGGTATTGTATTCTTTTACTTTCTCAACAGCACCGCTTGATAAATCATAACTCAGGATGCAGTTGCTCAGATTGAAGTACAGCTTACCATTGTATAAAGCTGTTGAAATAGCGATGGAAGGATAAATATCACATTCTTCTTTAAACTGTGCAAACAGCTCTGTCAAAAGCTCATTCGCCACCATTTCGCCATTAACATTGACTCTTGCAACAGTAGTGTCATCATCATCGTCTTCACTGACTTTATGATTAAATTCAATCAATGCTTCATAGTCGCTGTCAGAACCGCCTTCTGCAATATCATTATCGCTGATAGTATGGCGTACCAGCTTATATTCCGCATTGGTCATTTCCATGAATTTCTCATAATCTGTATCATTGCTTTCTTCACCGTTGCTTCCCTGATTCATTTCCCTCATCAGTCCAAACATATCAGATGAATCATACAGGTAATAGAAATAAGTGCCATCAGAATATGCATTGCTGGCAATACGGGCATACCAGGAATCCTCATAGCTTTTATCTGTTGCCACTTCTGCATACAAGGTTTTGATTCCATCTTCAGGCATATAGTCCTCATACATGTCTTTTGCAGTATCATGGCTGAACATGAAATACATATGATTCATGTTGCCGTCTATTTCTACACGGTCACGGGACATAACCTCTGTATAGACATCAATATAGCAGGGATCGATATAATACCACTTGCCATCCACCTTTACGGCATTCCAGAAATGGTCAGAGTTGAAGCCCTCATTGACCTCACCATACATGGTGACATCTGTTTGGAAAGTAACACGCACCAGGTCAACAGCGTAATCCTGGCCAATATCGAGCTTACCATCATCGTCATAGTACAGCTCATCAGCAGTCTTCCAGTTTGAAGCAACACTCATATCTGTACCGGCACCATCAACACCATATTTCTCAGGCATCATATACTGTACCAGATAGGCAAACGCCTTGGCATAACCACAGCATACACCTGTATTGTATCCACTTAAGATACCAATGTGGTTACCTTCCCAGGCACCGAGAATACCCTGTGTTAATCCCTCTGCAGCCTGTTTAGCATAGATTGGAATAGCGTCGTTTGCAGTTGTTTCATTCTCACCATCGCCATCAAGATCCACAATCTTCTCATTCGCCATTGTATTCTGAGTTATCTCTTCGACAGTCATTTTATAACCCGGCGCATTCTCAGGATCAACTTCAACACCGTTTTCTTCGGCATCTGCAATAAACTCATCGGCACCGGCGCTCAACTGTGCAGCAGCCTCCTCACCAAAGTTTTCTTCTACAAAACCAGCTGCATCTTCAGAAATGGCATCTGCATTCGCTTTCATGAAGGCATCTGCCTGGTCACTGGCTGCCTGTTTTTCTTCATCAGTAGCTTCATCCTCGGATTTGCCTAAAGACTGCTGATAAACAATATTTTTAATTGCACCTTCATAATACTGCTGACGAAGCTGAGCAACTATACCATCATAAATCTGATCATGGAACTGCTTGGTAATCTGCTCCTCATACACCGCATACATGGTGTTATATACATCATCATATCTCACATGTTTCTGAGGATTCTCCGCTACCATAACAGGCTCATCTTCACCCATATTCATGATATAGGACATATCGAAAGTAGCCTTATGTGCCAGCCAGTCATTAATGATCAGCAGTTTCTGAGCAACTGTCTGTGCGCCAGATTCTTTAACCTTATTTAAAACCTCATCCCGCGCTGCAGCAATCTCATCACCATAATATTTCACTCCCAGCTGATCCGCATAATAGAAATTCTGGATCATACCAATCAGATCGTCATACTTATACTCGCCGCTTCTGACCTCATCTACCGTATGTCCGGCTAAAACCAGCATCTCACCCAGGGTACCCAGACCATCCTCGCCGTCATCATTATACTGAAGGAAGAACGGCATCTGAACGCCCAGTAAATCGGCATGTTCTTTCCACTGATCCTGATACAGCCCATACATGTACACTATAGTACCAATCTGTTCCTCAGTCAGGGCAACGATTTCACCCTCATCGTTGAGAACTCTGATATTATTCAGTTCCTCCTCAACAACACTGATTGTCGGACTACTTGTATCAACCTCTGCAGGCTCTTCCCCTGCTCCGAGAACAATAACCCCTTCTCCATCGACGGTGATTTCAATATCATTCGCATTAACTGTAAATGCCTTATAGTTTTCCTCTACAGAAATAGTTTCCCGTTTCGGAGCTTCTTCAGGCTCAGCGTCTTCCGCTGGTGTCTCTTCTGTCGATGTTTCTTCTGCCGGTGCTGCATCTGATTCTGCTCCGTTTGAAACATCTTCTTCATTCTCCTGCTCTATACCATTTTCTACATTTTCCACAGCATCGTCTTCTATAACTGCAGACTGTTCTGCTGCAGCTCCTTCATCCTCCGGAGCTGCAAAAACAGGCACAGTAAACATATTAATCGCCATAGAAACTGAAAGAAAAAGGCTAAGGAATTTCATCATCTTTCTTTTCATTGTTTTCCTTCCTTATATAATTAGTTAATAGTTTCGGTAATACAGGAATACTCAACCCGCATTACAATTGGTTTCTGTCTACGAAGTCTCACCTCCTGACATAGAAACAAGTAAGTTGCTTTTCTCTGTGCCGTCACATGTCATTCATTGAAGAAAATGACCGTTTTCGATCTTCTCTAAAAAAGCAAACTTTACCGATACAAGTGTATCACGAACCGCCTGATATATCAAGTAACAATTTCCTAATATCGGCATTTTTTCCAGGATAAACACATCAATCTCTTGCCTGAAACCTATTGACAACAGAAAAATACCGTTTTAGAATGTCAAAAGCCTTTTTATATGGCATAAATCCCGCCCGAAAACTTCTGCATACCTCCTGCATACTTTCTTTAGAGAAAACGGAATCCATTCCTTATCTTCCAATATGCAAACGAAATACGATACCTCCTGTCCCACAGTGACTTCATTTACTCTTTCAGGATATCAAAGAAATGTGTGGTTTTTATGTGGATCCGGAAAAGCGGAAACAAAAACATCCCCCCGGAAATCTCCATAACCATGAAAATTCCCGGGGGATGTTCATTTCCTATTAAATTTCTTTTATCAGAATCTCTGCAGTTTGTAATTATTTATCATCTATCCCGCAGATATCCCTTCTCAACCTCTTATCTTGTCAGTTCCAGATACAGATCCTTGTACTGTTTTGCGGAATTCTCCCAGGAAACATCCTTGTCCATATCCCGCTGTACCATCTCATCCCAATGCCAGCGATCTGTGAAGAATACTGTCTTTGCTCTGTTGATGGCATCCAGTAATAAGCCTGCTTCGTAACGGTCAAATGTGAAACCATTGCCTGTATGGAAGAACATGTTGTAAGGTTCAACCGTATCCTTTAAGCCGCCGGTTTCGCGGACGATCGGAATGGTACCGTAGTGCATTGCAATCAGCTGTGTCAGGCCGCAGGGCTCAAACTGTGAAGGCACCAGGAAGGCATCTGCACCTGCATAGATTCTGTGAGCTCTTGTCTCATCGTACATGATGTTGGAGCAGACATTGCCCTTGTAGGCATTTTCGTAGTAACGGAAGGAGTTTTCATAAACATCATCACCGGTACCCAGGACAACAACCTGTGTATGCTCATCCATGATATAAGGCATGATTGCATTCACCAGATCGAGACCCTTCTGATTGGTCAGTCTGGAAACCAGACCGATTACGAACTTGTGATCATCCTGAACCAGTCCCAGTTCTTCCTGTAATCTGCGTTTATTTTCTCTCTTCTTATCCAGAACATTGGTAATATCATAATTCTCATATAATCTGGAGTCTGTGGCTGTGTTCCAGATATCGCAGTCGATACCGTTAACAATACCTCTTAACTTGCCGGAGTGATATCTCATATGCGCATCCAGCTTTTCACCGTAGTATGCGGTCTGAATTTCGCCTGCATAAGTACCGCTTACAGTTGTAATGATATTGGCGTAGGTCAGGCCGCCCTTTAACATGTTGGCATCCTTGTAGCCCACTTTCAGTGCATCCTTGTTGAATACATAATCCGGCAGTCCTGACCAGTAACGGATCGTAGGAATATCGTAGATACCCTGGAAACGTAAATTATGTATGGTCAGAATTGACTTTGCAGTGGTCAGTTTTGTATTGACAAACATGGTTCTCAGGTAGACCGGAACAAGAGCCGCCTGCCAGTCATGGCAATGGATAACATCCGGAATCCAGTCCATATAGTTCAGTGCAGCCAGTGCAGCTTTTGCAAAATAGCAGTACTTCGGAATATCATCGATCAGGTTTGTGTACGGATTGCCGTCGCTGAAGAATTCTTCATTGTCAATGAAATCATATACAACGCCATCCCATACATATTCCATGATACCTACATAATAGGATCTGCCGTCTGCGCACAGATTCATCTGGAAAGCTCCCTTGTATACCATCTTTTCCTGATATTCCCAGGGGATGCATTTGTAGCGGGGAAGGATAACCTTCACGTCACAGTTCTGTTTCACCAGAGCCTTGGGAAGCGCATACATAACGTCGCCCAGACCGCCTGTCTTAACGAAAGGATAGCACTCTGAACCGATAAATGCGATACTTCTTCTGGGAGTCACAGAGATTTCGGACTGCGGTTCTTCAACAGCTTCAGGTTCTTCTGCCTTAACTTCCTCTGCTTCTTTCACGGGTTCTGCTTCAGGTGCTTCTTCTGCTGCCTTTACTTCTTCCACGGGTTCTGCTGCAGGAACTTCTTCTGTTTTTACCTCTTCCACAGGTTTTGCTGCAGGAACTTCTTCCGCTGCTTTTACTTCCTTCGCAGGCTCTGCCTTGGGCTCTGCTTTCTTTGCAGTTGCTGCTTTCTTTCTGGGGGCTTTTTTCTTTGCAGGTTCTGCTTCAGGTGCTTCTTCCTTTTCTGCTTTTACTTCTTTCTCAGGTTCTGCCTTGGGAGCTGCTTTCTTTCTGGGCGCTCTCTTCTTTGCAGGTTCTGCTTTGGGGGGTTCTTCTTTTACTGTTTCTGCTTCTTTTGCAGCTTCTGCCTTGGGGGTCTCTGCTTCTGCTGCTTTCACTTCTTTTACAGGTTCTGCCGCAGGTGCTTCCACTTTAGGAGCTTCCTCCTTTGCAGTCTCCGCTTTTACTGCTTTTACTTCTTCAACAGTTTCAGCCTCGGGCTTTGCTGCTGTTACTCCTGCCTTAACGCTTTTCGCACTTGTTTTCGCAGGAGCTTTTTTGCTGCTTGTTGTCTTTCTGCTCGTTGTTTTTCTCGTAGCCATTTGATACCTCCAAAATTAATCATAATGTGCAGCAGTTCCGTGCAAACCGAAACAGGTTATTCCGGCTCTGAACGACCGCCATGATATTCTTTTCATTACTCATTATTTCGCATTTGGTAAGCTTTTCCGGACTATTATATCACAATTTCCATAATAAGAACATATCATAATTTCTGATTTTTGTCCGGGATTCCTATAATTCATTGTATTTTTTTGCGCTTCCTCTTGATTTGTCCACCGGATACTTCGCCTCGTTTTTGTCCATTTTGCTGTTTACAATCTCATCTGCGTCCAGTCCCAGCCGGTCCAGCAGATCCTGGCAGTACACAAGCACATCTGCCAGTTCCTCCTTTACATGTTCCAGATCATATTCCGTATCGCTCCACTGAAAACACTCCAGCAATTCATTGGCTTCGATGGAAATAGACTTGGCAAGATTTCCCGGCGAGTGGAACTGATTCCAGTCGCGGTCATCTATGAATTTTCTGATTCGTTCTATTGTCTGTTGGTTCATGTCAGGCACCTTCCTTTTTTATCTGTTCTCTCAAATAGTCTCTGAGTGCTTCATTGACACAGTAGATATAGCATCCTTTCATTCCTCGTGTCATAAGTGTTCTGTATGTATTTTTAATAATCTCATCTGCCAGTTTATTTGCTTTTTCCGGATCCTCTTTATATATTTTTTTAATTCCTTTTAATGATTGATCCGTTTTTGCGCGTCTGGTAAAATCTGTTACTATCCTGCCGTTTTCATATCTCATGTCATCTCCGATAATCACACCGACATAATCAAATTCCAATCCCTGTGAAGTATGAATACATCCCACCTCATTAACCGATGTATCATCGATGGCATACGTTGATGAATTGCCAAGATTCCAGCTCATTTCAAAATCCCCGATTTTAATATCATGAATATTGGAATCATTTTTTCCCTCTTTCAGCCAGTTCCAGCAATAACCTGCCAGCAATCTCGCATGATTGGGAGTTTTATTCTTCTCTATAATAATATTTCTGACCTCATTTGGAGTATCACAGATACGAATATCATAATCAATATCCTTCACATCGTAATTTGCCGTTTCCCGTATTTCCAGAACATTATCCAGCCATGCCAGATATCCGTCTGAACCATTACACCGAAACTGTGATTTCAGCTCCATATACGATATTTCAGAGCCTTCATATTGTGCCCATTTTTCAATTTCTTTCACACTGCCTATATCACTGAGAGTTACCCGCTGGCTTTCATCAATAAAAAACACACTGCACTTCGCTGCATGTATAATTTCTTTAATCTGATTTTCTCCCATATTGTGAAACATTCCTGACCTGGCATTTAACCTGTGTGCCTCATCAACCAGCACCGTTTGCACCATATCGCTTTCTGCTTCCGTATAAATACCGGATCCTTTAAACATATTGTCAACACTGCTTTTTTTCATAACCCCCTTTAGTTTTTTCAAATATACATTTCGGGGCGCACTGTTCTTGGATACATACTGAACAAACTGTCCCTGCCCCGTCAGTTCTGCCAGCAGATTTATGGCTATTACAGTTTTTCCGGTACCAGGGCCCCCCTGCACAATCACCGTCCTTTTCTTTTTATCCTGTACGCTCTTTCTGGAAACAGCAAGAATTCCTTCATACGCTACTTTCTGATCGTCAATCATAAGAAATTCTTTGTTACCTCTCAGCATACCTGTGATTGCGTTTTGCAGACTTTTAGACGGACGTATTTTTCCGCATTCTATCTTATACAATATTTCTTTATTATCACCTGCGGTCACACATTTTTTAATAAAATCACGCAGTCCAGGGACCTGACCTCTTGTAAATGCCGGCGCCTCTTTTAAATATTCACCATACTGATTCTGATCCAGAGGATCCTTTTCGCTTCTTCTGTAATTGTGCAGATAAGCACAGGGAGAGAGCCTGATTTTTCCATCCTGTACTGCCTGATTGTAGTCACGGATGAGCATGGAATATGACCATGCCTGATAGGAAGGATGGACAACTTTACGGTTGGCATTTCCTGTAAAAGTCTCAACCAGAGCATCCTCTCCTTCAACTGCTGTTAGCTGATCCCATTGCTTCAATTCTATAATAACTGCATTGGGATTGTGACACCTGTCATAACCGGAAATAATAAAATCAACACGCTTTGATGTCTGCGGTATATTATACTCAATAGCAACTCCTGCTTCATCCGGAATCTCATGATCATTCAATACTTTATACATGTATTCCAGCGAATTTTCCCACGAGCGGAATTCATTTTTCGCAGTATTCCTGTGCATTTTTTTATAAATATTATTTTCAATTTCCATCGCTATCGTGTCATTCTCGACACTCGTCAGGAAATCTGTTTTAATCCCATCATATACAATCATTCCCCAACCCTCTTTCGCTTAGTATTTTTTATTCCTTCCTCATCTTTGGTTTATATTTCCATATATACGTAAAATCTATTATACGCCAAAAGCCTCCATATGCAAGTGTTCCCTTACCACCCTGATCATCTGAATCAATGCGGTCGGCATGAATGCCAGCAAAACAATCTGCACGATCTGAGCAGCCCCCAGCGGTGCAGCCATAAATAATTTCTGCATAAAAGGAACAGTTAAAACAACCGCCAGCAGGAAAACTCCTGCTGCAAATGCCGCCATACTCCATCTGTTGCTCATAAACCTGATCTTAAAGATTGAAAAATCACTTCTGCAGGTAAATCCATGGAACAATCTGGCCAGTGTTAATGCGGCAAATGCCATTGTACTTGCTGCGGCCGGGCTGACTGTCAGCCCCTGGTAATATGCAGTCTGGGTAGTAACGGCGATTAAAAGCCCATATGCTGCCAGCTTTATTGAAAAATCTTTTGTAAACATTCCCGCTTTCGGATCTCTCGGTTTCTTTTTCAGCAGTGCTTTATCAGAAGGTTCCATACCGATTGCCAGTGCCGGCAGAGAGTCGGTCAGAAGATTGATAAACAGCAGATGCACCGGCTCAAAAGGCGTATCCAGCGCCATAACCGAGCAGTACAATACAACCAGAATTGCTGCCAGATTTCCTGAGAGCAGAAACCGGATCGCATTCATGATATTTCTGTATACATTCCGTCCGTTCAGAACCGCCTTGATGATAGTCGCGAAATTATCATCTGCCAGTATCATTGCAGAAGCATCTTTAGACACTTCTGTACCGGTAATCCCCATGGCCACACCGATATCCGCTTTTTTCAGAGCCGGTGCATCATTCACCCCATCACCTGTCATTGCAACGATATGTCCTTTTCTCTGCCATGCCTCCACAATACGGATTTTATTCTCCGGCGAGACTCTGGCATATACCGAAATACTGCCGAGTACCTGATTCAGTTCTTCATCGGACATCCGGTCCAGCTCCTGACCGGTAACCGACAGATCTCCATCCCGGTAAATACCGATCTGTTTTGCAATCGCCGCTGCTGTGACCTTATGATCGCCGGTAATCATAACCGGTTTAATACCTGCACTTATGGCATCTGCCACCGCCTGGATAGATTCTTCTCTGGGCGGATCGATCATGGCCGTGAGACCCGTAAAGATATATCCATATTCATTATCAACGGATAAAACTTCATTTTCCGGGCATTCCCTGTATGCAAACGCCAGCACCCGCAGGCCGTTTTCGGAAAATATCTGATTCTGCCGGATAATCTGCTCTTTATCGGCTTCCGTTGCCGGACGGATTCCTTCACTTTCCGCAATATAATCGATTCTGTCCAGAAGTACATCAACTGCTCCCTTGGTAAATACTGTGGGGACACCGTGTACACGATATTTGGTGCTCATAAGTTTGCGGTCCGAATCAAATGGTATCTCTTCCATCCGCGGCATCATGCTTCTGATATCTTCCTCAGTTACACCTGCTTTTGTGAGTCCTGCTTTTCCCGCCATATGAAGCAGGCAGGTTTCTGTTGGATCCCCGATCTCTTTTCCGTCGATAACGGAAGCATCATTATTCAGAATTGCATTATAAAGGAGATGTCTGTGAAGGGCCGACGACAAATCCAGATCCTCCGGCCGCATGCATCTGCCGTCCATATATACTTCCTTCACCGTCATTTTGTTCTGAGTCAAAGTACCGGTTTTATCGGAACATATCACAGAAACACAGCCCAGACTTTCCACTGCTTTCAGATCCTTGATAATCGCATGATCTGCAGCCATTTTCCCTGTACCCATGGCCTGAACAATTGTTACAATGGAACTGAGCGCCTCCGGAATCGCAGCAACAGCCAGTGCAACCGCGAACATCAAAGAATCCAGCACCGGTTCATCCTGCCATATTCTGAGACAAAATACAACTGCACTGATTGCCATGATTGCAATTGCAAGCTTCCTGCTGAAATCATCCAGACTTACCTGTAAAGGAGTTTTTTTCTCCATTGTATCATTCATAAGTGCTGCGATCTTACCCATTTCCGTATTCATACCCGTAGCTGTTACCAGTACATCTGCCCTGCCACAGGTAACCAGACTGCCGGAGAATACCATGTTGCTCCGATCACCCAGCGCAGCTTCCTTTGTAATCTCCACATCCTTTTTATCAACATTTGTCGATTCACCGGTCAGTGAGCTTTCGTTCACCTGCAATGAATAATTCTGAATAATACGCCCGTCTGCAGCAATCATATCGCCGGCTTCCAGAAGCAGAATATCTCCCGGCACGATTTCTTTTGAAGCAACTTCCGTCTTTACTCCGTTTCTGAGCACTTTCGCTCTGGGGGCCGATAACTCCCTGAGGGAATCCAGCGATTTCTCTGCCTTCACATACTGAAGCGTTCCCAGAACAGCATTTAGAATAAGCACCGCAAATATTACCACGGTACTTTCAACATTGCCGGATAACATGGATACAGCTGCCGCTATCATCAGAATAACCACCAGCAGATCCGCAAACTGTTCCAGAAAAATCCTGAATGTGCTTTTCCTGCCCTTTTCCTCCAGAAGATTCTCACCGTATTTCTGCAGCAGTTCGGCCGCCTGTGCGTCCGTATGACCGCCGGCACCTCCATACATGTCAAACAGTTCCTGTTTGCTTTTCTGATAAACTTCTTTCATGCACTGTCACTCCTTTAAATAATGTTTTATTGAGCCTCCCTGCCGTGCACAAAAGAAAAAGACCTTTTGTGCACAATAAACGTACACAAAAAGTCTTGTTCAACAACCGTCACCGGGCCCCCGGTCTAAAAAGACGTCCTGACGAAAACCCGGACATGCATCGCATGCAACTACTCCCTTTTTGGTGATAACAGCTTTAGCAGGATTTTCCGGGAAAATCAAGTTTCACTCCGGATAAATTTCCATACAGTCTCACTCCGGATAAATTTCCCACACAGTTTTATTCCAGATAAATCTCCCATACATTTTCCTGATATCCGGCCAGTCCCCTTTTCCGGAGTGCCTCTGCTGTTTCCTGCAGTTCTTCATCCGTGATTCTGTCCAGCATTTTCAGTCGTTTTTCCGAGATTTTCTCATCTGACCGGCTTTGTTCATATACCGTTTCCGACATATGCCAGTACCTGAATTCTCCGGGATAGTACTGTCTCAGTTTCTGCGCGATCAACAGCCCCTCCGGGTCAAAATCACCCGCATAAAATACTTTTACACCTGCTTCTGCCAGCAGATCCAGTAAAAGCAGTGCACTTAGTCTGGGCTGTCCGTTCATGCACATGCAGGCCCTGTCGCCTTTCCATTTCCGGCACAGCATGGCATAGACCGAAGGATTTTCCACAATATGGATCGTATTGACAGGGCATGATACTTTTCCCCAGCCCGCAATCACACTCAACGGCACCTGCACCATATTTCCTTCTCTGCAGAATCCATCCATTCCCGCATGAAGTTCCCCGTTCTTTTTCCATGCACGGATACCTGAAATCATGGCATAATTGGAAATATCATCCCGCAGGATTCCGGCTGCCAGATACTGTCTCTGCTTTTTCAGGGCGGGAAAAATCTGCTGCCTGCCGGAGGCTATTTCAGCCGTTTCCCGCTCTTTTCTGCCGGCGTTTTCCATCCACTGTACCAGCAGATACAGAAGCTGTCCGTCTCTTGTCCCATCATCAAATGCATGCGGATTCCCGGTCAGCATGGCGGCAAATACCGCCAGATATTCCTGTTTGTCCTGTCTGCAGGGAAAAGCATTAATAATATCCGCCGCCAGACACAGCACCTTTTGGGTTTCTTCCTGCTTTCTAACAGTATCTTCCTGCTTTCTGCTGATTTCCTCCTGATTTCTGCCATTTTCTCTGTGACGTTTTGCCAGATACGGAATCAGTCCCGCTTTCAGCTTCTCATCCTGATTCTTCAGTTCATAAATCCACGCTTCAGCAGGTGTTCCGCTGTACCGGCTTTCCAGATTCAGGAAAATCTGCTGCCACTCCTGCATTTCCTGCTGCTTCTGCTCTTTCTTTCCGGTGATCTCCTCCCGAAAATACATTTCCAGCAGTCTTTTGGGTTCCATTTCGCCGAATCTGCTGTCTTCCAGTGCCTTTTTAAATCCTGCTGCGGAAACAGATACGCTTTTCTGACCATGATAATTTTTCTGAAAAAATCCTTCCAGATCCTCCAGTTCTTCTTCTGACAGTTTCCGCAGAGTTACGGTACCGGAAAAACTGCCGTAAGATGCATATTTTTCCCGGAATCCACGCAGAACTCTGTCAAAAACCGTTTTTTCCCGGAAATATTCCAGACATTCCCTATCCAGGGAATTCTGCGGCCCGTTCTTCCATTTTTGCTTCGTCATCCAGCATCTCCTTTGCTTTTCCGTTCCACAGATAAGGCATCACTGTTACAAATTTTGCATTTTCCGGCCTGAGAAGCTGGTAAATCGCCAGTGCGTCAAGGGTGTCGCAGTCTCCCCACAGTACCTGTGAATTGATGATAAAATCAAACTGGAATTCTGTCATCAGCCGGAACATATCACGGATATTTTTATTATCCACACCTGCGAACGCTTCATCCAGAGAAATCAGGCGCGGTGCATCGGACCGGCCGCCCTGGTATTTGGCAACAACTGCCGAAAACAGCGGTACATACATGGACATTGCCTTTTCGCCGCCGCTGAAGGTTCCGAATACACTGTTGGTCAGCTCCTTCTGCCGTTCTCCGCTTTTTTGGGAGAACAGCTGGAATTCAAACCACTTCCTGTAATCCAGTGTTTCCTTCATAACCTGATAAAACGAAACCATTCCGCTGTTTTCCCTGGCATGCCGCCTCGCTTCCTCCACCTTGGAGCGGAAATGGAGCGACAGCTTCGCAGCTTCATCCTCCCGCATCAGACGGTAATCCTTTTTCAGCAGCTCAACCAGCTCTTTCGTATCAAGCTGATCCTCGGTTTCCGCTGTCCTGCTCCGCCAGCGCAGACTCAGCTTCAGACCGCTGGATGTATTCATGGCGTTCATCAGCTCATTCATTTTCTCCACCCATGCATTGGAGCTGTTGATTTTTGCACGGATTTTACGGCTTACCGTATTGGCCAGGATGTCTTCAAACAGTTCACGGTCACCTGCCCGGATCAGTTCCTGCAATGCGGCAATTTCCGATTCCAGATAACCGGGCAGCTTATGAAAAGCAATTTTCACGCCCTGATATCTGGCCTGAATATCCATCCGCTTCGCAGCCGGATCGCCTTTCTGCGCCATTTCATCCAGTTCACCGAACAATTCCACCTGGGTAAGCTGATAATCATTCAGATATCCCTTATTGGCAAAATATACTTCATTCAGATCACGGATAACCTTTTCCTTCTGAAGCCCGCTGCAGTCCGCGGCAAGATACTCACATACTTTCCGGGCAGCATCTGCAGATTCCCTGTCTGCCGGTTCTGCGGACTCTCCGGAAAACTCCGCTCCGGGAATCTCCACACAGCCAAGTGACAGCTCTGCTTCGAAACATTTCCTCAGATATTCTCCCCTTCTTCTGCATTCACTGATATCTGCGGCACCCGTTTCCATCTGCCGTCTGAGATTTTCTGCCTGTTCACTTTTCTGGACTTTTTCCTCCACGCAGTTCTGCAGCTTCCCGGGATACTCATTCAGCCATTTGATACAAAAATCCAGCCGTTCCCTGATTTCCTCATAATCCGTCAGCTTCAGCTGCTCCTGAACCGAAGCATACTCCGCCCGGTCCGCTTTCAGTGTTTTCTCTGTCCGGCCCGCATCATAACGAATTCCGTCCATATCCACATCCAGCTGGCAGAGCCGCTCCTCAAGTTCATTCAGATGAGACAGCATCTGCCGGTAAAGTTCATGACCGGATTTCAGCTGGTAAAGGTGCTGTCTGTAATTGCCTGCTGCTTCATCTGCCCTCAAAAATACTTCATAACTGCAGGTAAGATACAGCTTTTCCGCAATCTTCAAAGCAGCCTTTTTCTTCTCCTTCAGGATATCAGCCAGCTCGCGGAACTGTTCCTCCAGACGGAGTCCTTCTTCCTTCATACGCTGTGCGTATCTTGCGGCATCTTCCATCATCCGATACGCTTCACGCAGATCTCCGTCCTTCGGAAATGCTTCGTACTCCGCATCAAGCAGTTCCATGCGCCGCTCTGTTTCCTGTACTTCTTTCTGCAGAAGCTCCATCTCTTGATCCAGTTCATCAAGTCTTGCAAGACAGGCGGCTATTTTAGCCTGGCGATTCTGTTCTCTGGCCTTTGTTCCCAGAAAACCTGCTTCATACTCACCCGTCACAGTACCTGTGAGAACACCCATCTGATAAGTCCCCTGAGGTGAAATCGAGGTAATTCCTTCCCCGTCATAAGCAATATTTCCCAGAATTCCGGTGATTCTCTGATTAAAGAAAATATCATTGACCGAATCATTCAGTTCCAGCACGTCCAGAATGCTTTTTTCAGCACGCTGCTTCTGAACAAATAAATATTTATCACAGCAGCCTTTTTCCATGGCAAGAACCTGCTCTTTATACTGCTCCTCCACCACAAGAGCATCCAGAATACCCATATAAAGCAGGGCCTCCTCCAGCCGGTTACAGGCTTCCTGATCCAGCCCGGCGCCGAATTCAATGACCTTGTAGAATTCCTGATAGGGAATCTGCAGTTCCCTCAGACGGCTGCGGTTTCTCAGTACCGCCTCACTGCGCGGCGGCTCCGGTTCCCTGTGATTTTCCCATTCATGAAGTTCCGTCTTCCGTGCCTCATATTCCTCCTGAAGTTCAGACATTTTGCCGAGGTTCTTTCGAAGAACTGCATCCAGTTCTCCCTTTACGGCAATTTTGGCATCTGCCGCAACCTGGCGTACTGTACCGAAATCCGACTTTTCATCGTAGGCTTCCGCAAACCGCGCCAGCTGCTTCATGGTCTCATCAGGCAGCACCAGTTCCTGATTGCGTCCGTTCCACGCGTACAGAGCTTCCTTCCACTCGTTTTGTATCTGCACAAACATGGCTTCCAGCTCACTCACCTTCCGCCATGCCGTATCGGTCTCTTTCTGCTGCTTTTCCCGCCTTCTGAGCAGTTCCTCAGCCTCCCGCTGATACCGGTCCGTCTCTCTCAGAATCGAAAGTCCTTCGGCAATCTCTTTCCGTGTCCGGTCAAACTGCTTTTCATGCGTATCAAATGCATACGCAGATGAAAACTGTTCTTTCAGCTCCTCACCGAAAAATGAATGTTCCTGAAATGCCATCTCGTCGGCTTCTTCCTGCATTTCTTCCAGAAGACCGTACAGTTCCTGTTCTTTCTGCCATTCTCTGTCCTGCTCCGCTTTCTTCCGATTCTCAATTTCCAGATACTGATCCTGTTTTGCCGCAAGCTGGGCTTCCTTTTCCCCCAGTGTCTTTTCATTCCCTGAAATCCTGTCTGCGAGTTCAAGTTCTTTCTGCTTCAGACCCACCGCATCACTTTTGCTGAGAGATTCCCGTTCCTTTTCCATAGCTGCCTTATCTGCAGCCAGATCCGTCAGCAGGTTTTCCAGCTCCCCGACTCTTTTTTCACAGGATTGGATCTGCCGTTTTCTTTCCGTCTCTTCCTTTTCCAGAGCCGTCAGCCGCTTCTGATTGTCCCGGTAATTCTCTGACTTTTCAAACAGAGTAAGCCGGCTGTACCGGTTCAGTACCCGATTGATTTTCTCTGCCGCCTGCTTTCCCTCCTGTATGGCTTTCAGATTCATGCTCATGGTATCCATATTTTCAATGGCTTCCGACATGGGGCGCAGATCTTCATCCGATAAGGGCTGCAGCGAATCACTGAGAATATCATTGATAACGGAAGGTTTAAAATCTCTGGACAGCTTGGGAGTCCGCAGCTGAATCAGAAGATCGATCATTTCCTTATATTCTTCCACCGTCTCAAAGCCGAAAACCTGACGGTTGACAAATTCCATATATTCTGCCTGACGGTCAAATACCTGTCCGCCGCCCTGAATCCTGTTTTCCAGCTCTTTTCTTGACAGAGTTACCTTTTCATCTGTCTTTTTATACAGGAAAAAATCTTTTCCGATCCGTCTTCCGTCGGTCAGGCCGAAATACCATTTATCCAGCGGTTTTCCTCTCCTCGCCCGGATTCCCATACCCACCGTAAGATAAGTATCGCTTTCCCTGCGCCGGAATTCCAGATACAGATACCCGGTGCGTTCCTCCCGCCCGTCGTCCTCCTCCAGAAGATAGCTGCTCATCTTCCTGTCTCTGGAGCCAAAGGGGTCAAGCCGCTCCGGGCTCATATTTCCATCCAGAAGGAGCGGAATCACACTCTGCATGGTAACCGATTTGCCGGAACCGTTGGAACCGCGCAGCAGCATCCTGCCCTTCACAAAGGGAAACTCCTGCTCATCATAATACCAGAAATTAATAAGACCGATTTTATTTGCCTGCCATCTGCTGTTCACCTGTATGTCCTCCCGTATAATCATCAGGGTAATGTCCTGCCAGTTTACCGGCTGACGGATAAATTGTTATCATATGTTCCCTGTCCTCACACCTGATAAATGTCCATCTCTCCAGATTCTCTGTAATCTCGCGCACAAATTCGCCTTCCGGCATCTCCCTGTAATTTTTCGTAAATCCGTTGCCGGATTCTTCCTTTACTTCCCTCAGCATCCGCTCAAATTCCAGTTTTTCCACACGAATGGTGTCATCATTTCCGGTTTTCCACTGTCCGCGCTCCACTTTTTCACGAATCTTACCGCAGCACAGGAGCAGAATATCCGATACTGCATTGTTGCCCGGAAACTCCGCTCCCATGCGGCAGTCTTCACCCACCAGAAGGAAGGCACTGCCTTTATGAATATGCACCCGGCAGTCAAAATTCTGCTCCAGATCATCCGAAAGCCGGCGTCCATAATATTTCAGATATTCAAAATCCTCTTCCGCGCCGGCATTTCTGTACATTCCCGGCGAAAAAAGCAGTCTCTTGTATACCCGGTGCCGTCTGGCGATCCCGCGTTCCTCATTCATATCAAACCAGTCACTTTCCCCAAAATCCTCCGGCCTGGTATACTCCGTAATATCACGGGAAAAATTTCTCATAAAATACCGGGATGCTCCCGTATTCTCATACAGCACTTCCCCGGAAGCTGCATCCATGAATACATCATCGCTTCCGTCCGTTACCTTCAGAATTCCCTGTGATACCGCATAGCGAAGCACCCTCACCAGCCGTCTCCGGCTGGTATACAGCGTCCAGTCCACCGGCTGTCCCGGCACATTGGCAGCAATATACTCTGTCAGCTGTGACAGGATAAACTGCTCCTCCGCATCCTTATCCTCCAGAAACATCAGCAGAACACAGAAAAATGCATACTCTTCCTTCGACGTAAAATCTTCGATCCCCATAAACCCTTCCGGTATGGCAGGAATCTTCTCCAGCTTCACCAGCAGAGAATTTTCTATCACCTGACATCCCATCTTGTCCGTGGCAAACCGGCGGATCTCGCCGATGGAATCCCGGATCCTGTAGTACAGATCCTTATCCTCTGCTTTCAAAACCCAGCGCTTTTCCAGCAGTATTTCCAGTTCTTTCATGATATCATTCCTCCCGAAATACAATCGCAAGTCCCGGCATGGTAAAATTACCGTCTTCGCAATGTACCACGCAGCGCTCATCCGCATGACTCATATCCAGTACATACCGCCTTCCGTCATCAGTCCGGGCAGCATAATCCGCATCCTCCAGGGCATCAGACAGCCACTTCAGCAGAATCTCCCGCACCCGGGGCTCTATAACCGGAAGCGATGCAAAATCAATCCGCCCCTCCACCTCAAGCAGCTCGATTTTTCTCCTGTCTTCCCGGAGCTGTTCCAACATCTGCCGGCGCGTCTTTTCTTTCTCTTCCCGGCTCTCCCTGATGGAACTCCGTCTTGATTTTTCCCGATAAGTCCGAACTCTGGGCTTTAACACCAGCTCCATAGCCGGTTCTTCATATACACCCTGGTTCATACTGTCCGTCTCACGCGTACAGTCCCCCTTCAGATGAAAAGGCTTTTCCAGCCCGAATACCATGGCGGACATTCTGTGCGCCTCCGAAATATCGTCGCATTCCAGAAAGAGCTCCGCCACCTTCCGGTATTCTTCCCTGCGGTTGGCACCCAGAGCATTCTTTTCACTCAGCTGTGCTGCATATCGGGTGATTCTCCGGATAATATCATTCGTTGCATCAAATAATTTGCCGGCTTCACTTTCCTGCATATGATCCGCCGCAAACCAGCTGCGGATGCTCTCATAGCGCCCCCTTATCTTCTCCTCAATCAGTTCCGGGGAAATCTCCACATCCATCCTGGGAATCGACAGTTCATACTGAATGACTTTGTCCAGCACCCGGTCCACCAGCTCCGGCTCCAGCATCCGCAGTCCCTCTTCGATTACTCCCACATTTTTCTGCAGACCTTTAATGAAATTTCTCAGATAATCGATCAGCTTATCCTTGAAAACCAGAAATTCCTTCGTCCGCATCATCTCTTCCGCCTTCACGCTGTTCAGATCCCGGATATAATCCTGATAATTCTGATTCAGCCGGCTGAAATCATTATTCAGATCCTGCCACCAGGTATAGACGGTATTCAGATCCGCTTCTCCCATATCCGGAAAACGCTCAATGCTGATACGGATCCGTTCCAGAAGCGTAGGCTCCAGAGATGCACCCTCAATAAACAGATTTTCCAGCCTGAGAACCAGACGCTCGATCTCCACACTGTACGGCGACATCTGATAGCGGAACTTTTTATTCTTAAATTCCTGTATGGAAGCCACCTTCCTCGTATCCTGAATCGCCGTCAGATTCTTCCATTCCACAAGAGCTGCAAGATCCTGCTGGCACTGTTCCATCCTGTATTCTGCAAAATACGGATCCTGCATCATCTGAGCATATACCTCTTCCTGATACATCCAGTATTTCAGTTTTTCATAATTTTCAAAAAAAATGCGCATAATGCTCCGATACCGGTCAACATTATCCGCATTCAAATATTTTGCCTCCGTAAGTGGCTTTGTCAGTTTTTCTGTTACATGCATGATATCCGCCCTCCGCATTGCTACTGGCAGTATATCGTATGCAGAGGGGAAATTCAAGTATATTTTTAAAGGCCAAGATAGGCTTTTTTTACTTTTTCATCATTCAACAGTTCTGCTGCATCACCGCTCATGGAAATATGCCCTGTTTCCAGCACATAGGCACGGTCAGCAATGGAAAGAGCCATTTTCGCATTCTGTTCCACCAGCAATACAGTGATTCCCTGCCTGTGTACCTCCTGTATGATATGGAAGATTTCCTTTACCAACAGAGGAGAGAGCCCCATGGAAGGCTCATCCATCAGAATGATTTTGGGATTGCTCATCAGCGCACGTCCCACCGCCAGCATCTGCTGTTCACCGCCGGACAGAGTTCCCGCCATCTGCCTGCGCCGCTCCTTCAGTCTGGGAAAACGTTCAAATACCTCTTTCATGGACTGCTGAATGCCATCCATATCCTTTCGGATATATGCACCCATTTCAAGATTTTCAGAAACGGTCATATCAGGGAATATGTGACGTCCTTCCGGTACATGGGCCATTCCCAGCGTAATGATTTTGCTGGGTTCTGTCTTCAGCAGATCGGTTCCGTCATAGATGATGGAACCGCCGGCTGCCTTTTTCAGACCGGTGATCGTATGAAGAATCGTCGTCTTACCCGCGCCGTTTGCCCCGATGAGGGATACGATTTCACCGTCATTGACGGTCAGGCTTACATCGTGAATGGCATGGATCGCACCATAAGTTACATTGACATCTTTTAATTCCAGCATGCTACAGTCCTCCCTCTTCGTCTTTTCCAAGATATGCTTCAATTACTTTCGGATTATTGGCAATCTCTTCAGGGGAGCCGGAGGCAATGGTAACGCCGTAGTCGATTACCTGGATACGCTCACAGATTTTCATGACCAGACTCATGTCATGCTCGATCAGAAGTACGGATATCTGAAAGCGATCACGGATGTCATTGATGATATCCAGAAGCTCTGCTGTTTCCGTAGGATTCATACCTGCGGCAGGCTCATCCAGCAGCAGAAGCTTCATGCCGGTAGCCAGTGCCCGGGCAATTTCGAGTCTTCGCTGCTGCCCGTAGGGGAGGTTTTCCGCAATAAAGTCCGCCTTGTCGGCCAGATGAACGATTTCCAGAAGTTCCATCGCTTTCTCCTCAATTTCAGCCTCTTCCTTCCAGTATTTGGGAAGTCTGAAAACGGTGGAGACAAGAGAATAGGACATATGCATATTCATCGCAACCTTCACATTGTCAATTACTGTCATTTTTTTGAACAGACGGATATTCTGAAAGGTTCGGGAAATGCCTGTGGCCACCACCTGATGTGTCTTTTTTCCATTCATTTTCTCGCCGTTCAGGTAAAATGATCCTTCTGTGGGCTGATAGACTCCGGTCAGCAGGTTAAACACCGTGGTCTTGCCGGCGCCGTTGGGACCGATCAGCCCCACCAGCTCGCTTTTTCCGATTTCCATATTAAAGGAATCCACCGCTTTCAGTCCGCCGAAAGAAATTCCAAGATTTTTAGCTTTTAGTACGGGGGTGTTTACGGGGGTACTGTCTGTTTTATTCATTCTGACCACCTCCTGCTGTATGCTTTCCTGATTCTGCATCACCTTTTGCCACCTGTTTTTTTGATTTTCCTCCTTTTACCAGATCTGACAGCCCGGCAAGGACTCTGGTCAGGGAGAATTCCCATTTGCCGAAGATTCCGCCCGGTCTGAAGATCATAACCAGTACCAGCACAATGGAATATGCCAGAATACGATAATTGGCAAACTGCCTCATGGCTTCCGGCAGTGCAGACAGGAATGCGGCACCGATGATGGAACCGGTCAGGGAGCCGGTACCGCCGATGATTACCTCTGTCAGCATTTCAGCAGAATATGCGAAGTTAAAGTTGGTGGGAATCATAGCTGTCATGTAATGCGCATACATGGCACCTCCCACACCTGCAAAAAATGCGGAAATTGTAAAATTCAGTACCTTATAAAAGGTAACATTGATACCGCTTGCCGCTGCTGCAATGTAATCCTCACGAATTGCAATGATCGTGCGGCCGAAACGGGAACGGGTATACATGAACATAATCGTCACGCACAATACGGTCACCCAGAAACACCAGTAAAAATCCGACAGTTTGGTGATGCCGCTCATGGTCCGTCCGCCTCCGGTAAACTCGAAGTTGCAGAATGCCACGCGGATAATTTCCGCAAAAGCAACTGTTACAATTGCCAGATAATCCCCCCGGAGTCTCAGAGCAGGTATTCCCACCAGAACACCGGTTATTGCCGCCGCACATCCGCCGATAAGCAGAGCCATCATGAACAGAAGCAGATCAGAAATTCCCGAATCTGCCAGCATGGTGGTGAAAACCGCAGACATATAGGCGCCCACCGACATAAAACCTGCATGACCAAGTGAAAACTCACCCATAAAGCCCACCAGCAGATTCAGGGACGTTACCATAATGATCGTATAACAGGCAGTGGTACAGATTCCCTTTATGTATGTTGTCCGGATCCCCAGCACACCCGACTGGAAAACGGCGCAGAACAGCAGAAACAGTATCAGAATTCCGGCTGCGTTGATGAGATATGAAATCTTTCTGTCCTTCTTCATCGTATTCACCTACACTTTCTCTCCAACATTTTTGCCCAGAATGCCGGAAGGTTTCACCAGCAGAACAATGATCAGAAGACTGTACGTAATTGCCTCATACCAGCCCGGTGCAATATATACTTTTACAAAAATTTCCACAAGGCCGACAATAATTCCTCCCAGCATGGCTCCGGGAATACTGCCGATACCGCCCAGCACAGCTGCTATAAATGCTTTCAGACCCATCATGGAACCCATATCTGTCGTACATCTGGGATAGGTAGAGCAATACATCAGTGCTGCCACTGCCGCCAGACCGGAACCGATTGCAAAGGTGATTGTAATAATTCTGTTAACGTTAATTCCCATCAATGTAGATGCCTGTTTATCCTGCGGCACCGCCCGCATTGCTTTTCCAAGCCTGGTTTTTTTCACAAAAAGCTGCAGGCCAAGCATCATGATCAGGCCGATGGCAATGGTAAGCAGGTATTTACACTGCAGTTTTGCCCCCAGGAAATCAACCGAAGGCAAAGTGAAAATAGCAGTAACCGATTTGGGATTGGATCCGAAAAGAACCATGGCCAGATTTTCCAGGAACAGACTCATGGCCAGAGCGGTAATCAGAGCAGTCATGGAACCGGCTCCCCTGACCGGGCGGTAGGCTACTACTTCAACTGTTACACCTACAACAACGCATACCGCAATCGCTGCGATCACCGCCAGCCATGCGGGCATTCCGTAATTAATCATCAGCGGTACTGTATAAAATAATGTATAAGCACCTACCATAATAAAATCGCCGTGAGCAAAATTAATCATTCGAATAATACCGTATACCATGGTATATCCCAGAGCGATCAACGCATATATGGCACCCTGATTCAGTCCATTTATGACACTTTGTATAAACAAAGACACTTCAGAACACCTTCCTTTCCGGTTGCTTTCAATTTTTTACCTCTTTTTTGAAACAGCCGCGGTGCAGAAACCGACTGCACCGCAGCTGCCGTAAATATTTTTATGGACAGAAACCCGATTATTTGCCTTCCGGAGACAGTGTCTTAAACCATTTCACCTGACCGTTTTCATAAGTATTGATTGCAACACTCTTTTCCGGGTCACCATTTTCATCCAGCGTGAAGGTTCCGCCCACACCGGTAAATGTCATGCCTGTCATACCTTTTACCAGAGATTCCGTATCACTGCCGCCGCCGTTTTCTGCGGCCTGTACCAGCATATAAATAGCATCATAATACAGTGCTGCACAGGCATTCAGGCTTTCGGAACCGTATTTTTCAGTATATTTGCTTACGAAATTCTGTACTGCTTCCGATGTATCTTCGGATGAATAGTGGTTTGTAAAGTAGCAGTTGTCGAAGTATGTTTCCAGACCGGCAGTGTCCGAACCATCCCAGCCGTCACCGCCCATGATGATGCCTTCAAAGCCGGCATCTCTGGCCTGCTGTACCAGCAGCGGAACCGTGTCAAGGAAGCAGGGATAGAACAGGAAATCCGCACCTGCAGCCACCGCCTGTGAAGCCTGTGCCGTAAAGTCGGTATCTGTAGTAGTACACTCACCTGTATAAACAATCTCAAGGCCGTTTGAGTCTGCATTTTCCACAAAAGCATCCTTCAGGCCATTGGAATAGTCGTCATCCTTTGCATAAATAATGGCAATTTTGGAAGCACCCTGTTCCTTTGCAAATAATGCAGCCATCTTGCCCTGATAGGGATCGATAAAGCAGTCACGAAAAATGGTGGGGCCGATCAGTGTAACCTGGTAATTTGTAGCACCTGTCGCAAGCAGCAGCATATTCTGTTCATTGGCAAGTTCTGCCATGGGCAGTGTTACTGATGAGAAGAAGGAACCGACGATTGCTTCAGGAGATTGGGAAATCAGGCTGTTGTAAGCATTAACTGCCTGTTTGGAATCCTTTGCATCATCCACAACCTTGCCGCCGTTTACGATTTCCACCTTGTATTCGCTGTCGCCGGCGTTGATTTCCTCCACCGCCAGATCAATGGCATTCTGCGCACCTTCCCCATAGATTGCAGAACCGCCTGTCATGGCACAGACAGCACCGATACGGATCACATGATCCTCTTCCCCGGAAGCGGCAGCGGGAGCTGATGTCTCCCCTTTTGCCGCCGAAGTGGAGTCACCGCCATCCGATGCACCGCCGCAGCCGGCAAACATGGCTGCAGCCATCGCAGCACACAATAAAATGCTTAAAACCTTTTTCTTCATAACATTTCCTCCTTTTTGCATAATCGCATTTATAGCTGTATAAATATGCCCTGAGGCTATTTACCGGATCACATCACATCAAAGCAAACCATGCCGGTTCACGGTTCCACTCCGAATTTGATTTTCAGCAGTCTTTCGATTACTTCCACGCTTTCTCTGTAGGTCAGCCGGGCCGTGTTCAGGCAGATATCGTAATTGTAGGGGCTCTCCCATACCTTTCCGGTGTGATATTTGTAGTATTCCTTACGAAACCGGTTATTGCTTTCCACAAATTTCTCTGCACTTTTCCTGTCAATCCCCTGACGTTCCATCTCGCGTTCGATGCAGACATCCTCCGGTGCATAGATAAATACCCTGAGGACATTGGGGTAATCTTTCAATACAAAATCACATGCCCTTCCCACACACACATAGGATTCTCTCTCCGCCAGTTCTTTCAGTACCTTAGCCTGATAATTGAACAGGTTCTGATCGGAAACAAAATTATTGCTTTCCGGAGGAATCAGCTCTCCGTTATATACTTTCTTTGACACCCTGTAAAGCAGACTTCTTCTGGTAATTTCATCTGCTTTTGCAAAGAGCTCTTCATTGATGCCGCTGTCCTCCGAAGCCAGGCGAAGCAGCTTCCTGTCATACATGTCAATCCCGTAATCATCAGCAAGCATCTCACTGATGGTAGTGCCTCCGCTTCCGCACGTTCTGGTCACCGCAATCACAAATCTCTCCATAAGTTCTCCTTTCCCGCTTTCCATGGATACGCGGCTTTCTTATATCCCCATTCCTGCCATATCTCCATTCCCATATGGATCCGCCGAACGGCAGAATACAACGCAAAAGGCGCTTTCATGAAGTAAATCATGAAAGCGCCTTCGCTTTTTTTGTCATTATACCATCGAATTACCAAATTGCAAGTTTCTGCTGTAAAGAGGACTTGTTTTTCCAAAAAACTGCTGCTTTTCAGAGGCGTAAAGCGAATTTTACTGCCACACCTTTCTCAGCTTGCTTTTCTCAACAGTATCAGTTATGATACCATATACACTGATATTGTATTTTGGGGAAAAGAGGTTTTTTTCATGCCTGATAATGACATTACCTGTATAAAATTGATTGAGGAGATTTCTCTGAATGCCTGGCCGTCCCATAAGATGGAGCTGTACGATGGCTGGCTGATCCGTTTTTCGCATAATTATACTCACCGGACCAACAGTGTGACGCAGGTGGGTGCTTCTTCCATTCCTGTGGAGGAGAAAATTGCCTATTGCGAAAAGATCTACGAAAATTACCATACACCGGCTATTTTTAAAATCAGCCCTCTCATTGAACCGTCTTTCGACGGGCTTCTGGCAGAAAAAGGCTACGAAATCCAGCACACCACGGAAAATATGGTGATGGATTTTGCTGATTTCCAGCCTTACGAAGCGGTTGGTGCGGAATATGAATATTATGGAAGAAACTCGGGCCTTCCATCCTTTATCGTCTATCCCGACGACGTAATCGTTCAGCTGCGGGACCGGATCACCGACGAATGGATTCACTCACTGTTCCGTTTAAACGGCACCACCAATCCCACCCTGCGCCGGATCGTACCGTCAATGTTCAAAGCCATACCCAAGGAAACCATCGTGGCAAACATTGAAATTGACGGCCGAATGGTGGCATCGGGGCTGGGAATCCTGGACCGTGGGCATGTGGGAATCTATGCCATCTACGTAGATGCCAGCTGCCGCCGCAAACACTTCGCCCGCTCCATCTGCAGCGCCATTCTCACGGAAGCCCGCAAAAAAAATGCCGACCATGCCTACCTGCAGGTCGTACAGGGCAACACCTGGGCAAAGCACCTGTACGAATCTCTCGGATTCCGCTCTCTGTACACCTACTGGTTCCGGGTCAAACAATTGCACCCGTAAAAAAGAGCGGTTGACATTACAGGGAGAGGCAGTTGTTCAGAGCCGGCCGCGAAAACACCGGCTCAGAACAACTGCAAAAAGGTATCTGCTCACAACCGGACAGATACCTTTTCCGCTTTATAATCTTTTCTGTTCTGTAATCTTTCCATGCTGCAGCGATTTTTACTCAGAAATCATATTCTGTGCTCTCTGCAGCCGATACACGCCATCCAGTTCCATCAGAATCAATACAAATTCGCTGTCACCGGCCTGTTTCATGAACGGCATCATCCCATCCTGTTCCAGATCAGGTTCCGCCGCAGCATATTCATCCATGGAAATCAGATCCACGCCTTCGTAGCTGTAATATCCCTCAATCGCCGGCAGGATCCATACATGATCCTCCAGAGGAATCAGCTCCTGATCCGCTATCTTATAATCGGTAATTGTGAACGGACGGGTCTCCGACGGTTTCGTCAGCGGCTGAAGCATCGCGTCGACCATCTTCTTCACAATAGCTTCCGGCGATTCCCCCTGCTCCGGGCGATAAAAAATCACATCCGGACAAACTGCAGGAGAATAATCGTCATCTCCTTTCACACAATATCTCTGTATCTGCTCCCCATTGTAAGCCTCAAACAATTCCGTCCAGCTTTCATCCATATCCTCTTCCAGCCACTTTGTAATATCATAGCTCTCCAGAGAAGAAAGAAATGCTGCACCTTCCGCCGAAAAACGACCCTCCGGATTTTCCGCATCCGATGTCTCTTCTGCTTCAGGCAATGTTTCCATTACAATCGTTTCCGTATCTGATAAACCTCCCGGTGTTGTTTCAGGCTCCGCAGAACTTTCCGTTACCGCCTCCGTATAGCGGCTGATTTCACCTGATCCTGCAGCTTCCGGACTTTTACTCTTCTGCCCGCAGCCGGCCAAAAAAAGCAGGGCACAGAACAAAACCGCAGAAACACCCCGGATATTCATGGATTTTCTCATTGAAAAACACCTCCGCACACCCCATTATACCTGATTCCAATTACAGAAACGATACGCTGATATTAAGTCGGTATTAATTTTTAGCCAAACTGCACCTACTCCACGCTTTTCAGCGATTCCACCATGTCGATCTGCTTCAGCTTTCCGTACATAACCCCATTGACAAATACTGCAAATGCGATGGTAAATAATATACTGTACAGATAACTCTGCATGCTGATATTACGTCCGAACATGATCATATCCACTTCCAGTGTTAATATCATATAACGGTGAAGCCAGGTTCCCATGAACAGCCCGGCCAGTATTCCGAATATGGTCAGAAATACATTTTCCCGGTATACATACATGGCTACTTCCATATCATAGAAGCCCAGCACCTTGAGGGAAGCAAGCTCTCTGCGCCGTTCGGAGATGTTGATGTTGTTCAGGTTGAACAGCACTACAAATACCAGAAGACCGGCCGATATGATCAGAACCCATACTACCAGATTCAGTGCATTCATCATGTCATCCACTTTTGCCTGCAGTTCGGTTACCAGAGATACGGAGGTTACAGAATCCTTCTCCAGCAGATACTGGGCCAGTTCATTTTCCCTCCGGCTGCCGGTTCCTTCTTTAAATTTCAGGAACAGTTCGTTGTACTCCGGCGCCTCACCGTAAAGTTCCTCATAAAGGGCAGGCGTCAGATAAATATAATTGTACAGATAATTTTCGGCGATTGCCGTTACTTTTACCTCCCGGCGGGTTGTATCATCCAGTTTCAGGGTGATGGAATCGCCCGGCTGCACGTCAAATGTGCGGGCCAGCTTTTCCGTCAGAATCACACCATCATCTGTGAGTTCGTATTTTTCACCGGTGATCCGGTCATGAAGATCAAGGTAATCCTTCATGGTTTCCTTATCTTCCGCCGTGAAGAAATACACTGTTTTTTCTGCTTCTTCCGTATACGCATCCAGCGAAATACGGCGGGCCAGCATACCGCTTTCCATATCCGGCTGTTCCTCAGTGATCTCCCGGATCAGCTCCTGTTTTTCCTCCATGGAAGCATCCTCATCGATATTGCAGGATGCCGAATAGGTCCAGATATTTTTATACTGATTATTGACGATCTCAGCAATAGAATCGTGCAAACCGAAGCTTACCAGCAGCAGTGACATGCAGCCGCCGATTCCGAATACGGTCATAAACAGCCTCTTTTTATACCGCATCAGGTTGCGAATGGTGGATTTCATGCTGAAATTCAGCCGTTTCCAGATAAAGGGGATCCGTTCCAGGAACACCCGTCTTCCCTGTTTGGGTGCGGGCGGACGCATCAGCGAAGCCGGCATGGAAAGCAGCTCCTTATAGCAGGCTGCAAATGCCGCTCCCACCGTACACAACAGCGCCAGCGCGATGGAGAATATGCATACCCCCGGATGAATCGGCATCAGCAGATAGCCCGTGTTGCTGTAAAGCATATTATAGGCCGTCATAATCACATACGGGAGCAGCTTTGAACCCAGAAGGACTCCGAAAATGCCGCCTGCCATGGTGGCACTGAACGCATACAATATGTATTTGCCGGCAATGGATAATTTCCCGTATCCCAGTGCCTTCATGGTACCGATGAGAGTTCGTTCTTCCTCAATCATACGGGTCATGGTGGTCAGGCTGACCAGCGCAGCCACCAGGAAGAAAATAGCAGGGAACACCTTGCCGATGGCACCGATCCGCTGTGCATCCATACCGTACTCCACACTGGTCTGAACCGTATCCCGGTCCAGCACGTACCATTTGGCTTCCGGCAGATCAGCCAGTTCCTTTTCACCGTCTGCAATCTTCGCCCGGGCATCCTTCAGTTCCGGCTCTGCCTCTGCCAGTGCATTTTCATACTCTTTCCAGCCGTCATCCAGTTCCTTTCGACCATCTGAAAGCTCCAGACGGGCATCTTCCAGTTTTTCCCAGCTGTCATCCAGCATCTGTTTCGCTTCCGACAATTCTTTTTCGGCATCATCCAGCTGCTTCTTCGAATCAGCCAGTTCCTTTTCACCGTCATCCAGTTCTTTTTTCGCTGCCTCCAGCTGTTTTTCAGAGTCTGCCAGCTGTTCTTTTCCCGCAGCATAAGCTGTTTCGCCGTCGTCCAGCTTCTTTTTGGCTTCTGCCAGCTGTTTAACAGAGCTGTCAGCTTCTGCCTGACCGCTTTCCAGCTGTGTTCTGCCGTCATTCAGTTCCGACTCCTTTTCCTGCAGCGTTTTCTGCCCGGCATCCAGTTCTTCCTGAGCTGAGGATATGGACGCATACCCCGATTCAATCTGTTTCTGTGCCTCTGTCAGTTCCTTCTTTGAAGCCGCCAGTTCCTCTTTCTGCGCCTGCAGTTCGGTCTTTCCCTGCGCCAGCTGCTTTTTCCCGGTTTCCAGCTGTGCAGCCGTCTGATCCAGCGTTTCTCTGGAAGCAGCAAGCTGCGCAGCGGAAGCATCATATTGGGCCTGACTCTGATCCAGTGCCTCCTTCTGCGCCTGCAGCGCTGCATTACCTTCATTATACTGACTGATCAGCTGCCGATATTCATCGCTGTCTTCCCCGTAAATCTCTTTCACCTGCTCCGCCTGCGCCTCAAGCGCATCCAGCTGTGCCTGCGCCTCCTGAATCTGCTGGCGTCCCGCTTCCAGCTGTGCAGCAGCCTCTTTCAACTGTGCTTCCCCGGCTTCGTACTCCTTCAAACCGGCTTCATACGCCGCCTTGCCGGATTCCAGTTCCTGTTCTTTTGCAGCAAGCTCCTTTTCAGCTGCCGCAAGCTGTGCTTCCCCTTCTTCACAGGCCTTCAGTCCCTGAGCAACCTGCCCGGCCTGCTCATCCAGCTCTTTTTTCTGTGTATTCAGCTCCTTCTGACCGGCGGAAAGCTCCGCTTTTGCATCGGCAAGCTGTTTTTCCCCATCCTCAAGCTGCGTCTGACTGTCCAGAAGCTTCTGCTGCGCATCGGATAAAGCAGCAGCACCGGCATTGTATTCTTCCCAGCCGTCATCCAGTTCTTTCCGTGAATCTGCCAGCTTCTGCTCCCCTTTCTTATACTCTGCCAGACCGTCTTCATAGGACTGTTTTCCATCCTCCCAGGACCTCAAGCCGTCTTCATACTTCTTCAAACCATCCTCGTACTCCGCCACACCATCCTCATAGGACTGTTTTCCGTCCTCATACTCTGCCAGACCGTTTTCATACTCCTTCAGGCCATCTTCATACTCTTTTTCACCATCGGTCAGCTCTGTCTTTGCATCTGCAAGCTCCTTCTCGGCATCTGCCACTTCCTTTTTCGCATCGGCAAGCTTATCATATGCCTCATCGCAGACCTCAGCCTGACGGATATCGCACCGGTCCCCCGCAATTTCTTCCAGACGATCCGTCACCAGTTCCACCGCGTCATCGTATTCGTCGTCAAACGTATTCAGATCCCTGACACCTTCAACCTGCGTGTAGATCACCGTATAGCAGTCCATGTCAAATGCTTCAGCCGGCACAACCATAAAGGCATCCACAGAACCGTCCCCGATGGAAGCCGAACCGCGGCTCCAGGAAAGATACCAGGACCAGGTTCCGCTTCCGACGATTGTAAACGTGTCTGTCTTCAAATCTTCCGGTGCTTCGCCCGACTCGTCCGTCAGCGTCACCTGATCTCCAACCTTATAGTTCTGATTATTCATAAACCCCGCATCCATGAAGCATTCATCCGCTGCCTGGGGCATGCGGCCTTCTTCTATGGTCATACGGTTCATATTATCACAGGCTGACACCACACTCATAACCGGCTGATCGTTTTCACAGACGGCAAACAACTCTGTGGAGTATCCGCCCTCCGCCCGTTCAATCCCTTCCGTATCGGCAACCGCCTGCAGATCATCTTTGGTAAGACCCAGAGTTCCCATCACACGCACATCCATAAAATCGGTCTCATCATAATACCGGTCTACCGATGCGGTCATGTCAGGTTCAGCAGAACGTACACCCGCATAAAATGCTGTTCCCAGTGCCACAATAAACAAAAGCGACAGATACCGCCCTCTGCTTTTTCTGATTTCCCGGAATAAATCCGTCCATTGTGCTTTTTTCATGCTGCTCTCTCCTCACACTGTCCTGTTCCGGTCTACCACTCGATATTCTCCACGGGCATGGGATTTTCATTGTAAAATTCCCGACCCACCTGTCCGTTTTTGATCTCGATTACATGATCTGCCATGGGCGTAATCGCCGTATTGTGAGTGATAACAATCACTGTCATATTTTTCTCGCGGCATGTATCCTGCAGAAGTTTCAGAATCTGCTTGCCTGTCTGATAATCCAGCGCACCTGTGGGCTCATCACACAGAAGCAGCTTGGGATTCTTCGCCAGCGCCCGGGCAATGGAAACACGCTGCTGCTCGCCGCCGGACAGCTGCGCCGGAAAATTCCCTGCTCTCTGCTCCAGCCCCACCTCCTTCAGTACCTTATCCGCGTCCAGAGGCTCCCGGCAGATCTGCGCAGCCAGTTCCACATTCTCTCTGGCCGTCAGGTTCTGAACCAGATTGTAGAACTGGAACACAAAACCGATATCATCCCGGCGGTAACGGGTCAGATTGCGCCCGTTATACAGAGCCACATCCTGACCGTCCACCATCACCTTACCGGAGGTTGCCGTATCCATCCCTCCCAGAATATTGAGAACCGTCGTCTTGCCGGCCCCGCTGGGCCCCACAATAATCACAAATTCTCCTTTTTCTATGGAAAAGCTGATACCATCCACCGCTTTGATCTCCACTTCACCCATCTTATAGATTTTTCTTACGTCTTTTAATTCCACAAAACCCGACATGCCATCAGCTCCTTATCCTTCTTTATCTGCACCGACGCTGCTCAAATCTTTTCAGCACTTCGATGCAATCAATCATCCGAAACCTATCATCAATCTGCTTCTATTCTATAATTTTTTTTACACAGACTCAACCAGTTTATATTTTTTTCAGATTCTTTTCACAGGAATATCACAATATTCAGATTTTCCTTTTTAAGTCAGGTTGCACTGGTAATAACCGGGACTGATCTGCCGCACCACAACCGCATATAAAAATGGCATATCTGCAGAAACTTTCATGTTCCGCAGATATGCCATAAACAGCCACGCCGGTTTACCATGCTTCATAATAATAGATAATCAGCCCGGCGTCTGCATTCACAATACTGCCTGATACCAATCCGTGATTCCATTCCGGTTCATCTGATGATCTATTGCAGCAAATATAATAATCCCATCTGTCATTTTCTCCCCTGACATTCTTGCAGGCATCCTGAAAACGGGTTGGCAGATAATAATCTCCCTTTAAGATAAAACTTTCATATTCCGATAGTTCATTTTGCTGTACTGATATTTTTTCAGCAGTCATATCCTGCAGCATGTTTTCAGCAATATTATTAAAATCTTTTTCATCATATTCGCATATCAGATAAATATAACTGCCTTTCTGCAAAAAAGAAGGGCTTTCCCGAAACTCCACGTTCACAGCATTTTCCGGTATTGAATCCGGAAAATATTGAAGCACGTCATTCGGATACCCATAGTCCTTTAATGTCTGCTCATAATCTTCCAATTCCGTATTTTCTCCGGAAGCACTTATAGCACCTATTACAAATGCTATATAGAGTAAAAATACTGTACTTAATAAAAG
Source organism: Lachnospiraceae bacterium (assembly GCA_051879195.1). Taxonomy (GTDB): domain Bacteria; phylum Bacillota; class Clostridia; order Lachnospirales; family Lachnospiraceae; genus TWA4. The sequence continues at coordinate 39,918 of JBJELO010000097.1, forward strand.
TACCACTATGGCAATAAAAATCTTATATATTTTTTTCATTACACAACCTTTCTTTGTATCTCCTCAGTTATAACCCTAAATCCTTATTTTGGTCACTAAATAGCCTTCTGAAAGAAGCCAGAAGCCTGTATTTATCAACGATTTGCATCGATTTGGAAATTTAGTGACTATAAAAATATAATCACTAAATTACTTTTGGCGTAAAATCAATGGTTCGTGCATATTTGAGTGACCATTATTCGGATTTTAGGTTATAAATAACAATTTGTCAAATATCATACTCCCTATTATTATCGGGGTCCTTAATCCAGAATTTATCACACAAATCTCCAGGTTTTCTCCAATACGGTATTGTTTCAAAAACCTTTTCAAGATTGTCTGCATCATTTTCACTTAAACCTTTATCAAATGAGACAGATAAGACATATCGTATTGATGCTAAACGATTGCAAATTAAATTATCATCAATGAATCGTGTAGTCTCTTTTTCGTATTGATCCCTGTCTTTGTCAAAATAGAAACTTCCCATATAATGCAAAGAGCATAATATATAGTCCAATTCCATAAGGACTGCTAATATTTCCTTTCTTTTATACTTAATCTTACTGTTTTTTTTATCGTGCATTTTTATTACATCTCCTTTGCCGCTCTGTTCAGGCATCAAAAACGATATATCGTGATAATCCCCGTATCTGAATAAAGAACCAGATTGTTTTTCGTAAATGCAAAGTTATATGCTCTCGCAGCATAATTATTATTAATTGTTGCTAATAATTGAGGGTTTTTATATTCTCTGATCTGAAGGGGAGACTTTTTGCTTTTATATCGAACAGCCATTATCGAATCCTTTACGGCTACGTCATATGTATCAAATTTCGAAAGATTTTTCGGAATATTGAAGTAAAACGGGTTAAATACTCTGTTACCGTTGTCTGTGCAATAGGTTGCTCCCCCGATATTAATGTAGAGATCATCCGGCGAAAAAAAAGGATAATCTCCGGTATCTTTTATAAAAATCTCTTTCGGCGAAATCAGATTTACCAAATGATACCCCTCTTCTTCAATACGGTATACCAACATGATTCTTAAAAACATACATCATATTGATAAACCGCCTTTCTGGTGGGGAAGTTGATACAAGCGCCAGATAACTGTGTCCGGACACAGCTATCTGACGCTTTCATACATCCCGTAAAGACAATAGCGCAGTTATGCATATTCAGACTATGCCTCCATGTCCTCAGGCTTTTTATTTCATATAACTGGTCAGATTCCGGTAATCCAGAAGCTCTTCCAGCCGTTCTTTCGTTAAAAGTCCCCGTTCCATAATGAGTTCCTTCAGTGTCTCCATGTCACCGCGGCTTTCCTCTGCCAGTGCAGCCGCCTGATCGTATCCGACCACCGGTGCCAGTGCCGTTACGAGAACAAGGGAATGCTCCAGATGACCGCGGCAGTTTTCTTCATTTACTTTCAGGGTGCGGATGGCCTTTTCCCGGAAAATGCGCACGCCGTTAATGAGCAGCTGCAGCGATTCCAGAAGCCGGTCCGCAATCAACGGCATAAATGCATTCAGCTCCAGCTGGCCGCTGGCTGCGCAGAAGGTGATGGCTGTGTCATTGGCCATAACCTGTATTGCCACCTGGGTTGCCATCTCCGGTATGACCGGATTGATCTTGCCGGGCATGATGGTGGAACCCTGCTGCATGGGAGCCAGTGTAATCTCTGCCAGGCCGCCTCCCGGCCCCATGTTCATGAGACGGAGATCGTTGGAAATCTTCATGAGATTGACGGCTACTGATTTCAGCAAACCGGAAACTTCTGTAAAAACATCGTTATTCTGAGTCAGATCCATGGGATATTCGGCAATTGCCAGTCCGAAACCGGTCATATCACGCAAATGCTCCATCACACGGAATGTGTACTTTTTCTGTGCATTGCTGCCGGTTCCCACTGCAGTTCCCCCCAGGTTCAGCTGGCGCAGACGCTCCTCCACCTTGTAGATACGCCAGCGGTCCCGGGCGATGGCCTGGGCATAGGCGCCGAACTCCTGTCCCACCGTGATGGGCAGTGCATCCATCAGCTCCGTTCTGCCCAGCTTCAGCACATGGTCGTATTCATTCTCCCTGCGCTGCAGCTCCTCCTGAAGAGCCGACAGCTCATCCGCCAGCTGACGCACCAGTCCAATGGCCGCAATACGAAGGGCCGACGGGTACACATCATTGGTGGACTGGGAACGGTTCACATCATCCAGCGGGCTGATATACTCATATTCACCCGGCTGATGGCCGGAAAGTACCAGCGCCAGATTGGCAATCACCTCGTTGGCATTCATATTGGTGGACGTTCCCGCCCCTCCCTGCAGGTGATTTGTAATAAATGCGGAATAATCCCTGCTTTCCAGCAGGCTGTCGCAGGCTGCAATGATCGCATCCGTCTTTTCCCGTTCCATAACCTTCAGATCCCGGTGCGTCATGGCCGCCGCTTTTTTTATCTGTATGATCGCCGTCAGCAGATCGGGATTGACGCCTCTGTCATCCAGGGCAAAATTCTCCGCCGCTCTGGCTGTATTGATTCCGTAAAGTGCATCCTTCGGCACGGACATGGCACCCAGCTTATCCCGCTCCACGCGCCATGCATCATTTCCTGTTTCGTTCATCCTGTTATCCTCCTGCTGCTCACAACTCATATATCGTGCAGGAGCACAGGCATATCTTTCTTCCTGACATGTCCTGTGCTCCGGATTGAATGATTATTCAGTCGATTATCTGTCTCAATTATCTGTCCGTCTATTCGTCTGCCTGTCCATTCGCCTGTCTGTTTATTCGTCGTCGTCAAGACACATGGCAATGGCCGGGAAGGGTTCCAGGCTTCGCCTCAGGATTCCCTGCATCCAGGCAATGAGAATGCCGTAATTGGTAATCGGCACATTCTGTCTGGAGGCCATGCGGATGCGGTGCTTCATCTCCTTTTCATTCAGAGTACAGCCTCCGCAGTGCACGATCAGGCTGTATTTTTCCAGATCATCGGGAAATGTACCGCCGCTGGTAAATTCAAACTCCAGCTGCTTGCCGGTATTCTGGCGGATCCATCTGGGAATCTTCACTGTTCCGATATCGTCGCACTGCCTGTGGTGCGTGCACCCCTCGGAAATCAGAACCGTATCACCGTCTTTCAGCCGTTCCATGGCTTTCACACCCTTTACCAGCTCCTCCAGATTGCCCTTGTGACGGGCAAATAAGATGGAAAAGGAAGTCAGCTGCACGTCTCTCGGCGTATCTGCTGAAACCTTGGCAAATACCTGAGAATCGGTGATAACCAGTCTGGGCTTTCTGTTCAGGCTGGCCAGTGTCTCCCGCAGCTCATATTCCTTCGTCATCACCGCCATGGCATCTGCTTCCAGAATATCACGGATTGTCTGCTGCTGAGGCAGAATCAGTCTGCCCTTGGGAGCTGCCTTATCAATGGGAATCACAAGAACCACAAGATCGGAAGGCGACAGCAGATCACCTACCAGCTGGAATTTGGCCTCATCAGCCGGAGCCATCTTCGCAATCATCTCTTTCAGTTCCTGAATATGTTCCCCTGTCACTGCACTGACATAAATATCAGTAGGCACTTTGGGACCCGCCTGGACCTCCTCCAGCACCTTCGGATCCATCAGATCGATCTTATTATAAACAACCAGATATGGTGTATTCTTCTCCTTGAACTTCTCAATCAGCTCCAGCTCCAGCTCGCCCAGACCTTCCGTACCGTCCACGATCAGCAGCGCCAGATCCGACTTGTTCAGCACCTGCAGAGACCGTCTCATACGTTCATGACCCAGCTCGCCTTCGTCATCGAGACCGGGCGTATCAAAAATCTTCACCGGTCCCAGAGGCAGAAGCTCCATGGCCTTCGCCACCGGATCCGTAGTAGTCCCCTTCACATCGGAAACAATTGCCACATCCTGCCCTGTAATTGCATTGATAATACTGGATTTCCCCGCATTTCTCCTGCCGAAAATCCCGATATGTACCCGGCTGCCGCTGGGTGTTTCATTCAAACCGCTCATAAAAAAATCCTCCTCGCTTTGCCGTCCGGGCCGCTGCAAAACGGACTCATCCGGCTCAGGTTGTACCCCGCACCGCACCATCCCGCCACCCCCCGGCAAACTGATCATGCGGCACTATATTGCTCCCTCTATTCTATCATCTGCAGGGTGTAAAAGCAAGGCTGCAGTTATAACTTCATTCTGCCTCACCACATTCTCTCAGGCGAAGTCTGAACAATAACAAGACCGGCCTTTACGGAAAACCACCGCTGTTTCGATGATCTTACGTAAAGGCCGTCTCTATAACAATGAAAAAGGGAGGAGGGC
>JBJELO010000097.1:44377-49765 GCA_051879195.1 Lachnospiraceae bacterium
TTTCGATGATCTTACGTAAAGGCCGTCTCTATAACAATGAAAAAGGGAGGAGGGCTTTTCAGCCCATTATGAAAAAAAACTTGCTTTCCAATATTCCTTCTTATAAACATATTCAGTTGAACTCCGGCTGTTTCCCGCCTTCGTTTTATGGTTCTATCATACCCTGTAAATATGATGGAACTGTGTTAACGTTGTAAAAGTTTTTTAAATAATTTTTGAACAAGTTATGAACGCCACATTCTGATAATATGAGCAGTCCGTTTTTCCTTCGGCGGAAGCTTCATATAATCGCCGTACAGGCTGCTCAGATATTGATGCCAGCAGCCGGGGGCATTGAACATGTGGCCCTCAAATTCCACCTTAACCGGTTTTACATAATCTTTGCGCAGCATCCGTTCCTGAGGCCCGTAACCAAAAGCAATACCGCCCACATAGCGGCTGGAATCAAAATCATACCGCCTGCAGATATGCTCGATCCGGGCTACAAAACGTTTTATGCCAATCCGGTTGAGTACCGGCTTCATAAGCGGTTTCAGAAATGCCTTCAGCCGCGTTTTGGAAATCTCATCCGAGACCTCCGGCCGCACCTTGATAATACGGATCAGAGTCCGAAGCATCAGAACTTCCTTATAAATCCATTTTGTCTCCCTGCTGCTGTCCGGCAGCCCGTCCATGGGGAAAATATCGATCCAGAGATAATGATCGTTCTCATCATCGGAATAATCCTTTTCCATCCGTACCCGAAGATTTTCAATCTTGCAGAAAGGATCATTCAGATTGCCCAGAAGATTGCTGCAGACCTTCAGATGCGGCGGAAGTGCCTGTCTTTTCCCCGCCAGTTTCAGAAATTTCATATAATCCGGCCGGGGCATCAGAATATCAATATCATCATCCCATGGGATGAAACCCTTATGACGGACAGCACCGAGAAGCGTACCGCCGCACAGATAATAACGCAGCCGGTACCGGTCACAAACCTTCACAAAATCCAGCAGCATCTCCAGCTCAATCTCGTGAATCTCCTCCAGAGAAAGGTAATCATGCACCTCCTCCGGCTCATACACATGCATTTTTTCAAAACTGTTATTCTTTTTCATAAAAACTGCTCCTGTAATAATAAACTGTTTTACATTGCACCAATGATCAGGCATTGTTTCCATGCTGATCCATAGTATGAACTATTAATAATAGTAACTGATTTTTCGATTACACACAAGCTGAATTTGGCAGACGCTTTCCTGCGCAGATTGCACCATGCCCTTTTTCATGATATACTTAACCTGTACAAAACAATTGTTCTGGAGTGAGAAACGCTATGGATTTTTTTGATATTCAGGAGGAACTGAAAAAACTGCCCGACAGTCCCGGTGTGTATCTGATGCACAACGAACAGGATGAGATCATTTATGTGGGAAAAGCAATCAGTCTGAAAAACCGGGTGCGCCAGTATTTTCAGAGCAGCCGGAACAAATCGCCCAAAATCGTGCGGATGGTTTCCAATATCCGCTGGTTTGAATATATTCTGACGGATTCCGAGCTGGAGGCGCTTGTGCTGGAGAACAACCTGATCAAAGAGCACCGGCCCCGCTACAATACCATGCTGAAGGATGGCAAGACCTATCCTTATATTAAGGTGACGATTCATGAGCCCTATCCCAGGATTCTGTTTTCCAGGGAACGTAAGAAGGATCATGCCCGGTATTTCGGCCCCTATACCAGCTCCGAATCCGTGAAAAATACCATCGACCTGCTGCACAAGCTGTTTAAAATCCGTACCTGCCACAAGACGCTGGACGGTACTTCCACAGGACAGCGCCCCTGTCTGAATTATCACCTGGGCCAGTGCAGCGCCCCGTGTCAGGGAACTGTTTCCCGGGAAGAATACCGGACACAGATCGATCAGGCACTTGATTTTCTGGAAGGACGCAATTACAGACAGGTGGAACAGATCCTGACAGAACGGATGCAGAAAGCTGCGGAAAATATGGATTTCGAGCAGGCCGCCCAGGTACGTGACCTGCTGTTTGGTGTGCAGAAGATCAGGGAAAAACAGAAAATCACTGCCACCAACCAGCATGAAGACCGGGATATCATCGCTATTGCCGCAGAAGGCTATGATGCCGTGGTACAGGTTTTCTTCGTGCGGGACGGACAGATGATCGGAAGAGATCATTTCCGGCTCACTGCAGGCGAGGGAGATTCCACCGCACAGATACTGAATGAATTCGTAAAACAGTTTTACGCCGGCACCCCCTATATTCCTGCCCAGCTGCTTCTTATGGAACCTATCACAGACAGCCGGATTATTGAAAAATGGCTTACACAACGGCGGGGAAGCAAAGTCGTCTGTCAGGTTCCGCAAAAAGGAGAAAAAGCAAGACTTATGGCCCTGGCTGCCAAAAACGCAAAGCTGGTTCTGGATCAGGGGAGGGAAAAGGCAAGGCGAGAAGAACAGCGGACTCTGGGCGCCTGTGCAGAGATTGCCGGCCTTCTTTCCCTTCCTGAAATTCACCGGATGGAAGCCTTCGATATCTCCAACATCAGCGGCTTCGAATCGGTGGGTTCCATGGTTGTTTTCGAGGACGGAAAAGCAAAACGCAGCGATTACCGCAAATTCCGGATCCGTTCCGTCACCGGCCCCGATGATTACGCTTCCATGCGAGAAGTCCTGACAAGACGTTTCGTGCACGGTCTGGAGGAACAGAATTCCGGCGATGACACATCACTGACCAGCTTCAGCCGTTTTCCCGACCTGATCATGATGGATGGAGGCCGGGGACAGGTCAACATCGCCCTTTCCGTTTTACAGGAGCTGAAACTGAACATCCCCGTATGCGGCATGGTCAAGGATGACCACCACAACACACGGGGACTGTACTACAACAATATTGAAATTGACATTGATACCCACTCCGAAGGCTTCCGGCTCATCACCCGCATTCAGGATGAAGCCCACCGCTTCGCCATCGAATATCACCGAAGCCTCCGGGGCAAATCCCAGGTTCACTCCGTACTGGACGAAATCCCCGGCATCGGCCCCACCCGCCGCAAAGCCCTCATGAAAAACTTCCGCTCACTGGACGAAATCCGGAATGCAAGCGAAGAACAGCTGGCTGAAATCCCGGGCATGAACCGGAAAGCAGCCGAAAGTGTGTATCGTTTTTTTCATGATAATAAATAAGATCACACCTCAAAGCAGCTTCCGCCCACGAATTCCCTCAGTATGGAATTGATGGGGATGTTTTCGCTGCCCACATTCAGGAAATAATCGAAGAATTTCAACAGCCTTCTGGCCTCGATTCCTTCCGGGCTTTCGGGGGGAATCTGGAACAGAAGCGGCTCGGCATAGGATTTCAGTACCGCCAGTTCATAGATCAGGGAGGAATCGAATACCACATCTGCATCCTCCTGATAGGGGAATATATTGCTCTCCTCCCCGGCACGTACCGAAGGCCAGCGCCGGATCGTCTCCTGAGCCGATGTTCCCCGGGTTCTGGCATCCCGCACCATGCGCCGGATCAGGCGGCCGTCGGTGGTGGGAATCCGGTTATGCTCATCGATATTCAGCTGAGTCAGCGCACTGAGATAGATCTTGAATTTACTCTCTTTGGGCAGTTCTGATGACATGGCATCATTCAGCGCATGGATTCCTTCAATGACCAGAATATCCTCCCTGCCCATCTGCAGCTTTTCACCCTTGTATTCCCGTTTGCCGGTTACAAAATTATAGCTGGGCAGTTCCACTTCCTTCCCTTCCAGAAGATCACACATATCCCGGTTGAACTGCTGCAGATCGAGAGCCTCCAGACATTCAAAATTATAATCCCCATTGGCATCTCTGGGCGATTTCTCCCGTTCCACAAAATAATTGTCCACGGATATGGGATGAGGCCGCAGCCCATGGGCTTTCAGCTGGATTCCCAGTCTCCTGCTGGTGGTGGTTTTTCCGGAAGAAGACGGACCTGCGATCATGATGAATTTCACTTCCGGTCTTTCGGAAATTTCCTGAGCAATATCCGCCAGACGCTTTTCCTGAAGTGCCTCCTGCACCAGAATCAGCTCCAGGATCTCGCCTCCGGCAATGATCCGGTTCAGATCACCCACCGTATTGACACCCAGCATTTTCCGCCAGCTGACGGAACGAAGCAGAGTGGAATAAATCTTCGGCTGGGGCATAAACGGTGTAATTTCCTCCGGTGCATTCTGATCCGGCAGCTGCAGGATCACGTACTTTTCATACATGCACAGATCAAAATATCTCAGGTAACCGGAATCCGGTACCATATATCCGTAAAAATAATCTTCAAAGTCTTCCAGGCGGTACACATTGACACTGGAGGAACGGCGGAATTCAAACAGCCGCTCTTTGTCATGCATGCCGTGGGAAGCGAAAATATCAATGGCCTCCCTGGTGGGCATATTCCGTTTCACAATGGGAAGCTTCTGAGCTACGATTTCTTCCATCTGAACCTTCACCTGGTCCAGCAGAGCCTGATCCACGGGAATATTCGCATCCACTTCCAGCAGAAGCCCCTTCAGAACAGAAAAATCAACCCGGACATTGTTGATGTTTCCATGGCCGGCAGCCTGATAGAGCGCCTTCAGGAACAGAAAGAGAACACTCCGGCCATACGTGGTAATCCCGGCCGTATCCTCCGCCGTCAGAAAGGTAATTTCCCCCTCCCTTTCCACGACTTTATTCAGTTCCCTGAGATACCCGCCGTTTTTTGCCAGCAGAATATCATGTTTATAATTTTTCTGATATCGTTTTGCCAGTTCCAGATACGTGGTCCCCTCCACGCATCTTTCTTCTGTGCCGTCAATCATCAGTTTCAGCATTCACTCACACCCCTTTATGATTTTAGTATACCCGGAAAGGCGCCGCCGGTTTCGCTGTATATATTTCCAGTTCCGGAAATTCCCGGCTTAATTTTTCCGCCATGACCGGTATGAATATCTTCTCCAGCCCAAAATGCCCCGCATCGATCACCGTAATTCCCATGTCCATGCAGTCAATTCCTTCATGATGACCGATGTCTCCGGTCAGGAAAACCTCCGCCTGAGACTGTACCACCGCATCAATCATGGAACGGCCCGAACCGGGGCAGACCGCGATGCGCTGTACCTGTCTTTCCATGGGAGCTGCCTGGAACAGATTGACATTTTTCAGACCAAATACGTGTTTTACCTGATCGCAGAGTTCTCCCAAAGTTATGGGAGCCGCCAGATTGCCGACCACTCCGATGCCCCAGGGATCTTCCAGATGACCGCTCATATCCTCCAGCGGTGAAACACAGCCCAGCTGCAGCAGTTCGCCCGCCAGCTCGCCCATACCTCCGGGCATGGAATCAAAGTTTGTATGGGCGCTGTAGCAGGCAATATCGTTGC
>JBJELO010000098.1:0-3141 GCA_051879195.1 Lachnospiraceae bacterium
CTGTGTCGGTTCTGGCGGGAATATGTGGGAATCGAACCCACCCGGGATGATCAACACCCCACACAGGTTTTGAAGACCAGGAGGCACACCAGTTACCTAACTATTCCCATAATGTTCATTGCTGCGGTATCAGAATTGATATGATAATCATATATACCGGCACCGGTATGGATCATACCGCATTAATCAGTATAAATGATTATCATTCCGGTTGCAACCTGAAATACTAAATATATTTATAGAAAAAAACTATAAATATTAAAGATGAATTCAGGCTTTCTGACAATAAAAACCGAATTGTGCATCCGGATATTATGAATAATTTATAAACAAAGTGTGAAAAGATAAAAACTACTTGAAAACAGAACAGATATTCGATATAATGTGAGCACATAATTGATTCTAATGAGAAAGGAAAGAGATTGATTCGATGAATGGACGAACACATACAGCCGCCGGACTTGCCTGCGGCGTGACGGCTGCGGCAGCAGTGATGCCGGAGACACTGACATTTACAGGGCTGATGCTGGGGAGTGCGGCTGCGGCGATGGCATCTACACTGCCTGACTGTGATCAGTATGGGCGCAATACGAAGGATGCAGCCCGGTGTATGGTCCGGCTTGTGGTTTTCTGTATTCTGGCACAGTGTCTGACCAAAAGGCCGGTTGACTGGCAGTATGCGGTATTTTTTATCCTGGCGGTACTGGCCGGGGCTTTGACGGACCACCGTTCGATGACTCATTCTGCAGCGGCGCTGCTGTTGTTTTCATGGCTTTTTGGCGTGACAATCGGTGATAATCAGGAACTTACTTTCTGGTTTTTTACTGCATATGCATCCCATCTGGTGCTGGATATACTGAATAAACGGGGAGAGATGCTGTTCTGGCCCTTCAGCCGGGAAAGGGTCTGTCTGAAACTTACCCGGTCCGAAAGTATGCTGGGAAGGATGATTTTTAAAGCTGCAGCAATATGGTATGCAGCCGTTCTGGGACTGATTCTGTTTCAGCGGTATGGAGGGATGATTCGATGAACCGGTATTATTACAGGCAGATGAACAGAAGCTTTCAGTCTGCCTATCATGCCATGGCGGAAGGATTTGGTGCATTCGCTTCCTCTTTTTCAGTACCGAAACTGGGCATGAAAGAATTGTCGGAGATTTTTTTCCTGCTGCGGCTGGACAATCCGTGGATTTTTTATGTGACAGGCTTTTCCTGCCGTTATGCACAGGGTGCACAGACCATGCAGCTGATTCCTGAGTATATGTTTGATAAGAAAAAGATAAAAGAGCATCAGAAAGCACTTCAGGGCCGTATTACAAGGCTGGCAAGACCGGCTCAGGCTATGAAGTCGGATCTGGAGAAGGAACTTTATATTCATGATTTTATCTGCAGCAATGTGACCTATGACAAGCTGAAGAAAAGCTATTCTCATGAGATTATCGGGCCGCTGCAGCAGGGAATCGGTGTATGTGAGGGGATTGCCAAGACCGTAAAGCTTCTCTGTGACGAACTGGGGATACCCTGTATCATAGCGGTCTGCGATGCGGATCCGGAGAATGGTCTGAAATACCGTCATGCATGGAATGTACTCAGGATACAGGGGAAGTGGTATCATCTTGATGCCACGTATGACAATTCTCTGGGCCGGTACGGACAGAAGCGGTTTGATTATTTTAATCTGAACGATAAAAAGATCTTCCGGGATCACCGTACGGTGATGTATCCGGTGCCTGCATGCGAGGATGGGGACCGCTTTTACTATAAGGATAACAGACTCTCGCTTACAAAGATAGAAGATGTGGGAAAGCGGCTGAGAACGGCGATACGCAAAAAGCAGGAGTACTTTGTGTTTCACTGGAGAGGAGGCTATCTGACCAGAGAGATCCTGCAGGAGATTGCGGGAGAAGCCGCCGCGGCAGCAGCAGAAAAGGAGAAGTATATCCGTATGTCTTTCAATTTTGCCCAGTCGGTGATCCAGCTGAAGATTGATGATGTGCCTGCGGAAGGAACCGGGGTCTGCCGGGAAGAAGCGGATGAGGAAAGAGAGTCCTGTAACGTACAGGAACCGTGAAAGCACTGCTGCCTTCACGGTCCCCGGTGGTCAGTTATGTTTTATTTGCGTTTTATTTGTAATATTTTGATTCGTATGCGTAGATGGTATGGAGGATTTCTTCCATATCTTTCACCATGGGCATTCTGGGATTGGCGGGTGTACACTGGTCTTCGTAGGCATTCATGGCGATGCGGTGTACGGCTTCATTCCAGTCCTCTTCGGAGATACCCTGTGATTTGATGTTGCAGGCGAGATTGACCTCGGCACACAGTTTTTCACATGCGTCGGCGAACATTTCCACACCTTCGGCAGGTGTTGTGGGATGGAGGCCGATCAGCTGAGCAAGTTCCATGTACTTTTCGTCTGCTTTGTAGCGTTCTACCTTGGGCCAGATGTTCAGCTTGGTGGGTACGGTTCCGTTGTAGCGGATGACGTGGGACAGCAGGATGCCGTTGGTACGTCCGTGAGGAATATGGAATTCACCGCCGATCTTATGAGCAAGGGAATGATTCATGCCGAGGAAGGCATTGGCGAAAGCCATACCTGCGATAGTTGCAGCGTTGTGCATTTTTTCACGGGCTTCGGGATCATTTTTACCGTTCTTTACTGAGCGCGGCAGATAATCAAAGACCATTTTAACCGCCTGCCTTGCAAGACCGTCTGTGTAATCGGATGCCAGGATGGAGACGAATGCTTCAACCGCATGAGTAAGGACATCGATACCGGTATCGGCTGCGATGGAAGCGGGCAGGCTCATGGTCAGCTCCGGATCCACGATGGCAATGGTGGGTGTCAGCGCGTAGTCAGTCAGAGGATATTTCTTGTTCTCATCGGAATCGGTGATTACGGCGAAAGGAGTTACCTCAGAACCCGTACCGGAAGTAGTGGGGATACAGATCAGTTTGGCCTGTTTGCCCAGTTCCGGGAATTTGAATGCACGCTTGCGGATATCCATGAATTTCTGTTTGATATCATCAAAGTTTACTTCGGGATGTTCATACATAAGCCACATAACCTTGGCTGCATCCATGGCTGAGCCGCCGCCCAGAGCGATGATGGTATCGGGACGGAAGTTTTTCATCAGTTCCA
>JBJELO010000099.1:0-2373 GCA_051879195.1 Lachnospiraceae bacterium
CTGTTGCAGTAATTTAAACAATTTCTGCAACAGCCTGTATAGGATACCACCAGCCTTTTGTTTTGTCAACTGCTTTTTATAGCCAGACAAAAAATCACCGCAAATTTTCTTTCCTTGCTATAATTTTTGCCTGCACTTTTTTCAAATGGATAAAAGTATCATTGCTATCCAGTTATGATGGTAGAAAAATGCTGCTACAGGGTTATTCAGAATCATGACAAGCACAGCCTGCCCCCATTCATAATTTCTAACAAAAGCGACAACGATCATGATCAGCCAGATTATAATTAATCCTCTGATAAATCCTGCCCCCATTCCCACAAGTTTATTCACCTGCCTCAGCAAAGGGATCTTATCTATAATTCCAAACATGGTGGATAACATTTTCAAAATAACCGCAACCAGAATGAATGTCAGAATAAATGACAGAACCTTTACACTGATTTCCGCAATCGACCGGGATACATATTCCAGAAAACTTTCAGCAGGATTTTTCTCCCGCTCTTTTGCAGTATTATTTTTTATAATTGCTTTGCGCCAGGATGCCGGCAGTTCCAGTTCATTAATAAACTGATTCTGTATATCCGCTTCCGCCTTTTCCAGATCCTTTTCTGCCTTCTCCTGAAGATACTCCAGTACATTCACTTCAACGTAATGATTCAGATGAACCTGATCCGTCATAAATTCAGATATAGTGGGGCTCAGCATAACAGACAGAATGATGGCAGCGATTGAACATCCAATAGACCAGAAAGTCCGCAGCCCACCGTCTTTTAAACCCAGTACAGTTGAAATAATCAAAATTGCAGCTATAACAATTCCTGCTGCCATCCAAACACCTCCCTGACCATCTGTGCCACACCATCTTCCGTATTATTTCCGGTAACTCTATCCGCTGCTTTCTTTACACTCTCTTCCGCATTACCCATGGCTACCCCGATCCCGGCTGATAATATCATCTCGTAATCATTGCCGTTATCGCCAAAGGCCATAACCGATTCCATACCGATTCCCAGATATGAGACCAGATCTTCGATTCCGGCAGCTTTTGTAACATTTCTGCAATTAGCCTCAATATTAGTTTCCAGTGAGGAACATATCTGAAACTGCGGAAAAGTTTTTTCAATGATTCGGTAACATCTGTTTTTTTCGGCTTCATTGGGGAAGCGAATACTGATTTTTTCAATGCCGGGAAGTCCGGATAAATAGCCGCGCTGATCTTTTACCCTGACGCAGTCTGAAAGCAGAAGGCGCTTTGTTCCTTCTGAAGCCTCCATCCGATTAATCCGGTCGTCCCATTCAGATGGAACAATCCGTTTTCCCTGATAAAAGAAATCCAGCATAAGGTCTCTGGAAACCGCATAGTCATAAAATGCCAGAGCATCCTCTGTTTTTACAAGATGCTCTGTGATTACCTTCCCTGTCTGTATATCCTGTACCACGGAACCATTAGCCATTACTGCATATCTTACACAGGGCAGTTTTTCCAGAACTCCGCTGATACCAGACAATGTCCTTCCGGTAGCGAGCACAATATGGACCCCATTTTCTTCCGATGCTCTCATAAGTACCTTTCGGTTTTCCCCGGAAAGAGTTTTGTCCGGAAGAAGCAGGGTGCCGTCCAGATCCAGTGCGATTAATTTTATATTCATATTGCAGCCTTTCTATAAGCCATCGGCAGCAGCTTCGGGCCAGACAGAATAATTTCCCTGTTTCGGTCCGTCTTTTTGCCGCCGTATTTATAGCCAGACAAGAAATTCCTGCAAAAGTTCAGTGGCTCAGAATACATTTGACTGCGTTATCGTCCTTGCCGGGCGTTTAGCCCGTCTGCGTCCTCTGCCTTGTCCTGTGTATTCTGATTACACTTCCTTTTTTGCACTATTTTCTTGCCTTGCTATAGTTATTCCAGTAAAAATGTTTATCTTTTAGAAGATACGCATGCTTTTTGCTGTATCGATCCACAATTTTATCCAGTGGATTCCTTTTCTGAATTCTTGTAATTGCATCATCCACCATAATTACTGCATTGTTCAGCGATAAAGGAATGCCTTTTTTCTGCATCTCATCCGCAAGTACTGCTATGGTTAAATAGGCACTGTCCTCAATCTGATATCCTTTCGATTCTGCATATGCTGTGACGCACTCTGAGAATTCCTTTGCAGACAGATTTTCATCCGGATTTGGAATCCTGTCAAGAATTGTCTGTTTCACTTCAGACTGTACAAAACTGACTTTCTCTGCCGCTTCAACCGTTTTTTCAGTTTTAACCTCTTCAGCCGGTTTACCCTCCTCTGCAGGTTCGCTCTCTTCGACCACTTCAGCTGATTCCGCAAAGTCAGCTTCCCCAACTATTTCAGCCGATTCTGCTGTTTC
>JBJELO010000099.1:2473-6435 GCA_051879195.1 Lachnospiraceae bacterium
AGCTTCCTCAACCTCTTCAACCATCTCAGCCGATTCTGCTGTTTCAGCTTCCTCAACCTCTTCAACCATCTCAGCCGATTCTGCTGTTTCAGCTTCCTCAGACTCTTCAACCATCTCAGCTGATTCTGCTGTTTCAGCTTCCTCAACCTCTCCGACCGTTTCCGCATGGGCCGCTTCCTCAGATTCTTCAACCGTCTCAGCTGATTCTACAGTGGCCGCTTCTTCAGATTCTTGAACCGTTTCGGTTGATTCTACGGGCTCAGTTTTCTCAGTCGTCTCAGCTGGTTCCACCGATTCCACAGAATCAGCTTCCTCAACCGGTTCAGCTGTTTCGTTTTTTTCTTCCTGTTCATTTTCTTCATCCTGCTCCAGCGGACTGACATAAGGATCATGGTTTACAAACTGTTCCAGTTCTTTCTGTATTTTTTCCTGCTCCTGCTTTGAACGTTTTATACAGTACAGATTATCTGTTTCTGCAATTAAATCTCTAATGCTTTCCCGTACATCATGAAGAATCTTCAATTCATAGATTTCTTTAATCTGCGTTGAACCTAATTCATCAATCTGCTCATCATCCAGCATATCCAGTTCGCTGAGCATTCTCTCTTCAATATCTTCAACATATGCCTGTGTATTACGACCGACTGTTATGTATTCGATTTCTGCATCTGAATCTGTTTTTTCGAGATAATCCTCATCAGGCTGTAAAGTTTTACGCACATTGGAAGCCATTTTCCCGAAAGAAGAGAAAATGCCTCCGCTTTCGGATGATTCCTTTCCGCCTTTCGATTTACTTTCAGCAGTATTCTGCCTTGTGATGATTTCATCAAAATAAATGGAGTTACTTCTGCTTCTTTCTATCTCAGCATAACGATCTGAGGTTTTTAATGCCTCTGCTATTTTCTGCTCCCGTGCAATACGGTCCGCTTCCTTTTTCTCTTTCAGCAGGCGGGCAGCTTCCTCTGTCTGACGTATTTTTTCGTCCTCTGCCAGTCTTGCCCGCAGCGCTGCGTATTCTTCTTCTGTTTCTTCTCTTTCAGCAGTCATACTGCCTGCAGTACCTTCGTATTCATGTCGGTATTTTCGTTCATATTCCTGCTCACGCAGTCTGTTCTGCTCTTCTTCTATTATTCTTCGTCTGTATTCTTCTTCCTGACGCTTTCTTTCTTCTTCCTGATGCCGGTACTCTTCTTCCTGACGACGACGTTCCTCATACTCTTTTGTTCGACGCGCCTCTTCCTCTGCAATGCGTGCCATTTCTTCGCGGGCAAGACGTTCTTCTTCTTCCCGGCGCTCTCGTTCCTCCTGTTCCCGGTGTTTCGCAGCTTCTACAATTCTGATCTCGTCTTCTGTCAGACCGGTTACTCTTTCCTTCAGCTGTACTGCTTTCTCCACATACTTTCCGGTACCGAATAAGCAGATAATCTCATGACATACTTCTGCACATTTCTCTTTCTGATTGTTCTTATCGTATAGTTTGGCAAGTTCATAGCCCCAGCGTTCTTCAAATTCCGTTTCTTTATATCTTTCCAGATAATAAATCCTTTCATCCAGGCTGCCTCCTGCAGAAGCAGTAATCTGGTATCGCATCAAATAGGAAATACTGCTTTCCGGCCATTCATTTTCAAATTCCATGCATAATCCTACCGCGTTGGAGATATCCCTGGTTTCAATGCACAACTCAATCAGCTTCTGCATCATATTGCGTCCCGTAATACCATGAACATCATAATAATTCAGCAGAGCCTGCTTTGCCGCTTTCTTATCTCCCTGTTTTTCGTATGCTTCCACAATATCAAGAATCAGTAAACCGTTATTAATGCGATTCAGATTCAAATTGTTTGCTATCTTTACTACTTCTCTATATTTTTTCTCCTGCATCAACGAGCGGATCTTTCTGGCCGCCTGGCTCACATCCTGTTTTTCCACTATCGCATCCTCCGCATAATAATCCTGCTTACAGTTTAACATAAAAAGGGTACTTATAAAAGTACCCTTCCTTCTAAAGCTCTTAACAATGTTACCTCGTCAATGTATTCCAGATCGCCTCCTACCGGAACCCCGCTGGCAATTCTGGTCAGCCTGATTCCTGCAGGTTTCACCAGCTTACTGATATACATCGCCGTAGCTTCACCTTCCAGACTGGAATTTGTCGCAATGATCAGTTCATCTACATCCCCTGCAAGGCGCGTCATAAGCTCTTTTAAACGAATATCTGCCGGCCCGATTCCACGGGAAGGCGATATTGCGCCGTGCAGAACATGATAAACACCTTCATATCTTCCAGTCTTTTCGTACGCTGCCAGATCCCTGGAATTTTCCACCACCATAATCTGTTTATGATTCCGTGAAGGATTTTTACAGACAGGACACAATTCATCATCCGTCAGCGTACAACAGCAGCTGCAGTATCTGACCTTTTTCCTTGCTTCAATAATCGTTGCAGAAAGCTTTTCCACCTGCTCCTGCGGCAGATTAATGATATGAAAAGCCAACCTCTGTGCAGACTTGCTGCCAATTCCGGGAAGCTTTGAAAGCTCTTCGATCAGAGCACCGATCTGACTTCCATAATAATCCATGCTATTCTCCCGCTTCTGCACCTGTTATCAATGTGCGTCCAATAATAAACAACTATCAGTAAAAACAGCCTCAGCCGGTAATCAGAAAGGCATACCCATACCGCCCGTAAACTGTCCCATGGTCTTTGCAGCATCCTCATCCACCGCGCGGCTTGCTTCATTTACAGCAGCAACGATCAGATCTTCCAGCATCTCAATATCATCAGGATCCACAACCTCTTCCGTCAGTTTTACAGACAGCAGTTCCTTTTTGCCGGACATCTTTACTTCTACTGCGCCGCCGCCGGCTTTTGCAGAGTATTCCCTTTCATCCAGATTTTTCTTTGCTTCTTCCATCTGTCTCTGCATCTTCTGTGCCTGTTTCATCAGATTATTCATATTGGCAGGCATACCACCGCCAAATCCGCCTCTTTTTGCCATAAATAAAACTCCTTTGATAATAAATATGAAACTGCCCGTATTACCTGCAGTTTTGCACTAACACTTCTCTCCGGACTGTCTTTCCGGGTTATTCATCCTCTATCTCGATCCCCTTAAATACAGACTTCAGCTGTTCATCGCTGATAAATCTGCCCGGGGTTCCATCCTGTCTTAATTCAAATCGAAATTCACAATCGATCCCTGTAATCTGCTGTGCGGCTTCCTTAATTGCCGTAAGATATGGAGTCCGTGCTCCAATAGCATAATACTTTTCTTCAAAAAACACAATACTGAAACCGCTGCCTTTTTGATCCGGCTCTATCTCCGACTTCTGCAGCGCAATTCTGGCCGATCGGGACATCAGACTGTTGACAATCTTTCCCCAACTGCCCCGAAGTACTTCATACCGGCCCATCTGATCAGCCGGGACAGATATCTCCCTGCTTTCGGGTTTCCCCCCTGGATCTCCCATCAAAACGGAAGTACCGGGATTCTGCCCATCCAGATCCGCCCCTTTACCGATTCTCTCGCCATCATTCTTTCCGGATATGCCATCCGTTTCTGCATGCTGTCCGCCGCCTGCTGCCTCCCCCGCATACTGTCCCACTGAAGATGCAGAAGACGCCACATAGCCCTGTGCCAGTTTTTTCTCCAGAATCTCCAGACGATTCAGCACGGAATCAAGATTATACTCTGTCTCCGGGCGAATCAGTTTGATAAATGCCATCTCCAGGAGCACCCGTTTGTCATTGGCGTAACGAATCCTGCCGGAAAGTTCTGAGAATACCCGGATATAGCGAAGCAGTGTCTCTTCACTGATCTTTCTGCTCATCCTGCCCAGCTCCAGAAGTTCTTCCTCCGATACTTCCAGGGTGTCCGCATCCAGATCTGAAGCCTTCAGCAGCATGATATTGCGCAGATACCAGATAAAATCACTGACCAGCTGACCCAGTTCACGGCCCT
>JBJELO010000099.1:6535-14077 GCA_051879195.1 Lachnospiraceae bacterium
ATATTGCGCAGATACCAGATAAAATCACTGACCAGCTGACCCAGTTCACGGCCCTGCATGACAATTTCATCGATCAGACCGATACAGTCTGCAGTCCGTCCGTCCAGCGCCGCCTCCAGCAGATTCCCGAACAGATCATAGCTGGCTGCTCCCAGTACATCCAGAACTTTATCATACGTAAGCAGCTCTCCGTAATGAAACGCAATACACTGATCCAGCAGACTGATGGAATCACGCATGGAACCGTCCGCTTTTCTCGCAATATACTTCAGCGCGCGGTCCTCAATCTCCACGCCCTCGCCATCCGTCAGCTGCTTCAGACGGGAAGCGATGACGTCAACGGAAATCCTCCTGAAATCATAACGCTGACACCGTGATAAAACAGTGACGGGAATCTTGTGAACCTCTGTGGTGGCCAGTATAAATATTACATGAGCCGGAGGTTCCTCCAGTGTTTTCAGCAGTGCATTAAACGCTCCCGTAGAAAGCATATGCACTTCATCGATGATATAAACCTTATAACGCCCCTCTGTAGGAGCATACCGCACTTCATCGCGGATCTCACGAATATTATCCACACCATTATTGGAAGCTGCATCAATCTCCATGACATTGACAGAGTTTCCCTGGTTTACCGCCCTGCAGCTGGAACACTGATTGCAGGGGTTTCCATTAACCGGTGCTTCACAGTTGACTGCCCGGGCAAAAATCTTGGCAACAGACGTCTTACCTGTTCCGCGTGTTCCGCAGAACAGGTAAGCATGGCCTATACGCCCTGTATGAATCTGATTTCTTAATGCTGATACAATGGGATCCTGGCCTTTTACATCATCAAAAACCGGCGGACGCCACTTTCTGTACAACGCTGTATAGGACATGTTTCATCTGCTCCTCTTTGTTCTCAAATATGTTTCACAGCAGCCTGATTGCAGACCTGCATCCCGATCAGTCGCCGAATGTAATGCCCAGCAGCCGCGCTTCCTGAACGATGCTGGAATCAGGATCAACAACCTTCAGCTTACCGGCACTTTCAGCCAGAGGGTATTTGTCAATCTCACCGTTTTTGATTACTACAAGATTACCGAATTCTCCGTCCTTGCACATCTGAGCCGCTCTTGCCCCAAGACGTGATGACAGAACTCTGTCGTATGCACTGGGTTCTCCGCCTCTCTGCATATGACCGGGAACCGTTACACGAACTTCTGCACCGGTCAGTTCCTGCAGACGGGCTGCAATCTCATAGGACACGGAAGGATAGGATGATTCTGCCACTTTTTTCTTGTACTCTTTCTTGCTCAGAGCTGCATCCTCTTTGGAAATCGCGCCTTCTGCAACGGCAATAATCGTAAAGCCGCAGCCGGCTTTTGATCTGCGTTTAACAGCGTCGGCAACTTTGTTGATATCGTAGGGGATTTCAGGAAGCAGGATTACATCTGCTCCGCCTGCCATACCTGCCTCCAGAGTCAGGGAACCCACTTTATGGCCCATGATTTCAACAATAAATACACGTCCATGTGATGCGGCTGTCGTGTGGATACAGTCGATTGCATTGGTCGCAATCTCAACTGCGCTGTTAAAGCCAAATGTCATATCGGTACCCCAGAGATCGTTGTCAATCGTCTTGGGAAGTCCGATTACATTCAGACCTTCCTGGCTTAACAGATTGGCAGTCTTCTGACTTCCGTTGCCGCCCAGTACAAACAGACAGTCCAGTCTCAGTTTCCTGTAAGTATGTTTCATGGACTCTACTTTATCCAGTCCGTTTTTATCAGGCTCTCTCATCAGTTTGAAGGGCTGTCTGGAAGTTCCCAGAATCGTACCGCCCCGCTTGATAATACCTCTGAAATCCGACCGTTCCATCTTCTTGTACTCGGCATAGATCAGACCCTTGTACCCGTCCAGGAAACCGTAAATCTCCACGTCATCATACAGATTGTACAGACCCTTTGCAATACCTCTCATGGTAGCATTCAGTGCCTGACAGTCGCCACCGCTTGTCAACATACCTACTCTCATAATATCCATTCCTTTCCAGTTGCTGCCGCTCATCACAACTTCCCAAATATTTTGTTCTACGGGAAATTTCCCGTAAATCCAATGACTCAATTATATAACAAATTAATTTTCGTTGCAATCAAATACGGCATCCGGTTTTGTAAAATCATGTCCGGTTTTCTCAGAAATCAGAATAATTCCTTTCGCATCCGTTCCAGGATTTCATTGATGACGATCACCTGATCCTGGGGAGTCATAACCGCGCCGCGCATCTCTTTATAAACGAAGCCGGGATTTTCCCCGTTCACAAAACGCATACGTCCCCCGTAATTCTGCATAAAAGGCAGTACATGATCGCTTTTGACCGGCGCTTTTGCCAGCATCTTAATCGTAATCTGTTCCGGTTTCGCCATCAGTTCCACAACATAATTTTCATGAGCTTTTGCCTTCATCCATGCAACCATCAGGAGATTCTGAACCGCCGCAGGCATCTCGCCAAAACGGTCAATCAGTTCATCCTGCATATCCATATAATCGTTCTTATTCTCAATGGAAGCAATCTTTTTATACATCTCAAGCTTCTGGCTCTCACTGCTGATATAGGAAGCCGGAATATACGCATCCAGAGCAATCTCCAGCTGGGTATCAAACGTCTGCAGAAGATCTTCTTCTTTATCCTCTTTCAGGTTTTTGATCGCTGTATTCAGCATCTTACAATACAGATCATATCCTACCGCTTCCATATGTCCGCTCTGAGAAGCTCCCAGAAGAGTACCGGCGCCCCTGATCTCCAGGTCACGCATGGCAATCTTAACACCGGATCCCAGATCGGTAAACTGTCGGATTGCCTCCAGACGTTTTTCTGCAACTTCCTTCAGAATCTTCCCCGGAGTATACGTCATAAAAGCATAGGAAGTACGATTCGTCCGCCCCACACGTCCACGCAGCTGATACAGCTGGGACAGGCCGAAACGGTCCGCATCCTGAATGATGATCGTATTGACATTGGAAATATCAAGACCCGTCTCAATGATTGTAGTGGAAACCAGAACATCAATATCTCCATTGACAAAATCCATCATGATCCGTTCCAGCTGACGCTCGCTCATCTGTCCGTGAGCAAATTCGATCACCGCGTCAGGAAGCATCTCCTGCAGCTTCGCAGCCACCGACGTAATATTCTCTACCCGGTTGTATACATAATATACCTGACCATTGCGGGCCAGTTCCCGGTTGATTGCCTCCCGTATCAGCTCATCATCATGTTCCATAACATAAGTTTGTATGGGCGTACGGTCAAGGGGCGGTTCCTCCAGCATGCTCAGATCACGGATGCCCACCAGGCTCATATGAAGGGTTCTGGGAATGGGGGTTGCCGTAAGCGTCAGTACATCCACTGTATTTTTAAGATGTTTGATCTTCTCTTTATGATTCACACCGAAACGCTGCTCCTCATCAATGATCAGAAGTCCCAGATCCTTGAATACCACATCCTTTGACAGTACTCTGTGGGTACCGATCACAATATCCACCAGTCCCCTTTTCAGATCATGGATCGTCTGTCTCTGCTGAGCAGGTGTCTTAAACCGGCAAAGCAGATCAATACGTACCGGGTAATTGCTCATACGCTGTACAAACGTATTGTAATGCTGCTGGGCAAGAATCGTGGTAGGACAGAGATACACCACCTGTTTCCCGTCCTGTACTGCTTTAAATGCCGCACGGATGGCAACCTCTGTCTTCCCAAAGCCCACATCACCGCATACCAGGCGGTCCATGATCCTGTCGCTTTCCATATCCTGCTTGACTGCCTGAATGGCCTCCAGCTGATCTTCTGTCTCTGTATAGGGAAACATCTCTTCGAACTCGGTCTGCCATACCGTATCCTGGCTGAACTGATATCCCTTTTTGGATTCTCTGGCCGCGTACAGCTCCACCAGCTCTCTGGCAATCTGCTGTACTGCTCCCTTAACCTTTGAATGGGTCTGTTTCCACTCCTTTCCGCCAAGCCGGTTCAGCCTGGGAGTCTTCTCCGCATCAGAAGATGCATACTTCTGAACCAGATCAAACTGCGTAATCGGAACATACAGATTGCCGCCGTCCCCATACTCAATCTTCAGGTAATCCCGGGTAATTCCCCTGTTTTCCATCTTCTGAACTCCGCGGTAAATTCCCAGCCCATGACTTTCATGAACAACATAATCTCCCGGTTTCAATTCATGAAAGCTGCTGATCGCCTGACCGCTGTAGGAATGCTTTTTCCGGCGCTTCTTCTTGTTGCGCACGCCGAACATATCATTCTCCGTGATCACCACAGCGCGAAGCAGAGGATATTCAAACCCCTGAGAAAGTGTACCCGTCGTAACAAGAATCCTCCCGGGAACAGGATACGCATCTCTGTCCTCCGTATAGTCCGCCGCCAGCATATAATCATTGCGCAGATTTTCCGCCATACGTCTGGCCCTGGTCCGGGATGCGGAAATCAGTACAATCCGGTACTGTTTCCTGCACCATCCTGCCAGATCCGCCGTCAGTTCCGCCACCCGGTTCTGATAATTGCTCACATTGCGCGATGTGATCGTTGTGTGAAAGCCGGTGGAAACCAGCGTATCCCTCTGCTCCAGGCCTCCCAGAACTGCCAGATGATGCCTCTCCAGACGCCAGACCACATCCTTCTCCAGAAACAGCGAATTTGCCTGTCCCGGGAGAATATATCCCTTCTCCAGACGCATCTGCATGCTTTCCTGAAACTCTTTCTGAATGGCGGAAAGCTTCTCCTGCAGTCTCGCAGGTTCATCCAGGAAAATACAGCTGTTCTCCGGAAAATATTCCAGAAAAGAAACGGTATCATCAAAGAAATACTTCATAAAACCGTTAACTGCAGACGTAATCAGTCCCGCTTTCATATCTTCCGCAAGAGAATCCACCATCTTCCTCAGGCGAAACGCCTCTTCCGTATGCTTCTGTCTGCGAAGCGCTTTCTCACAGACCGCACACTCGTCTTCAATCCTGTGAAGTCCTGCATATACACTTCCCTCGTCAAGAACCACTTCCGATGCCGGGTAAATACGGATACGGTCCGTATTATCCTCCAGAGAACGCTGGCTGTCCTTATCAAAATACCGCAGCGTATCGACTTCATCATCCCACATCTCGATTCTGACCGGGTTGTCTTCCGTCAGTGTAAAAATATCGATAATGCCGCCGCGTACGGAGAACTGCCCCGGCGAAGAAACGCGTCCGCACCGCTCATATCCCATATAGACCAGCTGCTTTTTCAGCTTATCCAGATCCAGGATATCTCCGGAAGCAATCTCCAGTGTATTGTTCCTGATCTGCTCAATGGGAACAAGAGCATCCATACAGCCATCGATCGTCGTCACAATGGTACCTTTTCCGAACTCCAGAATCCGGCTGATCACCATCATACGCTGAGCCGTAATCTCATTGCCCTGAATATCCGCATTGAAAAACAGCAGATCCCTGGCCGGATAGTACCAGACATCCTGCTCAAAATTGCGCAGATCTTCGCAATACTGTCTTGCCTTCTGTTCATCCGCCGTAATCAGAATACGAAAATCATATCCCTGACCAAAGCTGTGCACCATATGCCCTTTGGCCGCATCAATACAGCCGAAAATCCCTGCCGCACCTCTGCCTGCATCCTGCCGCAGAGCCCGCCGTACTGCTGAATACTCTCCTGCCTCTTCCAGGAAATCACTCCAATGCTTCATGATCCGAACCTTTCTTTTCCTTTTTCTCTTTCTTCTTATTATAAAGATTCATCGCCGCCTCCGGCCCATCCTCCAGAAACGTCTCAACAGCAGAAGCAGCTGTCTTCACCGCTTCCTTCATAACCGCCGCATCCTCACCGTGAAAATGCCCCAGCACAAAATCTATCAGTTCACCCCGCTCCGGCTCTCCGACTCCGACCTTAATACGCGGAAACTCGGTTGTTCCGAGATGAGCGATGATACTCTTCACACCATTGTGCCCTCCGGCGCTCCCTTTCTTTCGAATGCGCAGCTGACCGGTTTCCAGACTGATATCATCAAAAACAACCAGCACCTGATCCGTCTCCGGTTTATAAAAATCAAATGCCGCACGGATGCTTTCTCCGCTCAGGTTCATAAATGTAAGCGGCTTCAGCAAAAGCACCTGCTGTCCTCCGATCATGCCTCTGCCTGTAAGTCCTTTAAACTGCTTTTTATCTACGTTAATATTATGTGCTTCTGCCAGCGTATCAATCACTGAAAAACCAACATTATGCCGTGTCCCTTCATACTTTGCCCCCGGATTCCCAAGCCCTGCAATAATATACATAATATACCATACCCTTTCAAAAAGAACAAGTGTTCTGAAATAATTTATATTTTTTTCACAAATCGCTCCGGATATTGCGCGTAACTTCCATAATATCTTAAAAATACTGATTCTGCAAGGCAAACCCTCTTGCAATCCGCAAACTTTTCATGTAAAATAGCCCATGATTGTCACACCCGTTATCGTTTACAGAAGGGGTAAGTTTATTTACCCGGATGTCTGTGATTTCGCCCAGGGGCACATGAAATCACCGCACTGATTTATGAAAGGACAAAACAATGATTGCTGCTAATAATGTAACATTAAGATTTGGCAAAAAAGCATTATTTGAAGATGTTAATATCAAATTCACCGAAGGCAACTGCTACGGCCTGATTGGTGCAAATGGTGCCGGTAAATCTACTTTCCTGAAGATTCTCTCCGGTGAACTGGAACCCACAAAAGGGGAAGTTACCATGACCGCCGGCCAGCGTCTCTCTTTCCTGAAACAGGACCATTTCCAGTACGATCAGTATACCGTTCTGGATACCGTTATCATGGGGAATCAGAGACTGTACGACATTATGAAGGAAAAAGAAGCCATCTACATGAAACCCGATTTCACGGAAGATGATGGTCTGAAAGCAGCCGAGCTGGAAGGCGAATTCGCCAACATGAACGGCTGGGAAGCTGAATCCGATGCCGCTACCATGCTCAACGGTCTGGGCATTGAAACCGAGCTGCACTACACACTGATGTCCGAACTGAACGGTTCCCAGAAAGTGAAGGTCCTGCTGGCTCAGGCTTTATTCGGCAACCCGGATATCCTGCTGCTGGATGAGCCTACCAACCACCTGGATCTGGACGCCATCGCATGGCTGGAAGAGTTCCTGATCAACTTTGACAATACCGTTATCGTTGTATCTCATGACCGTTATTTCCTCAACAAGGTCTGCACGCATATCGCCGATATCGACTATGCCAAGATCCAGCTGTATGCCGGCAACTACGATTTCTGGTATGAATCCAGCCAGCTGATGATCCGTCAGATGAAGGAAGCCAACAGAAAGAAAGAAGAGAAGATCAAGGAACTGCAGGAATTCATTCAGAGATTCTCCGCCAACGCTTCCAAGTCCAAGCAGGCCACCTCCAGAAAACGTGCTCTGGAAAAAATCCAGCTGGATGAGATTCGTCCTTCCAGCCGTAAATACCCCTATATCGATTTCCGTCCCGAACGGGAGATCG
>JBJELO010000100.1:0-3121 GCA_051879195.1 Lachnospiraceae bacterium
ATGATTATACTTGAAGGACAGAAAGATATTTACATGCCGGTCCGCCAGCTGTCGGAGGGGACCGGGGAGGCCCGGATTTATCTCTGTGAGAATCAGCACGGCGGCCGTTTTGCAGCGCGGATTTATTCCAATATGGAAGGAGCCGGCAATTCTGTGCGCAGATTTCTGTATCAGGGGGACTATCCTTTTCTGATGCGGCTTCTGGACCATGGGGTATGTGAGATTCAGGGGAAGAAATGCGTATTTGAGATTTTTGAATACATGGATATGGGAACACTGGCTTCCAGGGTTCCTCTGGATGAATATTATGTGGAAAAGACAGTGGTTCCCTGTATGAATGAGGCACTTCACAGCATGCATGAGGCGGGATTTCTGCATCGTGATGTGAAGCCGGACAATATGTATGCGGCGGTTGGTGAAGACGGAACCCCCTGCGCAAAACTGGGAGATTTCGGAATCAGTGTTCCTATGGGAAAGAATGGCAATTATTGTGATGCGGCTCTGGCTTTTACTCCGGGGTATGCACCTGCGGAGGTGCTGGGAACGGGGATGTATTCCCCCGCGTCGGATTATTACGGTCTGGCCGTCAGTCTTTATTTTCTGCTGACAGGCAGACAGATTTATGAAGGTCTGCTTCCTGATGAGATCATGATCCGCACCAGAAGAGGTGAACTGATGCATTATGAAGGCGTCAGCAGGCGCATGGCATCTCTGCTGGAGGGATTGACTGTACAGGATCCCAGATACCGCTGGGGATACAAGGAAGTAAAAGCATGGATTTCCGGAGCGAATGTACCGGTATTCCGTTATTCACAGGAGGAACAGCTTCTGGATCCGCCTTATCAGCTGACGGCCCAGATCAGCTGCAGCAGCCTGAGGGAACTGGCGCAGGCACTTTGCGCTTACCCGGAAGAAGGGAAGAAACATCTGTATGACGGATTGCTGGCCGACAGCCTGAGGCGGCAGTACCAGCATCTGTCCAGAGCACTGACTGACCTGACCGTCAATCATTTTCCGCATGCTCATAATGCGGGGCTGGCAGCAGCTGTCCATCTGATTGATCCGGCGTCAGAGGGATTTTTCTGGGATGGAGAAAGATATGAAGGTATTTTTCCGCTGCTTGAGAAACTGCGTCGGCAGATTGCGGAGGGGAATCTGTCCGCTGCTTCTGAAGAACTGCTGACCAGCGGAATTCTGAGTTATTATTACGCCGATGTTTTTTCGGAAGAGGATATGAATCTGATCAGAAGTGTGGAGAAAGCTGCACAGAATCATGTCCTGCGGGCAGCCTGTGAGCTGGTGGTCAGGATGCTGCCTGATCCTGTGTACAAGCCGGATGGAGATACGGAAGTGGACAGCATCAGTTCCTATATCGGTTTTCTGGAAAAGAATCCCGAAGGTCTGAAGGATCAGGTTTATCAGGATTTCAATAAAGAGTATTTTCAGTGCTGGCTGGAAGCCATCGGATACAGCGTAGCCTTCCGGGAGTGGAAAGACTTTTTCTATAAAGGAGGCCGGATTACCCGGGACAACAGGATTACAGGCAATGTCTGCCAGTTTCTGGAGCGGATATGTCCCGAAAAGCAGGCTGTTCTGCGCAGGATCGTGATCCGGGAACTGGAGAATGGACCGGAATACTGGCTGAAAAATCATCTGGATCTCTATGATATGGATGAGATGATGGAGCATATGGCACAGGAGAATTTTTCCGGCATCGAATATACGGAGGAGATGTCAATTCCTGAACTGCTTCGTGCTCAGCATGAACTGAAAGAATATATGTATGAACTGCGAAGAGATTTTCTGAATAATCCCCAGTTGTACCGTCTGGGAGTATACGATGTTTCCGACTACCGGATAACCAGCAATAAAACAGATGCTTATTTCGTCGAGAATACGGATTATGAATATGTACCTGTGGGCTGGCTCAATGAAAACGGCAGTCTTCAGGAGCGGAGTATCGTGCAGAATGGTTTTTCGGAAACAGGTAAGGAAGCAGTGGATTATCTGAAGCGTTTTGCAGGCAGAGTACACCGTTTTGCGGCAGATTGTATGGAAGTATGTCAGGAAAAACGGCAGAAACATCAGGTTCCGGGAGTGGCAGGAGGTTTTGTCTCTCTGCTTCTCAGTGTGCTGCTTCTGTTTTTCTGGGGAGTATTGACACGCAATTTCCTGGAAGGAAGCGGTCTTGTATCAAAAGCCGGCTTTATGCTTACATTTTTGGCGGTGATTCTCTGTCTGGCGGCAGGTGCAGTGCGGATGGATCAGTTCCGTTTGTGGAAGCGTCTGCTTCATTCCATTGACAATATGAAGGAGATTGCTGCTGATGCAAAGAGGATGAGTGAAGAACTGGCTGCGGAGAAATTTGAACCGGAAGAAGAAATTCCGAAAGCCCAGAATAATCTGGAGATGGAGGCGCAGGAGGAAAGGGCCTACAGCGGATATCTGGCGGCATACCGCAGGATGAAGAACGGTTTGTTCCGCTATTATCTGATTTTTATCCTGTCTGCGTGTGTGCTGTCTGCCGGACTTTATATGGACGGAAATCTATCACTGGATCAGGGCAGCATGGTCAGTCAGATTGCTTCTCTGTTTGAAAAAAAGGACAGCAAGGCTGAAAACAGTACAGACAAACAGGATAATGATACGTATACGGTATCGGTCAGCAGTGCGCGGCTTCGTTCCGGAGCAGGTACTTCCTACGAGGTGCTCAATTCCTACGAAAGGGGCACAGAGGTAAAAGCAACCGGAAAGTCCCAGTCGGATGGTTCTCATATATGGTATCAGGTTACCACACCGGACGGAACTACAGGTTGGATGAGAGACGATACCATTTCACGGTAAAAGCCGCGTCGTCAGGGCGGATGATTCAAAAGGAGGATGCGTAATGAATGAACTGGAAACTTTAAAATCCTGGGTGGAGAACAGTGACAATGTGGTATTTTTCGGAGGGGCAGGTGTGTCCACCGAGAGTAATGTTCCGGATTTCCGCAGCGCTGATGGTCTGTACAATATGAAGTATGACTATCCGCCGGAGACAATTATCAGCCACAGTTTTTATATGAGCAATCCGGAGGAATTTTACCGTTTTTATAAAGACCGGATGCTGTATCCCGAGGCA
>JBJELO010000101.1:0-3113 GCA_051879195.1 Lachnospiraceae bacterium
TGTTTGATGCAGGGCAGTTCGGGTATGGGCTGAATTGCTGTTGCTTTATTTTCATTTAGAAAGGATTTGTTATTATGGAGATTGAACGCAAGTTTCTGATTTCTCAGCCGCCTCTGGCGCTGGAAAGCTACAGTTTTCACAAAATTGAGCAGGGATATTTATGCACGCAGCCTGTGGTACGGGTGCGCAGGCAGGATGATTGTTATTACCTGACTTATAAAGGAGGCGGTATGATGGTTCGGGAGGAATATAATCTTCCTTTGACCGAGGAGGCTTATCAGCATCTGCTGCCCAAGTCGGATGGCAATATTATTACGAAGACCCGTTATCTGATTCCTCTTGATGACGGTCTTACCTGTGAGCTGGATGTATTTGAGGGGGCTTTTGACGGACTGATTCTGGCAGAAGTGGAATTCCCTGATGAGCAGACCGCTGGGAACTTTGTCCCGCCGGAATGGTTCATCAGGGAAGTGACAAATGATCCCAGATATCACAACAGCTACATGAGCAGCATGAAATTATAGCATGACAGACTGCAGCAATTCAGTTCCTGATGGGCTGCAGAATCCGCTGAACTAATTCAGATAATCCAGGGGATCTACAGGTGTTCCGTCCTCCGTCAGTTCCAGATACAGGTTATCGCCTTCCACACTGTAGCATTTGGTGGGTGCGGCAACATACGCCAGAAGATCCCCTTCTTTTACCTGTTCCCCTTCCGATACTTCCATATCCTTCAACTGGCCCAGTTTTACCTGATAGCCGTCACCGATATCGAGAATCAGATAATTTCCGATCTGCTCATCGGTACCGATGGAAAGGACGATTCCATCCGCAGGCGCACAGACCGGAGTTCCCTGCTCTGCCTGGATGACCATGGCCTGGCTGCATTTGTACTGATTTAAAGTAGGGAAATAAATCGTGTTATCCATATTGAATTCCAGCAGTACTTCCCCCTGCACGGGCCATTCCAGTTCATTTCCGGTCAGAAAATGGAGGTTGTCTGCATTAATAATGGCTGACGCAGGAGCTGCATCACCACTATTTTCTTTTTTGCTGCTTCCTTCATCCGGGGTATTGCCGTCTTCATCCGATTCTGCCCCGGCATCAGCCTGTATCTGACCGTTTTTTTCTGTCTGTTCCCCATCGGAATCCTTATCTCCGCTATCCGCATTCCCGGTATCATCTATCTCAGCATTTTCCCCGGTATCCGCATCAGATTCTCCCAGCGCCTGCAGATGGTCCTGTTCACCCACGGCAGCCTGCTGTGTTTCACCTTCTATGTCCTTTTCCTGTCTGCTGTTTTTGTAAACAGTTCCCGATACGGCGCCGGCCACCAGACATACAAGCAGTATCCATGCAGTTCTTCTGGATCTCATCATCTTTTTCCAGTTGCGTTTCAATATCATTCACCTCTGTTTCATAGAATAAGCTTTCCCGGCTCATGATGATTCATAATGAACCGGGTCCTGCTTCTTCTATTCTGTCCGCAAAAAGGAAAAATTATTCACCTGGCACACAGGAAAATAGTATTCCAGGATTTCCCGGTAATCTGCCCCCTGCGATGCCATGACAGAAGCGCCGGCCAGTGACATGCCATACCCCCTTCCGCTGCCGAAGGTCATGATTTTTAACCTGTCATCGGACAGATCCGAAACATAAAAACAACCGGAAGCGACCTGCAAAAGCTTTGCTGCTTCTTCACCTGTCATCTTCCGGTTTCCCAGGGATATTTCCTCTATATATCCGGAACTGTCCCTGTTTTCTATCATTATATAGGAACTGAGGAGATTGTTCTCTTCCAGGATGTCTTCCGTTCCCGGAATCTCCCACATCAGCTTAGCCAGCTCTCTCCGACTGTACACCGTAATCATGACCGCCCGGGCAAGCTGCCCGTCTTTTCCGTCCATCGATTTCAGCTGCGGGCTGTAAAGAGAGATTCCATCATCCTCTCCTGTCAGATTCCCCTCATAAAAGCGGGTATTCCCTGCCGAATATCCGTGCCAGAGCGCATCCACGGGAGAAGCCGCACCAGCTGTGTCCACTGCCCCTGCATCTGCCTTTTCTGCCGCATCTATCTCAGATCCTGCTGCATCTTCTGTGTCAGCAGTGCCGGTTTTACCGCTTTCTTCCGTATAAGTCAGATACTGACCGCCGGTCAGTTCCACCGCTTTTTTCACATACCGGTAAATATCCGACCAGTGCTCCTTTCCTTCCAGCTCAGCAGCATCTCCGAAAGCACAGGCCATCTCCCCCGGCTCATAGTATTCCACATCAAGTTTACCTGCATTTACAGTCCGATATTGCTGTTCTGTTTTTCCCGTATTCACTGTATCCGTATCTTTAACAGAATTATTTGACGATTCTGCACCGGAATCTGAAACATCCGCTTCCTGAAAATACCGGTTCAGATGAGCGTAGAGACTGCTGCGTGCAGTTACCGCAAAGGCTTTCAGGGCCTCCTCCTCCATATCCGGCTGATAATCCACAGAAATCATAAAAATCAGAAAGTTTTCCACACTCACAGTGCTGTTATTCACCTGAATCCGCACTCCTTCCATGTCTGCCGCAGCATTTTTCCCCAGCCCTCTGCTGTTCCCGGTCCGAAGCCAGAATACCATACAGGGCATCAGGGATACAGTCAGCACCAGAAGTGCAGATTGAAAAAGCCGCCTGAACCATATCAGCGGCTTTGACCAAAAATCATTTCCCAAAATTCACCAACAACCTGTAGAAATAAAGCTTCCCTTTACAGCATATGCATCTCCTGTATCTGTCATTCGTGTGAGGATCATCCGTACCGGTTCCCGGTTCATAAAATCCGATCAGAAATCAGCAAAAAGTGTCTTTTTCCTCCCGATCATCTCATCGATCCGCGTCAGATACTGCTCGATATCCTTCACGTTGGAGGCACGTTCAATGTGATCGGGATCGACCCGCTTTGTAACAGAACCGGCGCCGCAGGCCACAATGGTCTGCTTTTCTTCCATAATCAGAATATTGTAAATCCCTTCTTTTCCGGGCTTCGCGTAGCCCACATTCTCCAGGTTGCCCGACATGTTTTTCTGCCGGTACAGATAATAGGGTTCCATGCCCATCTGCGCAGCTCCCCGGGC
>JBJELO010000102.1:0-49034 GCA_051879195.1 Lachnospiraceae bacterium
GGTTTGGGCTTCAGCCCGAAATAACCCACCGGCTTTCAGCCGGTGGTCGTTAAGTATCCTTTGTTAACTTTGTGATGCAGAGGGGCCTGTATTTTTGCAGGCCTTTCTGTTTTTATAGTGTACCCGGCAGGAATGACAGCCTGTCCGGATGACTTCTGTGCAGCAGCAATGCCTGAGTGCAGGAATCAATATGCAAATCTTGCTTTCCTGACGGCAGATTTCCTCCGGAAGAGAAAAAGATGATTGAAAATCGGACTGTTCCCGGCAAGTAATCAATGGAAAATATCATGCGGGATTATTAAAATAATACTATCAAAAAGAAACAGAAAACAACATACAGAAGCAAATATACGAACAGAACACTGAAGGAGGTAACTATTATGTTTAAGTATGCAGTAATCGGTTATGGTTTTATCGGAAGACGTCACGTTGCAACATTGAAAAGCTTTGAGGAATCTGATTGTGTGGCAGTCTGCGACATCAATCCCAGACGTCTGGAAGAGGCGAAGGAACTTTATCCTGACATGGAAGTCTACAGCAGCGCAGATGAGCTGCTTGCAAAAGCTGACATTGACGGCGTTATTATCGCTGCAAACAACAACCAGCACAGGGATCTGGTGATTAAAGCAGCGCAGGCCGGGAAAAACATCATTGTTGAAAAGCCGGCGGCCATGACAGTTGCTGAATTTGATGAAATGGTGGAAGCTGTGGAGAAAGCAGGTGTCAGCTTTACCGTTCATCAGCAGCGCCGTTTCGACAAGGACTTTAATTGTGTAAAAGAATGCTATGACAGAAAACTGGTAGGAGATATTTACACGATTCAGAGCTCTCTGTACGGTTATAACGGCAACATGCATGACTGGCATATCTACAAATCAGAAGGCGGCGGCATGCTCTATGACTGGGGTGTTCATCTGATCGACCAGATCCTGTATATGGTTGACAGTCGTCTTGTGTCCGTCTTTGCCGATGTCCGCAACGTCATTAATAAGGAAGTTGATGATTATTTCAAGATCATCCTCCGCTTCGAAAATATGGTTACGGCAGAGATCGAGCTGGGAACTTATTTCCTGTCCGACCGTAAGGACTGGTTTGAGCGCCATTGGTATGTGGGCGGCAATAAAGGCAGCATGTATGCTGATAAATTCGATCCGGAAGGTAAGATCGTCCGCACCACCCGCCTTCTGGAAAATGTCAATGAAGACCAGGATAAATCGGCAAAATCCTATGGTCCTACCCGCTCCTTTGGAGTTCCTTCTCCCGGTCTGATTGTTACAGAAGAAATCCCCAAAGTGGACGTGGAGCAGAGAGAGTATTTTGTGAACTACTTTAAAGCTCTGAAAGGAGAAGAAGAATTTCTGGTAAAAATTCCGGAAGTACGCCGTGTCCTGGCAGTTATGGAAGCATGCCGGAAATCTGCGGAAACCATGAAGAGTGTGGATTTTGAATAAAAACGGGACTTGAGTGGATTATGGAACGCAATTACATGAGGGCTGATTCACTGGTGGAACTGGATTTTACCTCTGAAAGGCATACGGATACACACCGGCACGAGAATTTTGAGCTGCTGTTTGTTATCAGCGGCAGGATGTCGATTACAATCGGGGAAGACCTCTACCGGCTTTCTACCGGAGATATGGTGGTCGTCAATGTTGATCAGAAACACAGCTATGACGGGAACGAAGAGCTTGTGATGGGGCGTTTTGTCATCTCCGACGCGAAAGTGCGTGAACTGCTGGGGCTGAATCATGTGCTGTTCTGGTGTAATTCGACAGTGGACCGGAATGAGGCCTACAATACGCTGCGCCAGGTAATCGTGAAAATATTCAACCAGGTAGTCCGCAAAAGCGGCAAAAACCAGCTTTATATCAGCAGCATGTATTATCAGCTTCTTCATATTTTGACGGAAAATTTCACTCTGGCGCCCAATGACAGGCGGTATGAGCCGGATAAAGGCAGAAATGATGACCGGGTTCAGCAGATTCTGGCTTACATCCGGGCAAATTACCGTAAAAATATTACACTGGATGACATTGCGAAATATTTTTATCTCACTCCAACCTATGTTTCAAAATACATTAAGCAGAAATGCAATATTAATTTCATGGATCTGCTGAATTCTGTCCGGCTCAGCCATGCCATGGAGGATCTGATCTATTCAGATGATTCCATTATGAAAATTGCGCTGGAAAACGGTTTTGCCAGTGTGGCGGCTTACAATAAAGCATTTAAGGAAACCTATCACATGACTCCTTCCGAATTCCGGAAGCAGTGCAAGCCGGACAAAAAGCAGACCGGTGAAGAAGAGAACCGTCAGGAACAGCTGATCAAACAGCGTGTAGAAGAATTTCTGGATAAAAATCCCGGACAGCAGGATATGGATGCCGTAGTGGTCAGTCTTGATGCCGGAATCAACATGGATGCTCCGGCAGCGGCAGAGTGGGACAGGTGTACCTGCAAAATGATTAATGCCGGTACGGCAGTGGATCTGATGAATGTTACGTTTCAGGAACAGATCCTTGCACATCAGGAGCAGATGGGATTTGAATATGTCCGTTTCTGGGACATCTATTCGCCGGAACTCTATATTGATATCCACGCGCCTGAAGGAGTTCCCAATTTCACCCGCCTGAATGCAGTAACGGATTTTCTGGTCAATCATCATCTGAAGCCGTATATTGAACTGGGTTTTAAATCAAGAAGGCTTCTGAGTACGGCCAATAAGGTACTGAAGGTTGTGGAGCGCAATGAGGATTTTGACTCGGATGAGGAGATGAGGTTATTTTATCAGAAACTGATCTGGCATTTCATTAAAAGATACGGTTCCAGAGAGGTGGGAGACTGGTATTTCGAACTGTGGGAAAATCTGGACCGCCATGAAGAATTCCAGAAAAGTCATCGGTACACAGCCATGACAGAGCAGCAGCACAGGGCTTATTTCCACCGCTTCACTGTGATCGCCGGGGCGCTGCGCAGCTATCTTCCGGAGGTGAAGATCGGCGGCGGCGGATTCCCTATTCGTTTCTACGGCGAGGAAGGATTTGCAGGGATGCTGACTGCCTGGAATGAGGAGCCTCAGAAACCGGATTTTCTGTCGCTGAGCTGTTTTCCGTACCAGCAGGAACTGCAGAATGGAATTTATTACGAAAAACGTTCCACCGATATGGATTTTGTACACTACAATATCGATTCTGCCCGAAATGTCATGAAAAAAACAGGATTTCCGAAAATACCCGTTCACGTGACGGAATACAGTCTGAGTCTGTCCAACCGGAATGCGCTGAATGACAGCTGCCTCAAGGGGGCGTTTATGCTGAGCAATACATTTTCCTGTCTGGGGAAGGCGGATATGCTGGGGCACTGGCTGTTTACAGATGCCTATGCAGACGAACGGGATGCCAAGACCGTACTGTTCGGCGGATGCGGTCTGCTTACGAAGGATGGAATTCCCAAACCGGGTTACTATGCCCTGGAGTTTCTGAATCATCTGTACCCCCGGGTTCAGAAACTGCATCCAAACTATATGATTACCAGAAATGAGCGCGGCTCCCTGCGCCTTGTATGCCATAACCTGAAAAAGCCGAATTTCAGCTATTACATGACAAAAGAAGATGAACTGGAGATCAGGAATCTCCCGGGGATTCTTGACAATCGCGAATTTCTTACTGTTCATTTGAAGGCAGACGGCATGGTAAACGGTGTATATACAATTAAGCATAAGCAGATGAACAGTCATCACGGAAGTGTTCAGGATAAATGGATTTCGCTGAATATGGAGTCGGAGCTTACGAAGGATGAAATGGATTACCTCCGCATGATCAGTATCTGTGAGATTTCCATCAGTGAAACGGAAGTGAACGATCACCGTCTGGAAATGGATATTGTGCTGGAACCCAATGAAATCCGCTATATTCATATTTTCAGGAAGCAAACGGAACAAAAATAACCTGTCAGTTTTTACAGTTTTAATAAAGGAGTGGAAAACCAATGGACAAAGAAAGAATCACACCAGCCAGAATCCTCATTTACCTTGCAGGAATTATCATGCTTTCGCTGGGGATTGTGCTGTGCAAAAAATGCAATATGGGAATTTCCCCCATCAGCAGCATCCCGTATGTTCTGGAAGAAATCACCTCGTTGACTTTCGGAAATCTGACCACGCTGTTTCTGTTTGTAAACACCGGCCTGCAGATGCTGCTGCTGAAAGATTTTTCTGACATCAGGCTTTGGATGCAGGTACCGCTGGCAGTTGTTTCCGGCTGGGTGATAGACCTCATTTCCGGTCTGGTGAACTTCGATGGAACCGTACTGGCATATCAGGTCATGGCACTGATTTTCAGTGTATTTTTTACTGCGCTGGGTATGGTTTGTATGATCAGCATGAATCTGATTCAGAATCCCCCCGACGGATTTGTAAGACAGCTGAGTATAAAATTCAATAAAGAACTGGGAGCAGTAAAGATCAGATATGACATCAGCTGCGTGATTATTTCTGTTTCCATCGGACTGATCTTCCTGCATAAAATAAAGGGATTCGGTGTGGCAACCATCGTTTCCGCAATATTTGTAGGGAAGACTGTTACCTGGATCAAACTGTTTATTCAGATGATCCGGACAAAAAATGAAACCCGCAAAAGAGCAGAAGCAGCGAACTGATTCTGCTGAAAATAAAATATTATCAAAAAGGAGAGTTTATTATGTTACTGGGACTTGTTAGTGCAATCGCGGATACTATGAATTATGAGGAAATGATCGATCTGGTTGCAGATTCCGGTCTGGAATGTGTGGAGGTTGCCTGCTGGCCTGCTGGTAAGGCGGAACGTCGTTATGCCGGCGTTTCCCACATTAACGCAGATGCGGTTCTGGAGGATGACGAATACGCAAAACATGTTGTGGATTATGCGGTTTCCAGAAATGTAAAGATTTCTTCTCTGGCCTATTATCCCAATACGATGGATGCCGACCCGGAAAAACGTACAGCTGCTGTTGAGCATATCAAAAAGCTGATCTGTGCTTCTGCAAAACTGGGCGTAAACATGGTTACCACCTTCATCGGCCGCGACCAGTCAAAGACAGTTGAAGAAAATCTGGAACTGGTAAAAGAAATCTGGCCTCCCATCATTGCTCTGGCTGAAAAAAAAGGTGTAAAAGTGGCAATCGAAAACTGTCCCATGCTTTTCGGCCCGGATCAGTGGCCCGGCGGTCAGAATCTGATGACAACCCCCGCAATCTGGCGTAAGGTTTTTGAAATTCTTCCTTCCGACAATCTGGGGCTGAATTACGATCCTTCTCACTTTGTATGGCAGATGATCGATTACATCAAACCCATCTATGAATTCAAAGATAAGATATTCCATGTTCATTACAAGGATATCAAGATTTATCCCGATAAACTGCAGGAAGTGGGAGTTATGGCATACCCGCTGGATTTCATGTCTCCCAAGCTTCCCGGTCTGGGCGATGTTGACTGGGGCAAATATGTTTCCGCTTTAACCGATATCCGTTATGACGGTTATACCTGCATTGAAGTTGAGGACAAGGCTTTTGAAGGCAGCGTGGAAGATGTGAAGAAATCCGTTCAGCTCAGTGCCAGATACCTGAGAAATTTTGTATAAAAGGAGGAATTCCCATGAAAACCTGTGCATTTGGTGTGGATGTCGGCGGGACAACCATCAAACTGGGTCTGTTCAGTACCGGCGGCAAACTGATGGAAAGCTGGGAAATCCCCACACGGACGGAAAATGGTGGTGTAAATATCCTCAATGATATTGCGGAAGCTGTGGGGAAAAAACTGGAGGAAAAGAATATCTCCGGACAGGATGTGGAAGGCATCGGCATGGGTGTTCCCGGCCCGGTGGGACCCGACGGAACCGTATTCAAATGTGTCAATCTGGGATGGGATGTGTTCAACGTGGAGCAGCAGCTGAGTTCTCTGACCGGCCTGAAGACGAAGGCCGGAAATGATGCCAATGTGGCTGCTCTTGGCGAAATGTGGCAGGGCGGCGGCAAAGGCCATCGTGATATCGTCATGGTCACTCTGGGAACAGGTGTGGGAGGCGGCGTGATCATCGGGGGCCGGATTCTTGCAGGAATCAACGGAGCTGCCGGTGAGATCGGGCACATCCCCGTGCGGGAAGACGAGACAGAGCCCTGCGGCTGCGGTAAATGCGGCTGCCTGGAGCAGTATGCATCCGCCAACGGCATTGTCCGCATTACAAAACGCTATCTTGCAGCACATCCTGAAGCTGAAAGCAGCCTGAGAACCATGGAGCATGTTAGCTCCAAAGAGATATTCGATGAAGCGAAAAAAGGTGATGAGGTGGCTCTGGCAATGGTAGACGAAGTGGGCCACCTGCTGGGCAAAGCGCTGGCCTCCATCGCCTGTGTGGTAAATCCCGAAGCCTTTGTCATCGGCGGAGGCATGAGCAAGGCAGGTCCCATTTTAATCGAAGCCATCCGCCGGGAATTTAAAAAACAGGCATTCCATGCTTCACGTGAAACCGAATTCAAACTGGCAGAGCTGGGCAACAGCGCAGGTATGTACGGCGGCGTCAGAATGGTTCTGGAATAAAATCCGCCGGCTGAACAGATTTGCAGCAGTTCAGCGGCACTGAACTGCTGTGGCATCACGATATATCATATCACAGTTGCTTTTCCAATTTCATATAGATGCCCGCGCCGGCTGCAGCTACGATCATTTCCGTCACCGGAAATGCCAGCCACACGCCTGTGATGCCGAACAGTCCCGACATGATGAATGCCGTGGGAATGATGACAAACAGGCCCCGCAACAGGGAGATCAGCTGCGCCGGCGCTGCTTTTTCCACAGAAGTGAAAAATACGGAGATAATCGTATTGAAGCCCATGAAAAAAGATGCCGTGAAATACAGCTTCATGCCTTTTATGGCGATTTCGCGCAGTACGGGATCATTTTCGCTGTTGAATGCCTGCACAATGGGGCCGGTGAACAGGAATACCATGGCATAGATCAGACAGGAAAGAATCAGTACCGTAACCAGCGCGTACTGCAGCACCTGTCGGATGGCAGCTTTATCGCCCTGTCCGAAGGCACGGCTGATCAGCGGCTGCACGCCCTGTGCCATTCCTGTATAGATGGAAGCAACCACCAGGGAAATGTTGGCCACCACACCGTAGGCAGCTACACCGGTGTTGCCCTCCAGCCCCAGGATAATGATATTGAACACAATGATTACGATACCCGAGGAAAGTTCCGTAACCAGTGTGGGCAGACCCAGAGAGAAAATCGACGCAATAATGGAAAAACGGGGACCGGTTCTGACAAGATGGAACCGGTTTTTTCTGCGAATCAGATGCAGTGACAGAATCAGCATGCCCACAACCGGTGAAAAGCCTGTAGCCAGCACAGCGCCCAGAATTCCCATCTGCAAAGGGAAGATAAAAATATAGTCAAACACAATGTTGAAAAAGCTTCCCATGAGCATGGCGAACATGGCCAGCTTCGGAGCCCCGTCATTGCGCACGAAGCAGATGAGAATATTATTCATGATAAAAGCCGGCGAGAACAGGAAAACCACATGAATATAGGTTTTTGTCATGTCAAAAATCTCCGTATCCGCCCCCAGAAGCCGGGCAATGGGCCCGGACAGAAACATGCCGGTTACAATAAAAATCAGTGCCAGAGCCGCAGCTGCGTAAATCGTATTGGTAAAAATCACATCGGTCAGCCTGCTTTTTGCATTTTTTGCATGAGCTGCATTATTTGCGTTCACCGGGTTTTTCGTGTTTTCAGCATTTTTCGTATCATTTCCGCTTTTGTTCCGTCCGCCGGAGACGGCGTATCTGGTAGCGCCGCCCATTCCCAGCATCAGACCGCTTCCATATACAAGACTGTAGATGGGAATGGCCAGATTCAGGGCAGCCAGTCCGTTTGCTCCCAATCCATTGGCGATGAAAAAAGTATCCGCCAGAATATAGCAGGAAAGACCGATCATCCCCAGAACATTTAATGAAGAATATTTTGCAAAATCCCTGAAACAACCTGAACTTGAATTTCCCATGATAACCTCCTCTTCAGAATCAACACTCATTATCAGTAATCATTCTGCCGGTCGGAAAAAAACGCCGGTATTTCGTATCTTCTGGTATGCAGGACATTAATGTAAAAAGCATATCAGGGCCTGTCGATACGAAAACCGACGTTCTCATCCTACCCGGCGGCAGGAATATACCTGTAATTATTATGTGACAGGAATTATAACATGGAAAAGGGAAAATGCCAAGTACGAAATAAAAAACAGGGATTTGCAGTAAAATTTCTGTTACTGTTCAGAGCCAACCTCGAAAACACTGCGTGTTTCCTCGGTGTGGCGTATCCGCCAAATAGATTTACAAAAAAGTGCTCATGAATGCAGGCATTCGTCGCACTTTTTGTGTAAATCTGCTTGGCTCTGAACAGTAACAAATTTCTAAAATAAATAAATCATATTGACAAGGTAGGGAATACGATGCTATGATACAGGCACATCAATTTATGGAATGGAGACGAAAGGAGAAAGAGTATGAAAAATTTAAAGAAAACGATTTCCATGATTCTGGCGGCAGTTCTTGTTCTGGTATCTCTTACCGCATGCGGCGGCGGTAAAAAGGAGAGCCTTACCATCGGTGTTCCCAATGACACCACCAATGAGGCGCGTGCCCTTCTGCTTCTGCAGGAGCTGGGCTACATCACTCTGAAGGCAGATGCGGGTATTACGGCGACAATCCGCGATATTGAGAAGAATGATTACAATCTTGAGTTCAAGGAAGTGGAAGCAGCTCAGCTGCCCAACGTTCTTGATGATGTGGATTATGCGGTTATCAACTCCAATTATGCTATTGAAGCAGGTCTGAATCCCACAAAGGATTCCCTGGGAATTGAAGGTTCTTCTTCCGAATACAGCAACATTCTGGCTGTTAAGGAAGGCAATGAAGGAACAGATAAGATCAAGGCGCTGAAAGCGGCTCTGGAAAGCAAACAGGTTGCTGATTTTATTACAGAAGAGTATGACGGCGCTGTTG
The DNA here is from genome assembly GCA_051879195.1 of Lachnospiraceae bacterium. Classification (GTDB taxonomy): domain Bacteria; phylum Bacillota; class Clostridia; order Lachnospirales; family Lachnospiraceae; genus TWA4. The sequence goes on from JBJELO010000102.1 coordinate 9,040, forward strand.
TCAGCACAGTAGACAACCCCGGCGACGGATATGATGCATCGGTTGATTACGCTGCTCTGGCAGGAACCGAGATCACAGTTGCAGCTTCTCCCACACCTCATGCGGAGATTCTGAAGATTGCGGCAGATATTCTGGCAGCTAAAGATATCACTCTGAAGACCATTGAATATACAGATTACGTACAGCCCAACAACGTGGTTGATACAGGTGAAGTGGATGCCAACTATTTCCAGCATCAGCCTTATCTGGATGATTTCAATGCGGAAAACGGTACACATGTTGTTTCTGTAGCAGCGATTCATGTGGAACCCATGGGTATTTACGGCGGCAAGCAGACAAGTCTGGATGCCATTAAGAAATAAACAGTAAAATAAAAAACGGGATGAGAGCGGGATTATGATTGAGATTAAAAATCTGACCAAGTCTTTCCAGACGGCGGATGGCTCCATGGATGCCCTGAAGGATGTATCCCTGACCATTGAGGATGGAGATATTTTTGGTATTATCGGTATGAGCGGCGCCGGGAAAAGTACTCTGGTGCGCTGTATTAATATGCTGGAGCGGCCTACAAAGGGTACGGTCTGCATTGACGGAAAGGATATCGGACAGCTGTCGGAAGCGGAACTTCGCGGTGTCAGGAGAAATGTAACCATGATTTTTCAGGGGTTCAATCTGCTGATGCAGCGCACCTGTCTGAAGAATATCTGTTTTCCTCTGGAGCTGGCGGGCGTGAAAAAGGATGCTGCCAGAAAACGTGCGCTGGAACTGCTGGACATGGTTGGTCTGCCTGATAAGGCGGGAGCATATCCTGCTCAGCTTTCCGGCGGGCAGCAGCAGCGAATTGCCATTGCCAGAGCGCTGGCCACCAATCCGAAGGTTCTTCTGTGCGATGAGGCCACCAGTGCGCTGGATCCCAAGACCACCCATTCTATTCTGGAACTGATCCGGGATATCAATAAAAAGATGGGGATTACGGTCATCGTGATCACTCACCAGATGAATGTGGTGGAGGAGATCTGCAATCATGTGGCGATTCTCGATGAAGGCTGCGTGGTGGAACAGGGTGAAGTGGGAGAAGTATTCTCCAGTCCCAGGTCGAAGGCGGCGAGACGGCTGGTATTTCCTGAGAATTCTGAGGAAATTTTATCAGCTGTGCCCGGCGAACACCGGATCCGGGTGGTATTTAACGGAGCCCCGGCTACTTATAAGCCTCTGATTGCCCGGATGGCCATAGAAGAGAATATAGAAGCCAATATTTTATTTGCGTCTACCAAGGGAATCGGCGAGAAAGCGTACGGCAGCATGCTGCTGGGAATTCCCGGAGATGAGGACCAGCTCAGACGTGCCATGGAGTACCTGCAGAAGGTGCCCGACGTGCTGGTAAGGGAGGTTTCAGACGATGTTTGATAAATTATTTGCACCGGATGCCATTGCGGAGGCGATTGAGATCCTGAAGGGTGAATTCCTTCTGGCAACCTGGGAAACCATATATGTTACGGTGATTGCCACACTGTTTGCCGTGATTCTGGGGCTGCCGCTGGGCGTTCTGCTGGTGACAGGCGAGAAGAACGGAATCCGGCCCCTGCCGAAGGGATTCATGCATGTACTGAATGTGGTCATCAACCTGCTTCGTTCCGTACCGTTTCTGATTCTGATGATCCTGGTATTTCCGCTGACCAAGCTGATCGTGGGAACCAAGGTGGGTACAACCGCGTCCATCGTGCCGCTGGTGATCGCCGCATTTCCCTTTGTGGCCCGTCTGGTGGAGGGAAGTCTCAGAGAGGTCAATCCCAATATTATTGAAGCGGCCCAGAGTATGGGAGCCTCTCCGCTGCAGATTATTGTTAAGGTGATGATACCGGAGAGTGTACCTTCGCTGATTTCCAACATAACGATTGCCATCACCACGATTCTGGGCTACACGGCCATGAGCGGAATCATCGGCGGCGGCGGTCTGGGTAAGATTGCTATCAACTACGGCTATTACCGTTACAAATATCTGGTTATGGTATTTGCGGTGGTTCTGCTGATCGTGCTGGTACAGATTTTCCAGAGCATCGGTACCCGGCTGGCTGTCAAATGCGATAAACGGCTGAAGCATTAGTGCAGAATAGATAACTGAATAGAAAATAACAGAATTAAATTCACAAAACCGGGACAGACCGGGGGAAAACCTCCGGACTGTCCCGGTTTTGTGCAGTTTTGCAGGTTCAGGCAGTTTTTTACACTATTTTCTTGCCTTGCTATAGGCAGAGAAATGCGGACTCATACTTGACAACCTATACCCAGTATAGGTATAATGCGATTAGGAATATATACCCTTAGGGGGTATATGCAGAGTATAACGTATTATGGGTGCAATGTGGAATGCGGTGCACAATGCAGCGTATAAAAGAACAGGAGGTTGTCATGGAGAAACTGGAAAAGATACTGGAATGGGGAGGAACAAAGAAAGATATTGCTTTTATTGTCATATCGGCTGCGGCTTTGCTGGTCAGTCTCACCGACCGGATCAAACTGCCCTTTGATATCTGCTGGATCGCAATTATTTTATGCGGGCTGCCGATTATCATGGAGGCGGTGATCGGTCTCGTTACGGAGTTTGATATTAAGGCGGATGTGCTTGTGTCTATTGCTTTGATTGCTTCTGTAATTATTGGTGAATATTTTGCTGCCGGCGAGGTGGCGGTTATCATGCAGCTGGGAGGTCTGCTGGAAGAACTGACTGTAGCCAGGGCCAGGGCAGGGATTGAAAAGCTGGTGCATCTGACGCCGCGGACTGCGCGCAGAGTGAAGGATGGAATAGAGACTGTGATTCCGGCGGATCAGGTTCAGGTGGGCGATCTGCTGCGTGTCCTGCCGGGAGAGACAGTTCCCGTGGATGGCATTATCAGGGCTGGACAGACTTCCATCAATCAGGCGGTTATGACAGGAGAATCCCTGCCGGTGGATAAAAATGTGGGCGATGAGGTTTCCAGCGGCACTGTCAACCAGTTCGGTGCATTTGACATGGAAGCTTCCCGCGTGGGGGAGGACAGTTCCATACAGCGGATGATCCGTCTTGTTCAGTCTGCCGATGCGGGCAAAGCAAAAATCGTGGGGATTGCGGACCGGTGGGCAACCTGGATTGTGGTGATTGCATTGTCAGCAGCTGTTATTACATGGCTGGTTACCCATGATATAATCCGTTCGGTTACGATTCTGGTGGTTTTCTGCCCCTGCGGTCTTGTACTGGCAACGCCTACAGCCATTATGGCTGCCATAGGCAATGCGACGAAACACGGTTTTCTTGTCAGAGAAGGCGATGCACTGGAACGTCTGGCTCAGGTTTCCAGAGTGACATTTGACAAGACAGGTACACTTACACGGGGAATCCCGCAGGCAGCAGCTGTAAAAAGTATGGATCCCGATATTCCAGAGACCGTGCTTTATGAGCTGGCAGCCGGTGCAGAACTTCGTTCAGAACATCCGCTGGGCAGAGCCATCGTTCGGTGCTATGAAGAAACTACCGGGAAAATGCCGGAACAGCCGCAGGATTTTCATATGATACCGGGACGCGGTGTAAAAGCAACGATTGCGGGCAGGGAAGTTCTTGCCGGAAACCCTGATATGATGGCGGAATACGGAATTGCTGATGAGATGGGAACGGGCGGTAAGATAGGAACGAACGGCAGGATAGGAATGACCGGTAAGATGGGAGCTGCCGCTGAAATTGCAGACGAATACCTGAATCAGGGATGTACGGTGATCCGGCTGGCAGTTGACGGACATATGGCCGGTTTTATCGCTTTGTCAGATACCCTGCGTCAGGAAGCGGGTACAATGATCAGGCAGCTGAAACAGACAGGTGTTACACCGGTATTACTGACGGGAGACAATGAAAATGCAGCCCGCCACATCGCTGAAAAGCTGGCTATAGAAGAACTGCGCGCCGGTTGTCTGCCTCAGGATAAACTGGAATATATCGGACACATACAGGCTGGCGGGCAGCAGGTCTGCATGATCGGTGACGGGATTAACGATGCCCCTGCACTGAAAAAGGCATGCGTCGGCATTGCCATGGGAGGAGCCGGCAGTGATATTGCAGTTGATGCGGCGGATATTGCACTGATTGATGATGAGATTAAAGAACTGCCCCATCTGTTCAGCCTGTCTAAGAAAATGATGCGCACCATCCGGGCCAACCTGGCATTTTCGCTTACTTTGAATTTTATCGCCATCATACTGGCCATCACCGGCATTCTCAACCCCGTAGCCGGCGCACTGGTACACAATGCCGGTTCTGTATTTGTCATTGTCAATTCCGCTCTGCTGCTGAACTGGAATGAGAAGAAGTTTCTGCATTTATCCATCCAAAAATCAGATGCAGGATTCCTGCGCCGGCAGCAATCGCTGCCAGATAGATGATATGGCACAGGAAGTCCCCGGTGACTGCTGCGATATTCCGGAATACGGCCTGCGTCACCGGTTCCCACAGACTGATGTAGAACATGTTGATGGAACCATAACTGTGAAAAAGAAAATTGATAACAGAGGCAATTCCTGCGCATGACAGGAAAAGAAAACAGGAGGGGAGAAAAGATCCTCTGAGTTCCGGCGAAAGTCCCAGCAGAATCCCGGTAAATATCATAAGAAAATGCCAGAGATAGCTGTGAGCTGTCAGTACAGGCAGATGATACTGCATCCCGGAGGTATCGCAAAAGGCGAAAATCCCTGCCAGAGTACCGAAATCGGCCAGAAACGTGAAGACGATCTGCTGCGTCTGCCGGCATGTCTGTGAGCGGGAGAACAGCAGTGCCGCAGGCAGCAGGTACAAAGGCATGCTGCACAGCTGAAACGGGAAATACCACCAGATATAATGGCCGTTATTCCCGGTATAAAGCAGGAACTGCTTCACGATTTCACTGCCTGTAAAAAAGCAGGCAGACAGAATCAGCAGTTTCCTGCGGCTGTCCGGGGAAAGACGGCTGCAGAAAACTGCCGCCGCAATAGAAATACAAATACCGCAAAGGATCATAAAATCCCCCCTCTTGCTTAATTATCTGTAAAAATTATCAATTTCCTCTTCTGTCAGACCGGGAACCTTTTCAAGGCGCCATTTGCCGTCTGTGCAGGAGAAAACACCGTTATAACCATTCGGGAGTTTGGGAAGCCCCTTTGCTTCCTTGTATTTTCCGAAGGTTCCGCTGTCAATGCCCAGAAGAATTCCCTGCATCCACAGCCATGCGGCGCCGTGGGACACAATCAGAATCTGATCGCCATCTTCACATTCCTCATAAATCTTATTATAAGTTTCTTTCACTCTTTTTGCAAAGGTTTCATTGCTGTCTCCGCCGCAGTCATCCCAATGGATGCCGGTTCCCCGGCGGCGGTTGATTTCTTCGAGATGTTTATCAACCTCCACACCTTCCCAGGTACCGAAATTAACCTCCTTCAGCCCTTTGCTTTCGTATACGGGAATATTTCTTCCTTCCACAATGATCGCACAGGTATCCCTGCATCTTTCACTGGTGGAAACATAAGCGGCCTTTAAAGGCACATCTGCGAGAATCTCACGGGCTTCCTTCGCATTGCCGATTCCCTTTTCAGTAAGCGGGGAATCACACCATCCCTGCATGCGGTTCAATACATTAAACAGGGTTTCTCCATGACGAACATAATAAAACGTTACTTTTTTCATTTCTGTTACCTCATAAAATTGCGCAGTCAGTCTGCGCCGGGCCTTACGGCTTTCTGTTGTCTCTGTTATGTTCAGAACAGAATTCAATATGCTGCTCAATTGAATTCCGTAATGTGAAGATACTGCACTTCGTTTGGCTCCAGTTCAATGTCAAATTCCAGAACTCCCTGTTCTGCATACTGTTTCTGAACGAACAGACGAGGGGTGCAGATTCTTTTTAAATAATTCTGCTCTGCCTTTCGAAGTTCCAGATCAATATCCAGATTCAGCCATTCGTTTAATACGGACCCGGATTTCTGATTCAGGCAGTATCTTCGGATCTGCCAGCAGCCATCCGGGACATCTTCAATTCTGACATGAATCACCTTTTTCTCATCCGTCTCCAGCATCTGCTCGATATTGAAGGCAGATAACTGATCTTCATCCTTCAGATAATAGGCTGTATTCATATTTACCAAATGATGTACCAGAATCTTATAATGCCGGTGCTTATTGGAGGTGATCAGGCAGCCCTTTTTCATCGTAACAGAATCCCTGTAAAGTCGATTCAGGAAAAAGAGCACATGGGCAGCCGGTTTCGGTATCCCCGTTTTTGTAAATATACCGCTTCCTCCGAACAGATAATGTACAGAATCCGCGTAATCGGAATACGAATCCAACGTATTCCACATCCCGAAAAATCCCAGTTTATCATAATTCTGTACGATGGTGCTGGCTGTAAATGCACCGCGTATGAGAGAGTCATTGATATAGCTCCGGTCAGATAATGTCAGATTGCATTCCGTCAGATGAAGCTTCAGATGACCGAATCCGCTGGCATCCATAGCGCTTTTTACAGTTTCCACATCATCTCTTACATAGTTTAAATCTGTTCTTTTTCTCTCATACCATACATTATTTTCCTGTATGATCTGATAAGGAAAGCTGGTGATGCTGATAAAATCGGGCAGATAGTTCTGCATCTTCCAGTGTTTAAACAGTTTTATCAGTTTGTCCTGACCAAAGTGCTGAACCGGAAAACCTGCACCTCCGATCGAGCCTTCAGGAAAGCGTTTCTTCAGAGACGCTGCAATCAGTTCAAATTCCTCCAGATACTGTTCCCAGAGCTGATCATCCATCATTTTGTAGTTAAAAACATGATTTTCAAAATTTGTATCGTTTTCGATCGGATAATCAAAGATCCATGTACTTACTTCACTGCGTCCATACCGCTTGATCAGGCTCCCAAAAAAGGCATCAAACAGTGCTGTGCGTTCAGCAAGATCGGATGTTTCCTGTTTGGAATCCCAGCTGTTCAGAATGGCGTCCGCTGTTTTTAAAAGCCGGCGATGCTTGAGGCGAAGTTCAATATACGGGCACAGGTGCTGCTCCACCAGAAAATCCAGTATCTCATACAGCCGTCCGAAATTGATTCTGCCATCTGAAGGAATGCGGTCAAGATAGATATCTGAATCAAATACATTCCAGAAGCGCACATACCTGATTCCCAGATGTTCTTTACAATATCGGATCTGTTCCTGAACAGATGCATTTAAAATGTCAGAAGCTTTTCCGATATTCATCACATTCTCCATTGTCATAGATTGATTCTGCTCTTCTGACAGTGTGAGATAGACTTCATTGTTTACCTCAGGGGCATCGTCTTCTTTCAGATGATTTCGAAGGTACATGACGGCCTGCTCCATATATTCGCTGCTTTGGGGCTGCACCCTTTTTTCCCTGCGGTATTCGGATGGCGTCATATGATATATTTCTTTAAACACCTTATTCAGGGCAGCAACAGAAGCAAAACCATTATCCATGGCAATCCGGATGACCGGAATATCCGTATAGATGAGATCCTCCATAGCATGCGACAGCCGTACCGAATTGATCAGCTCGACAAATCCCTTTCCGCTGTTTTTACGGATGTATTTGGAAAGGTAGGTGGGAGACAGGTAAAGTTCATCCGCCACATCCTGAAGAGAGATTGGATTCTGATAATGAAGCTGGATGTACTCAAGAACCCGGTCCATCCTGTTTTTTTCTTTATCTTTATCCTGGCAGCTGTCTGTGCCGTTATTTTCCAGCAGGAAATTACTGCACAGATTTCCCAGCAGCTGGTAGTACAGACTGTTGATATAAAATTTATCCTTTGTGCCCCTGTTTAAATTACATAGTAAAATGTCTTTCAGAATCCTGCGCAGTTCTCCATAGGCTCTGTTTTTTTCCTGTACAGAACAACACCAGAAAATTACGCCCTTCTGCCCCAGTATTTCATTCAGCTTCTTCATGGAAATCTGATAGCGCACAGCCAGCAGCTTCTTTGGAGCCGTATAACTGTGAAAACGGTTGACGTTGATCAGTACAAAATCCTCACTGGAAAGCAGGTATTCCTGCCGGTCTGTTTTTACACAGAGCTTACCTTCCAGAACAAATAATATTTCCGGATTTTCATGGGAATGCAGCGTCATATTCTGCTGCGTAAGAAATTCAAAATCCACGATAGATTCCGGATGCATATAATTTTTTTCCATGATTTTCCTCTCCTGTATAAATTCCTGTTTGATGCATTGCTGTTCCATGTATCTTCAGGATAAAGTATATCTTCAAATATAACTATTATATATTGGTTCGGGAAAAATTGAAATATTTGAAATCCGGGTATTTAAAAAGCCGCAGCACATTTCTGCGTGCGGCCTTTTGAATACAGGTCAGGGAAGCCCTGTAGAGGATTACTGATAAAGTTTGTGCCGGATATTGTTATTTGCATCGATATCGAAAATTCTCGTAAAGTTTCCACCCATGATGTTTTCAATTTCCTGGTTTTTTCCGGTATCTTTTGCAACAAGAAGCTGTTTGTGGATCTCCATTTCAAACTTGTAAAACGGATAGTCACAGCCCATAAATACCTTGTCCGGACAGTTTGCCAGTGCTCTGTTTACAGCTGCATAAGAGCAGATAGCAGTGTCAAGATAAATGTTGGGAACACGTTTTGCCACATCCACCGCATATTTTGTAGACATGACTTCCCCCATATGAGCCATCTGAATCAGTACATTCGGAAAACAGTTGCCAAGCCGTTCAAACATGGACGGATGATTCCGAAAATCTTCGCTTGCACAGTGAATGACTGCATAGGAATGTTTATCCTCAAGAATTTCAAAAATCGGCCGCAGCATTGCCACATCTGCCACACAGAAGTTGGAAACGTACGGATGAAGCTTTAATCCCTGAAATCCCAGTTCCTCAAGGCAGTATCTGGTTTGCTCTGCACAGTCTCTGTCTCTTGGTCCCACATATCCAAGGGGAATCATCCGGTCTCTGTATGGAGCGACAGCTTCTGCCAGGCGTTTCTGATCGTCCAGCCCTGTGCCGAACGTAAAGCATACGATCTTATCAATTCCGTTCTCATCCATGGAACGGATGACATTTTCGGGCCTTGACATGGGATTTTCGCCTTCTTTTACAGCAATATGAACGTGAGCATCTATTCTCATCATTTTTCCTCCTTTGAGTTTATGAGTCAAGCACTGACATACCCCGTTTGACCGATCCGGATGTTTTAAACTTAAGACCTTCCGTGTTATCGCCTACGATGACAAGCATTGTGCTCATATCATAGTTTTCAGAAAGTCTGTTGAACTCCACTTCAACAATGGGGTCTCCTGCTTTTACAGGATTTCCCTGTTCCTTTCCCAGAAGCCGGAAACCGTCTCCTTCTGTCTCAACGGTGTTGACACCGCAGTGTACCAGCAGTTCTGTTCCATTTTCCATGGTTACACCAAATGCATGACCTGTAGGGAACAAAACAGTCAGTGTACCGTTTGCCGGGGAACAGAGAACGACCCTGTCTCCGCTGAATTTAAATGCCGCACTTTCACCCAGTGTCTTGTTGGCGAATGCCGGATCGGATACTTCTGCAACATCAATCAGTTCGCCGTCTCCGATTGCAACAATTTCGCTGTTGTCAAGCATCAACGGAGGGAAAAGGACAGCTTTTTCTTCAGCTGCGGCAGCTTTTTCCGCAATCTGTTTTTTGTCGACGCCAAACAGATATGTCACAATGAAACCGGCAGCTACACCTGATACCAGTGAGATCGCGCAGGCTGCCAGGTTAAAGTCACCATGAGAAGCAGCAGGGATCGAGAAAACAGACTGTGACAGAGGTACATAACACTTGTATCCCACGATACCTGTAATGATACCGGAGATGAGAATACCGATCTCTGTTGTGATCAGGACTCTCTTATTGGGAAGTACGATACCGAAGAGACCTGCTTCTGAAATACCCAGAACACCGGATACACCGGATGAGATACCCAAAGCTCTGTCGTCAACATTTTCAGACCTGATACCATAGGCAAAGGAAGCACCTGCGATACTCATGTTGTAAACCATGAGAGCCGGATGGATGATCGGGTCGAATCCGATATCCGTGATCATCAGGGTTGCAATGGGGAACAGACCGAGATGAACCCCGCACATAACTGCCAGAGGCATGATTGCACCTGCAATTGCCGGAGCAAGGAAACCTGCGTGGTTGTAGATAAAGAGTACGAAGCTGGAAATCGCATTGGTGATCGTTGCGCCGATGGGTCCTACGATGAGGAATACCAGCGGAACCGTGATAATCAGTTCAATCAGAGTAACACCGAAGATGTAGATCACCTGCGGACAGATTTTCTTCGCAAATTTTTCCACATATTTCAGAAGCCATACTGCAAGGATAACCGGAACGATTGTGGATGTATAGGAGAAATTCCTGATGGACAGTCCAAAAACGCTTACGCTTCCCTCTGAAATGGCATTCATCAGATCGGGATAGATCATGATTGCACCGATCAGTGCGCCCATGTATTTATTGGTTCCCAGTTTCTCGGCAGAACTGAAGCCGATCAGAATCGGAAGACTGTATACACATGCTCCCGAAACGGTGGAGAAGAAATTGTATGTACTGCTTTCTGCACTGAGAAGCCCGAGGGATGTGAACAGTGAAAGGATGGCGGAGATCATCAGAGATCCCATGATACATCCAAGCCATGGCGCGATACTTCCGGAAAGGATTCCCATCGCATTGCTGATTGCCCTGGTGACAGGATTGCCTTTCTGAGCCTCCAGATCCTTTTCAACCTTTACGCCGCTGTAATCATTGGGGTCAAAGGAGTATTCATGCATGATCAGATCGTGGTAATCATCCACAACACCGGTGCCTAAAATCAATTGATACTGACCGGCAGATTTTGATAATCCCTTTACAATCTTTATTTTCTTTGCAGCATCATCATTTGCCTTTGACTCGTCTTTTAATGTGAAACGCAGTCTTGTCATGCAATGACCCAGCGTGATCACATTATCAGCGCCCCCTACCGCGTCGATAATCTGTTTTGCTATATTTTTATCAGCCATTATTTTTTCCTTTCTGGTAAACCGGAATCAACAGGCCGTATCAGAACCTGATGGTACTGTTTGTCTCAGACGCCTGGTAAATTGCTTCCAGAATCTGAGTGATCTTAAACGCCTCTTCCGGTTTTACGCAGGGTTCGGTGTCATTGATAATGGCGTTGATCCACTGTTTTGCTTCCACAACGCCGGGAGCTTCATTGACACCTTCAAAGTAATCCACCAGAGCCTCACCGTCCATCTTCTCACTCATCATCTTTCCGTGGCGTGTCAGATTGAAATACAGCTCGGATGTGGGATAGCTGCCGCCGTGTTTGATTTCGGCACCTTCGAGAGTACCGCAGAGAGTGGTGGATGCTTCGCGTGCGTCCATATAGTTCAGGGCCCAGGATGCGCGCAGGTTGATCAGAGCGCCGTTTTTCATCTTGATGAAGCCCATAGCGGAGTCTTCCACTTCAAATGTATCGGTATCCCAGGGACCGTAGGTATTGCCCTGAGCTGCTTCAGGCAGGTTGCCCAGCTTGTAGAACACCTGTCCGGAAACAGAATCCACATCGTAGTTATTCATACACCATAAAGTGATATCAAGTGCATGTGTTCCGATATCAATCAGAGGACCGCCGCCCTGTTTGGATTTATCCGGAAATACGCCCCATGTAGGAACCGCTTTACGGCGGATTGCATTGGCCTCGCCGTAGTAGATATCGCCCAGTTCGCCGGCATCACAGGCCTTTTTCAGTACCTGTACATCCGGGCGGAAACGATTCTGATAGCCAACTGTAAATTTCTTTCCGGATTTTTTCCATGCATCCAGCATCTTCTGTGCATCAGCAGATGTTGCAGCCATGGGTTTCTCACAGAGTACATGCTTTCCGGCTTCGAAAGCATCAACGGTAACCTGACAGTGCGCAACATTCGGTGTGCAGACATGAACGATATCGATGCTTTCATCTGCCAGAAGTTCCTTGTAATCTGTATAAATCTTTGCCTCTGTAAGATTGTAGCGTTCTTTTGTTGCAATTGCCTTTTCTTCAACAAGATCAGCAAGTGCTGCAATTTCTACTTTATCAGAAACCTTCAGAAGAGAAGGGATGTGTTTGTTGTTGCAGATTCCACCGGTGCCGATAATACCAACTTTTAATTTTGTCATTTTGATTTCCTCCTTGTATGATACCATAAAAATATACAGTTATTAATGTATGTGTGTCAATTATTCCCCGATCAGGCGTTTCAGCATGCTCTGATGTTTGCGTACCTGATCAACTTCACTGATCAGTTCTTTTTCCGTGCGATCCTGGAATCTTCTCTGTCCTTCGTACTCTGTGTTGATGTAGCCGTCATATCCGTATTTCTTTAATACTTCAATGGGACCTGCGTAATCAACTGCTTTATCCTCGTATACGCCGGGCTGTCCTTCCACTTCGGACATATTGTAGAATTTGCCGTGGAAGTTTACGCAGATGGGCAGAAGCGGAATCAGATCCTCCGGTTTTGTTCTGGAAAGGAGCAGTGCCTGTCCCATAACCTCGAAATCAATATCCGTGTAGTCGGGAACATTTTCCTTCACCATTTTCTCCATCAGTTCAAATGCGGGCTTCAGGTCTTCCGGTGCATCACCATGCTTCAGATAACGATGGAAGAAGGACTCCACATTACCGCCTGTATACAGAGAAAGGTCGATTTTGCTTAATGTGTCATCTTTTCCTGTATAGTTATCCATACAGAATTTATCAACAAGGTCGCAGGTTTCTCTTTTTGCGCCCTGACGTACATACCAGTCAAGTGTTACTTCAGAGGGACGGTATGCGAAAATTCCCCAGTCAGGAACGATTCCCAGATGCTTTGTTCCGGTTCTTTCAACCAGTTCCTGAATTTCTTTTACGTACTGTCCGTTCAGCGGAATCGGTGCATGGATTTCCTTTGCGATTCTGATGTCGCATTCTTCTGCTGTGGGAAGTGCCAGTTCAAGAATCTCAATATTGGTTGTAGCCAGTGTACGGACATTCTTAAATCCCATTTTTTTGGCCAGGCGGATGTCATGTTTTAATCTCTCCGCACATTCTTCAAAGCTCATAACATGATCTCTGAACTGAAGCACGTCGCAGAATACATCCATTGTAACCGGCTGAAGATTGTATTTTCTGCACATTGCATGCCAGTTTTCCACGAACTCATCGGATGGATCCGGATACGGAAAAGACTGCTCGTCCAGCACTTCAATACCGGTTACTCCCTCGTTTCCGGCTGCTTCTTTCATCATGCCTTCCAGGTCCAGTTCTTTAAAAAACTGTGCCTGCTGATAACTGTAAAAATCAATACCTCTTTTAATACCCATCTTTTTTCCTCCTTCCTATTCCTGAAGTTCCAATTCGTATCTGACGATGTTTTTTGTTTTGTCAGAACCTGCTCCTGTACCCGGTTCCGGAGGGCATTTTACCCATTCTTCGTCGGTCGGCAGATATCCGTAAGCTGCAAGAACAGACTGCTGAAAGTCAATCTGATGTCTGCCGGGGGCGAGACCGCCTGCTTTCTTTACATGGATGATTCCTTCATCGTCATAATCCCAGTGCTCCCAGACAGCGGTTTTGATCTCCTCAAACGTGCGGGGGGCTTTGCCGTTGATTTCGAAGGTCTGTACATCGCGCTTGTACTGAACGCCGTCTACAGCGATGTAATAACCGTTGTGAAGGGAAAGGTATACTCCTCTGTAATTTGCATTTCTTGCTGCAAACTGGAATCCGATTACATTTCCGTTCTCATCGACATCATTTTTCAGGCTGTCTTTTCGAATCAAAAAATTGTCATACATTACAATTCCTCCTTGTTTTTTTCTGATTGATTTGATGATTCTATTTTATAGATTTATGCTGTTTTAAACTTCCGTTATCTTAACCAATACCCTGTCAGATTGTGGTGCATTTTTTTTGTGATGTTATTTTTGAAGGACAGAAATGCAAACTTAGAATGTTAAATCTTGTTCCGGTTCCTGTCAGGCGGCTTTTCTGCCATGAATTCGCGGGATTAATAAAAAGGGGCTTGTTCCCATTCCTCTGTCGATGTTATAATCACTGTGGAATTTCTGAAAAATCATTTGAAATATGATCAGGACAATTCCCGGACAGTTGATCAAAAGTGAGTTAAGAGGTTTTTTGAGCACTTTGCAGGAGGATGATAATATAGATGAAGACAATTACACTTTATACGGTTTCTCCGGCCGGAGGCGAGGAAGAGGAATACGGCAGGATGGAGAAGTTCACGGAGGAACTGAACCGTTTTTATAAGAAGTTCAATAACCTGAAGGTGGAGATTACGGCATACGGTATGACGCTGCCTGTTAAAAAGGACGGGAAGTATGCGGTGAAGGTGGTGCAGACTCCTGTTACGGCACATGTGAGGAAGTCTGCATTATGCTGTATTATCTTTTTCTGTAAAAAGGAGGAGGTTTCGGGAGAGGAGATGAATCTTCTTATCCGGAATCTGACGCAGCTGAAAAAGGCTGAGGTCATGGTGTATTTCAAGCCTAATGAGGATATGCAGCCGGTTCGCAATGATATTATGAAGCGGATTGTCCGCATTGATGAGAAGATGGGAGTTCCGAGAGAGGATAGAAAGCGCCTGTCCGATATGGCGAAAAATTTTATCAATATGGGCTGTGTTTATGATCGGCAGAATCGTCTGAAAGAAGCGGAAGGGGCTTATAAAGAAGCTCTGGTGATCCAGCGGAAACTGTCAAAAGCGGATGAAGAGACGTATCTGCCGGATCTGGCTTTGCCCTATCACAATCTGGGAACCCTGTACTACCGCACGAACCGTCTGAAAGAAGCAGAGATCATGTATCAGGAAGCGCTGGGTATCAGAAAGAAACTTCTTGAGAAAAAGGGTGATATCTATCTGCCGCTGGTGGCGGCCAGCGGGCTCAATATGGGTGCATTGTATATGCGCAGCAATCGTCTGGAAGAAGCGGAGAAGATTTATCAGGAGGTTCTGGAGATCCGTGAAAAACTGGCTGACCAGAGTCCGGAGAATGACAATGTGCAGATGCAGCTGGCCGATATTTACGGCAACATGGGCAGTATGTACAGTAAGATGAAGCGCATGGAGGAAGCGGAAGAAAAGTTCAGGAAATCACTGGAAATCGAAGAAAAACTTCTGGAAAAACGGAAAAACGGCAGGGAAGTAATTACGGATGCGCAGCCCGGGGAAGATTCCGGACAGGAGACGGCTGTTCAGATGCAGCGTGAGCCGTTTGATCTGGAACTGAAGAAAAAGGCGGCTATGGTCAGCAACACGCTGGGTGTTCTCTGCCTGAATCAGAACCGGCGGGAGGAAGCGGAAAAGATGTATCTGCTTTCATATGAGCTGTATACCGGGCTTGCCGCTGAAAAAGCCGATGAATTTGAACCACCTCTTGCCATGGTCAGCTTCAATCTGGGCAATATTTACCGGGGGATGAATCAGCCGGAAAAGGCAGCTCCCTATATGGAAAAGACCTGGGATATCTGTTCCGCACGGAAGGATGACAGCCCTGTGTGCAAACAGATTTATGATTCCATGAATGAGGCTCTGAAAGAGGCTTCCAGAAAGCAGGCTGAGATAGCAGGACTTCTGAAAAAGCAGGGCAGAGAACACCATGATAACGGCCGTTATGAGGATGCTGTTAAAAGCTACCAGCAGGCGGCGCAGCTGTACGGCGGCATGGATCAGACGGAATACCAGTCGGAGGCAGCTCTTATTTACAGCGAACTGGGTCTGCTGAACTGGGATATCAATCGGCTGGAAGATGCGGAAGACAGCTATAAAGCAGCACTTGATATTTACCGGAAACTGGCTGCGGAAGATGAAACACGTCTTCCCGACGCAGCGGTTGCCAGCTACAATCTGGGGCGTTTCCGTCAGGAAACAAAGGATGAAGATGTCAATGAATATCTGAGAGAGGCCTTTGAAATTGCCGGAAAATGCAGAGAACACAGCGAACAGTGCCGGGATATCTACGAAAACCTGGAGGATGAACCGCTGTATGATTATGATACGGCAGAGGATGATACAGATAATGGAGCTGAAGGCACAGCAGCAGGTGATGCGATGGCAGCAGAAGGTACGGCGGCAGCTGATCATGCAATAAAAGCTGATGATGCAGGAGAAACGGATGGCGGGCCGGCAGCTGATGATGCGCTGAAGGCTGATGATGAACAGGAAATCAGCGGCAAAAAGAGCTGGTGGCAGAAGCTCTGGAAGAAATAGAAGATACCGGCTCTGAACAGCTGCAGAAAATGAACAGCTGCCAGAGGATGATAAACGAAAACCCGGAACCGGATGGACGATTCAATCCATCTGATTCCGGGCTTTTCTGTTTTCAGTTCAGACCGGGCTGCAGGAAGCTCCTGCTGCTGTCCGTTTATTTTTTAAAAGAATTTTTCCTTGATTTCTTCTACGGGCATCTTCTGACCGGTCCAGAGTTCGAAGGATGCTGCTCCCTGATACAGCAGCATGTACAGGCCGTTGGCTGTGCGGCAGCCGGCTTCCTTTGCTTCCCGCAGCAGTCGTGTTTCCTGAGGATTGTAGATCACATCAAATACGAACAGATCCTTATGGAACATGGTTGTATCGGTGATGATGGTCCGGTCGGTATTCGGAGCCATGCCTACGGATGTTCCGTTTACCAGGATGTCACTGTCTGCAATGGAGGCTCTTAAAAGCTCCGGATCGGAAAAATCATGAAGCGTTACTTTGCAGGAGGTCCGTGCATTGAGCTTGTCGACGATGGACTGAGCACGTTCGAAGAAACCGTCACGTACATTAAATACATTGATTTCCCGCAGTCCGTCCAGAGCCGCCTGCACCAGAATGGCGGTTGCGGCGCCGCCTGCGCCTAAAAGGGTCATCTTTTTGCCGATGATGTCTTCGCCGCAGTCTTTCACGGCCCTCATGAAACCGATACCGTCGGTGGTGTAGCCGGTAAGAACACCGTTATCGTTGACAATCGTGTTGCAGGCACCCGAAATTTCGGATGCGGGTGACAGCTTGTCCGCCAGTTCGCACATGATATTTTTGCCGGGCATGGTGATGTTCCAGCCGCGGCAGTTCATGGTACGGAGTCCTTCCACAGCTGTCTTCATCTGGTCAACGCCTACGTCGAACGCCAGATAGGTATAATCGAGTCCCAGCAGATTGCATGCTTCGTTGTGCATGGCAGGGGAAATGCTGTGAGCCACGGGACTTCCCAGCAGACATAATAATCCGGTATGACCGGTGATGTTGTTTGACATAATATCCTCCTTGTGCCGTCTTCAGCGCGGCAGTAATAAAATCTGCAGCAGCTCAGCAGTCACTGAGCTGTTCGGATAATCCTGCGTTCCTAATCGGTCAGGTCAGTCAGGATATCCAGTGAATCGGACAGAATGGGGAAGTTGCCCGGCGAGTACGTTCTGGCAAAAATATCTTCCCCTGTTTCGTAATCAAACAGGTATCTTTCGTAGCAGTTAATCACTTCCGTGTTCATAAAAGTCTGTCTTCGTACGAAATCACTTCCGTATTCGGAATGAACATGTCCGTATAAATGGTAGCGGGGATGGTAGCGCATGAGCATCTGGGTAAATACTTCAAATCCCCGGTGAACCATATCTTCGCCGTCTCCCAGTCCCAGAGCGGGGGAGTGGGTCAGCAGAATATCAAAGCCGCGGTACAGTTTGATCTGAAGCCACAGCTTCCTGAAACGGGCGCGCATCTGGGTATTGGTGTACTGAAAAGGCGGTTCGCCGTTGTACCGCATGGAACCGCCCAGCCCCAGGATGCGGACCCCTTTGTGGACGTAGATGGTATCGTCGATACAGACGGATCCCTCGGGTGGTCTGCGTGCATATCTGGTATCGTGGTTGCCGCGTACGTAAAGCACCGGGCATTTGGCAAAGGTGGTCAGGAAATCAAGATATTCCGCCCGCAGATCGCCGCAGGAAAGGATCAGGTCTATATTGTCCAGCTTACCGGGCTGATAGAAATCCCAGTAAAATTTTGATTCTTTATCAGAAACAGCAAGTATATTCATAATTATTTAAAAAATTCATGCATCTGTTTATGGGGAAAACAGAGGTGAGTTTATTCCAGATTGTTTGTCAGAACTCCGGAAACTTTAACTAAGGGTACACTTTCGTCTTTCAGGGACCAGTTTTCAGGGATGGATCCGATAATGTTGTCAGCCAGCCAGTTCATCTTCACCAGATCCTCCGGACTGAAACCGTCACCGCCGTCGTGCTGCACGCCGTTCTGATCGGTGATGATGCCGCCGAGGGGAGCGCAGAAGCCTGTGATGATGCCGTGTTTGAAGATTTCCACCATACGCTGTGTGGCAGCGGGAACTTTGGAAGAACAGATGACATCGATGACACCGGCTGACATGCCCCACCAGTAATTGATGGCCTTCCGGCTTACTTCGGTTTCGGCAGGTTCTTCTTCCTTCCAGGTGCCGTCCAGAATTTCGCGGATCAGGCGTTCATAGAAAATACCCCAGTGCCATACAGGAAGTACCAGATTCTCACGGGTCTCGTCATCCAGCATGTAAAGACCGAATTCTCTGGAAGCATTTTTCGGTTTGATGTTGTCCAGACCCGAGATGAAGCGGATATTTTCCTGACGGAACAGGGCCAGCGGGTCGGTGTCTTTCAGGCAGGTCCAGTTCAGGTAAATCTTCGCCCGGGGATTGACCATGCGTGCGCCCTGGGCAAATGCGTTGATACCGGCAATCGTACCGTACAGGGGATAATCTGCCAGATAGCCGATCCGGCCGTCTTCGCACATGGCGCCGGCCACAACCCCGGTCAGGAACTTGGCTTCATGAATCCTGGAATAGTAGGTACGGATGCTGTGATAGGAGGTGTTCAGGGAACAGTTGAGAATCCGGACTTCCGGATGATCCACGGCGGCCCGCACACAGGAATCAATCAGCTGGGGGGCAATTACGAAAATGGTGGTGTATCCCTGTTCAATAATTCCGTTCAGGGCTTTATCCGCCAGTTCCTCCGTATTGATATAAGTGAATGCGGTCGTTTCCACCTGATCGCCCATGACTTCATTCAGGTGCATCCGTCCTATCTCATGACTGTAGATCCAGGGGGAGACATCGGGACGTTTGTCATAAATGAAAGCCACCTTCATCTTCGGCTGGGCTGTGGGCAGGATATTGCTGATCAGCTTTTTGGTCAGGCCGGTCTTTTTCTCGTTGACAGGCTGCATGGACAGCTCCATGGGTTTATCCATGGCGGAAGCGATGAGTTCCTCCTTCAGCTTTGCCAGAACCTTGTTGATCTCATCCTCCGTGGCATCCTTCATCTTCTCGTATCCGTAGACCTTCACACAGGTCAGGAAACCGTCACCCGGGGTAAGCGGCAGCTTTTTGCTGACCTTCGCCCGGAAGCATTTGGCAAAATAATGATAGGCGGAAGAGAAATCTTTCTTATCTTCTGTGGTCCAGATATCACCGGGCTGTTTGCCCATCTTATCCAGCAGAAGTCTGTAGCTGCCAAGTTTTGAAAATTCCACATAATTGATCCCGGAATCGCGGTAGAAATCCACATATTCATAATAAAGCCTGTTTTCACGGGAATCATTGCGCTGGGGCAGGATACGGGTTACATAGGCATGGATGCTGTCAGCACCAAAATATTTCAGAACGCTGACACGTTTGTTGCCTTCCACTACGTAGTAGCGGTTCATGAATTCGTAAACCTTGATGGGATCGCGGATACCCTCTTCCAGATGGGCAGTGCTGAGAGTGCTCCATTTGCTGGCAAATTCAGAAGTTTCCTCCAGAAGTGGGAGAAAATTGCTGGAGAAGGAATTGGTGCGGCCGGCGGTACTGGTTCCCACAATGAAATCCAGCGGAACGTCGATCAGTCCCAGATTGCTTTCACCTGCAATGGTAGTAGAACGAAGAATGTCATCAAGAACAGGGAGGTAGGGGTATTCACCCTTTGCGACCCGGATCCGGTAATCACGTACGGCAAGCTTATGGGCGCTGCTGTAATCTGCTTTTGACATAGGAAACCTCCTGTTGGTAAAAGATATGGCAGCTGCCCGGAATCAGATGAATCTGTACAGCTGCAAAATATACTTTACTCATCATAAGCTGGAAATGAAGCCGGGTCAAGTAAAATTTATCATGAAATTCCCTGAATTTTCCCCTGTGAATTTCAGGCGGATTTTCTCATGAAAAAGATTTACGATAAAAATTAAACTTTCTTAAGAAAAATGAAAAGAATGTAAAATATTTGTTTAAGACGTGAACTTTAAGTGAAGAGCGGTTGACAAAATTGAAAACGGGGGGTAAATATAAGAGATGGATAAGTATAACATATGATTAAGGATATCTTTTTTAAGATAATGTGAGGAGCTAAAATTTTTATGTACGAATACACGATATCCCAATGGTTTATTTTCTTTTACATATACTGCTTTTTGGGATGGTGCTTTGAATCGGCGTATGTGTCCATATGCAAACGCCGTCCGGTGAACCGCGGTTTTATGCGGGGGCCGCTGCTTCCGCTGTACGGGAGCGGTGCCATTACGGTTCTGTTTGTGGCACTGCCGTTCCGCGATATGCCGGTTATGGTATATATCACAGGTATGATTGCCGCCACCATACTGGAGTACATAGTAGGTGTGGTTATGGAAGCACTGTTCAAGGTACGTTACTGGGATTACAGCAATCAGAGATTCAATATTCAGGGGCATATCTGCCTCAGCTCCAGTATTGCATGGGGATTTCTGAGTATGGCTTTGATTTACGGTATGCACAAACCATTTGAAAAGCTGGTTCTGGGTCTGCCGTCCATTTTTGTAAGTGTTGCGGCGCTGGTTATTTCCATGGTGGCTGCCGCTGATTTCACTTCTTCTCTGAAGACGGCTCTGGATATCAGAGATCTCATCATACAGGCGGAGCGTATGCGTACCGAACTGGGACATATGAAACGGCGTATTGAGATTATCGATACATTTGCCAGAGCTCAGTTTGAGGAAAAACTGGAGGAAAAATCGGAACAGCTGATTGACCGTCTGGAAGATACGATGGAAAGCCGTCTGGGAGTGGAGATTAATCTGAAGGAACGGCTTCAGGATACGATTTCCGATATGTCTGCCCGGGTGGATGCACTGAAGGATCAGGCTCTTGCTGCCAGAGATAAAGGACAGATATCAGGGGACCGTCTTGAAGAACTGGGACGGATCAGGCTTTCACTTGAAGTCTGGAATGACCGCCTGAAGCGCCAGTTCAGCAGGGACAAAAAGCTGATGCTGAGGAGAAATCCAGGTGCAAGATATGCGCGGCTGCCCGGTTTTCTGGAGGAACTGCGTGAAGGAACGAAAGATAATCGCGAAGAAAAGATGAAAACCATGGAAGACGGTAAGGTGTGTGATGATGAAAAAAGATGATAGAATTTTTGACAGGAAAAAGTCAGATAAGCATGGTATATACATAAGCAGATCCAGTGAACGTAAAAACCGCAAAGAACGGATCAAACGCCAGCAGAATGTACAGAAGAGCCGTCTGGGTGCTTTTGTTGATAAACATTCAACAAAATATAAGGTAAAACGGTATCTGTCTCTTTATGTGCTTCTGCCGGTTATTCTGGTATTTATCTACGAATGTCTGGGATACAAATCCCTGACAGGCGGTTTCGAGTTCCTGATCAAACATCCGTTGGCCTATCTATGCAACGTGATGATTATCAGTACGTCATTTACCATTGCACTTCTGTTTAAAAAGCGGCTGGGAGTGATTCTGACCATCAGTCTCATATGGACGTTCTGTGCATTCGGCAATTTTGTCCTGCTGTGCAACCGGGTTACGCCTCTGACAGGCAACGATCTGGCTCTGGTAACGGACCTGTTCGGAGTCATTGCGAAGTATCTGAATGTTTTCGAAACAGTGCTGCTGGTTATCGTTATTATTCTGGCAGTAATACTGATTATTTACTGCTTTATTAAAGCCCCTCTGGAGTGCAGAAAGGTTAATTATATAAAGTCCGTTCTGACAATCTGCGGTGCAGTTGTTCTGACCTGGGGCTGTTTCAATGTCAGCTGGCAGGTGGGAGGTGTGGAAACACAGTTCCATGAACTGTCCCAGTCCTACAAGAAAAACGGTTTTATTTACTGTTTTGTGAACAGTCTGGTGGATGTGGGTGTCAGTAAACCGGATGATTATTCTCCGGAAGTGATCGAGACTCTGGTGGATCCCGGAACATCCGGTCAGAGCACCGATGAGGAAAGTACCGAAGAAAAAAAGCCTGCAGAGAAACAGAGCAGAGCCAATGTGATCATTGTACAGCTGGAGTCATTTTTTGATATCAATCGTCTGAAGGATGTGACATTTTCAGAGAATCCCATCCCCAATTTCACAAAGCTGATGGAAACCTGCGGATCCGGATTTTTCAATGTTCCTGTTATCGGTGCAGGTACCGTAAATACGGAGTTTGAAGTTCTGACAGGCATGAATATCGATGATTTCGGAGCCGGAGAATATCCGTATAAAACGATTCTGAAGAAAACGACCTGTGAGACACTGGCCTACAATCTGTCGGAAAACGGTTATTCCACCCATGCGGTACATAATCATGTAGGTGGTTTTTACGGCAGAAACAACGTTTACAGCAATATGGGCTTTGATACGTTTACTTCGCTGGAATACATGTGGCCCCAGTCCTTTACGCCCATGAACTGGGCCAAGGATGTGGTGCTGACAGATGAGATCAGGCGGGCACTGGATTCCACGGAGGAACCGGATTTTGTCTATGCCGTATCCGTGCAGGGGCACGGAAGCTATCCTTCCGATCCGGATCTGGATTATGAAAGGCATGTGACGGTTTCCAGCACTGTGATCGAGGATGAGGCATATCTGAATCAGATTTCCTATTATGCAAACCAGCTGTATGAAATGGATCAGTTTGTGGGAGAACTGATCGATATGCTTAAAGATTGCGGAGAGGATACGATACTGGTGATGTATGGGGATCACCTTCCCAGCCTGAATCTGACGGAAGAGAGCCTGACTTCCGGTACGGTATACCAGACAGAGTATTTTATCTGGAATAATATGGGGCTGAAATATAAGGATCAGGATCTGGAGGCGTATGAGACCGGTTCCACAGTTCTGGAGTCCATGGGAATCAAAGACGGCGTGGTCAATGCCTATCATCAGAACTACAGGAAGCAGGTGCAGGAAAGAAAAATTACGCAGGAGAAGTATCTGGAAGGACTGAAGGAACTGGAATACGACATTCTCTACGGAGACCGTCTGTGCTATAACGGTGAGAATCCCTATGAGGCCACCGACCTTCAGATGGGTATTGAACCGATCACCATCAGCAGTGTGGAAGCAACGCCTGAAGGGGGCATTAAAATACACGGACAGAATTTTACGCGTTACAGTAAGGTTTATGTAAATGACAAGGCATGCACTACCTGGTACAGCAGTTCCATGACTCTTGAGGTGGAGGATATTGTACTGGAGCCGGGAGATGAGGTTGTCGTATGGCAGAAAGCTCTGAGCTGCACTGATCCGTATATTTATGAACAGGACCTGGTGAATCAGGAGTCAGAATCGGAATCAGAATCAGAGTCACAGACTGCGGAATCTTCTGTTTCGGAATAACCGTGCAGCTTATTGTACCGGTGTTTTTTACGGAGTTGGAGGCAAAGGATGAAAAGTAAAAAAACAACTGCATTTATAATGGCAGGACTTATGAGTGTGCTGTCGGCAGCCGGCTGCAGCAGGTCAGATCAGACAGAAACGTTTCCTGCAGCGGAAGCAGCAACGGAAGCAGCTGCGGAGGCAGCGGCCTCTGTGACGGATATAGATGATCAGGAAGCACTGTTAATCGGTGCGGAGGGACTCAGCGGAACGTTTAATCCGCTGTTTGCACAGTCGGAAGCAGATAAAAAGGTCTGCGATCTGATATTTGATACGATCTGTTCAGTGAATGAACTGGGAGAACCGGAGGATGGGGCAGGCCATATTGAACCGGTTACTGATGACGAAGCAGGTACGGCAGCAGGTGAAAACGATGAAGGAGAAGGCGGCGAAGCAGATCAGACAGTCTGTTACCGGCTTACTCTGAATAAGGGCCTGAAGTTCTCCGATGGAACAGATCTGACTATTGATGATGTGATTTTTACGTGGAAACTGATGGCAGATCCGTATTATACAGGTGAATATTCTCTGTCTGAAATTCCCGTGGTGGGAATGGAAGAGTACTATTATGATACAGAAGATGTGGCGGCTTATAAGAAAAATCTGAAGAAAAACTATTCCGACAAGAAGATCTCCGAGGAAGATTTTATAGCCTATCTGATCGATACGAAGCTTGATGGCTGGTTTGACGGCATTCTGCCGGGCGATCTTGACGGAAATGGTATGACCTGGGTTGAATATCTTCAGAGCAACGGTTACGATACTGCCGGCATTGAAGAAGATTCCGATGCACTTCTGGAGCTGCTGGCAAAATGTGAGTACGAGCATTATTCTTTTTCCTATGATCCTTATACTTATTATCAGGAAAAAGCCCATGATGATATTCTCTCCGGAGGCATTGAAGTGGAGGAGATTGAAGGAATTAAAAAGGTAGATGATTATACCTGCACGGTTGCTTTCACTTCAGCTGCAGATGCCGGGACACTCCGTGCCATGACGGTGATTCCCGTCCTTTCGGAAAAATATTACGGTGCCGGTTATGAAAAGGGCGATATTGAAGAACTGAAGAAACTGAATGGTTCCCCCATGGGAAGCGGTCCTTTCGCTCTGTATGTGTATAAAGAAGGCTCCGCATCACTGAAGGCATCTGATAACAGCCGCATGAAAGCTTCCGCAGAGAATGTGAAGATTAAAAATACGGCGCAGGAAGAGAAAGCGCAGGCGTTAAAAGACGGCAGTATTGCACTGGCTTCCATGCAGATGAACGATGAGCTGGAAGTATCGGATCAGTTTCAGCTTACCCCTGTTCAGGGAACCGGATTTTATTATCTGGGCATCAATACGGATATTGTAAGCCGGACCGGTATCAGAGCGGGGATCATGTCCCTGGTTGATAAATCTCTCCTGAATGCATCTGAGGAAGAAATTTCGGAGATTCTTAAAAACGGAGAAAGCAGCAGCACAGGAACTATTTCCAATCTGCTTGAGCTGACGCCTCAGACATGGCCGATGACACGTCTCAGCTTCTGCTATCCCGACATCAGGAATCTTTCGCAGGATACAGCAGAGGAGGATCTGTATGAATACAGTACAGAGGCAGCGGAAGCCGCTTTTGCTTCTGAAGGATACTGGAAAGGTGAAAACGGGCTGGCGAAAAACGGGGAACAGCTGAAGCTGAATATGGGTATTTCCGAAGAACTGCCTGACTGCATCAAGGCAATTGCATGGAAGCTGAAAGCGGATATGGAAGAGATGGGAGCTCAGGTAAATCTGAAAGAATATACGGAAGGCGAGATGGAAGCCACAATCCCCACAGCCGCATTTGATCTGTGGATCGGTAAACTGACCGGTCTGGAGGACTACGATATGGAAGATTATCTGAAATACGGCGGGGATAACAACTATTTCCATCACCAGAACGGATACGCAGATCTGCTTTTTGCGGAAATCAGAGAGACAGATGATGAGACTCACAGGGCAGAACTGGTGAGGGAAATGCTGGGAGATATTATGGAGGGTGATTACTGCAGGCCTTTGTGCGAAGAAGTATCGGGTGTGTATGTAACCAGCACTTCCACAGTTTCCTGGAATGAGGAGACAGCAGTCAATGAATACGATTCGTTTGCAGAGATTGTCTGCGCAATCGAATTGAAATAAATCTGATATTTGAAATAACATCTGGTAATTCTGAATTACAGAAGGAGGCACTTATGGTACGTAAAACAGAACCGGTAGAAGTAAAAAATGCCCGGGGCGGAGAAGGCTCCGTAGTATTTTATCATGTGCTGCAGGAGAAGGAACTCCTGGGGCATGGAAGCCTGTATGCGAAAGTGGTGGTAAAACCCCACAGCAGCATCGGCTGGCATCAGCATGTTACGAATACGGAACCTTACTTTATCCTGTCCGGGAAAGGTATTTTTGTAGATAATGACAGGAGCCGCACGGAGGTGGGCCCCGGGGATGCCTGCATTATTGAGGTAGGACAGTGGCATTCTCTGGAGAATCCCTACGATGAGGATCTGGAGATGATGGCCCTGATCTACAATGACAGGCAGTAACAGGACAGTTTCATTTCATACCTGTTTTATGATCTGCTCGATATCTGTCCGGCTGTCTGTTCAGATGTTTTCAACCGGCTGTCTGCTGATCTGTTCAATCAGCTGAGGAATCAGATCGAGCCGGTCTGCTTTGGCGAATAACAGTTTCCGCGTTTCTTCTGAGGGCTGGTCCTGGTCGGGAATCATAACCGGCAGGCAGCCGGCCCTGTACGCGGAGGTCAGACCGGAAGGGGAATCTTCCAGTGCCAGACAGTCGCCCGGTTTCAGATCCAGCATCCGGGCCGCATAAAGGTAGATGTCCGGTTCCGGTTTGCCTTTTTCCACCATATATGCGGTCACGATGGCGTCAAAGCTGTTTTCCATATGGACGGAAGAAAGGTATTTTGTTGTCCTTTCTATCGGAGAGGAAGTGGCGACAGCCGTTTTCATCCCGTGCTTTTTCAGGTAATCGAGAAGTTCGTGGATACCCGGTTTCAGATAGACGCCTTCTTTTTCCACAAAGGCATCCATCAGCTCGATCCGTTTGCTGCGAATCTTCAGGTAAGGGGTGTCCGGCCCGAAGTATGACTTTATCCTTGCTTCGCCTTCTGTATGATTCATACTGCGCATGCCGAGAGCCTGTTCTTTTGTCATGGGATACCCCAGACAATGAGCGGCTTCCTGCCAGAAACGGGTATAAAGCTTTTCCGTATCCAGGATGAGCCCGTCCATGTCAAAAAGTACGCCGCGGATTTTATGACCGCGGGGTGTCAAGCCGCCGGCACAGATCAATTCGATTCCCTGTCCGGTCATCTGCATATTTTCATGTTCATTTTCCTGCTTATTCTGCTGTTCCATGTTCTGTCAATTTTCCTTTCTGTTTTCCTGCTCCTGATTTAAAATGCCATAAAGATCGTGAAACAGTTCCAGATATCGTTTCTCTACTGTCTTAAAAGGCAGTTCCGGGAAGTCGGGAATCCGGGTGATAAACGGCTTATCCATCAGTTCTTCTCCCATAAAATGATAAAATTCATAATACAGAAGTGTATCATCCATGAGTTTGATCTGTGTTTGTTCCTCTTCCGTGATGCCGCCCAGATATTTGCTGAAAATGGCATTCAGAAGGCCATCTTCAATGGATCGGTAGTCAGCCAGGTGTTTTTTGACGGGCCGGGTAATATCCGCCAGATAAGCTTCACCGGCGTCGTGAAGCAGACAGGCCAGCGCAGTTCTTGGGCCGAAATTTCTTGCCAGTGCTTCCTCGCAGCATTCGATGCAGTGCTGAGCTACTGAATGAAATACGGGAAAATGGCCGTTTGCCCTGGTCATAAGAGAAAGGGCATGGGCAATATCTTCGATGAGAATATCTTCCTGTGCGGGATTAAAAGGGGTAAAATGAACTTTTTTATAAGTAGTAATGTAATCCATCCTGATAACCTCAATCGTTTAGACAACCTCAATCTGACACATCTTCATGGCTTCCAGTGCATTCTGATGGCTTTGGGGCGTAACTCCGGCACAGCAGGAGGCGCAGACGCGGACAACCGCCTCCGGTACAGCCGCCTTAATGATCATGGCGTTGGAAATGACACAGATATCGGTGCAGAGACCGATCAGTTCGATTTCATCAAACTTCATCCTGCCGGCGAAATGGGCCAGCATGGTGCTTCCGAAGGTGTTTTTTTCAATGATTTTTCTGCCTTCTGCAAACGGCAGCAGTTCGGGAACCAGTTCCCAGCCCGGAGTTCCTTTTACACAGTGGACTACGGGGAGCTTTCTGCCTTCCTGAGTTTCCAGGTAATCGGCTCCGTGAGTATCCTTCGTAAATACAATGGTGGATCCGGCCGCTGCTTCATCCTGAATCTTATGTACAACAGCGGGAACGATTTCCCTGGCCTGGGCAGTACCGAGAGAACCGTCGACAAAATCTTTCTGCATATCAACAACAACGAGTAACCTGCTCATATGAAAAGCCTCCTTTTGTGAATCATGTTTTCCCATATCTTACTCCATATCGAAGAAGGTTGCAAGGCGAACTGCCATACACTGGAAAATGTACGACAGCAGTTTATAATTTGTTTAGATTTTTTTTGAGGTCTTTATATTGACTTTTTATGATTGCGGTATTACACTGGGAAACAAATTTACTGACCGACCGGTCGGTCGGAAATATATGGAGGAGAACAGACAATGATATCAAAGTTCAGTGTCAAAAAACCGTTTACTGTTGTGGTAGCAGTAGTTATGGTTCTGATCCTGGGTTATGTTTCATTTACCAGGATGACAACTGACCTTCTTCCCAGCATGGAATTGCCGTATGCGATTGTAATTACTACATATCCCGGCGCCAGCCCGGAAGAGGTTGAAAGTTCAGTGACCATTCCCATCGAGGAATCCATGGCCACGATCAGCAATATTAAAAATGTATCTTCAATTTCCAATGAGAATTTTTCTCTTGTCATTCTGGAATTTGAAGAGGATACCAATATGGATACTGCGTCCCTGGATATGAGGGAGAGTCTTGATCAGCTGGAATCCAGCTGGAACAATGATATGATTTCCAGTCCCATTATCATGAAGCTGAATCCCGATATGATGCCTATCATGATTGCGGGTGTAGAGGATGAGAATTATGACAGCGCGGCGGATCTGACAAGGTTTGTGGAAGAGAAAATCATGCCTGAACTGCAGAGTGTGGACGGTGTTGCTTCCGTTTCTGCCAGTGGAGAACTGGTGGAAAGTGTTCAGGTTATCCTTCGCCAGGAAAAGGTGGATGCGTTAAATGAGAAGATCCATGATGCGCTGGATGGTAAATTTGACGATGCCCAGTCCGAACTGGACGATGCGCAGAAAGAACTGGATGAAGGAAAGGGTCAGCTGGAGGATGCGCAGAAGGAACTGAGCACCCAGAAGGATTCCATGTCGAAGCAGCTGGGAGATGCCCAGGGACAGGTTTCCTCGCAGCAGTCTGAACTGCTGAAGACGCAGGTGGATCTGGAGAATCAGTTAAAAGAAGCGCAGGAAAAGCTGACAGAACTGGAGAACCAGAAAAAAGAACTGCAGGCTCAGAAGGTAGAACTGCAGGCTCAGAAAAAGGAACTGGAGTCCAGTCTGACAACTCTGAATGCGCTGCCGGCGCAGCTGGAGAGTGTAAATGATGCGGTTGCTCAGCTGGAAGCAGCGGAGGATCAGCTTTATACGGCGAAAGACAGTCTGAAGGAGCTGAAGCAGACAAAGAGTGATCTGGAGGCTCAGCTGGAAGCTGCCCAGGCAGCAGGTCAGACGGAGGTGGCTGCCGGGCTGCAGGCTGCTCTGAAACAGACAGAAGAAGCCATCAGTCAGCTGGAAACCGGTCTTTCCGCACTGGGCATGACTTCTTTTGAAGAGAAGGATTTCGATAAGAAAATCAATGAGCTGAGCAATCAGAAAAGTGATCTGAAAGCAACGCAGAAGGAACTGCAGGAAGCGGTTGATTCCAAAGATGAAAATATTGCAGCGGTGAAATCCGGCATCAGCCAGATTGATGAAGGCATCGCTCAGATCGATGAAGGCATCAGCGGGATTGACAGCGGGGTCAAACAGCTTGAAGGTGCAGAGAAACAGCTTTCCGATGCACTGGAACAGGTAAAATCCGGCAAGACATCGCTGGAAGCGGCACTGGCTGAGCTGAATGCACAGAGTATCAGCGGAACCATCGATATGGCTGTGGGAACTGCGCAGGTGAATGCCGGACTGACCCAGATTGAATCCGGTCAGAAGGAACTGGACAATGCGCAGAAACAGCTGGATGACAGTAAGGAAACCGCTTATGACAGCAGCGATATGAATGATATCATCACAACGGATCTGGTTAAACAGCTGCTGACTGCCCAGAGCTTTTCCATGCCTGCCGGTTATGTGACCGAGGAAGGAATCGATTATCTGATTCGTGTGGGTGATAAAGCATCTTCCACGGAAGATCTGGAAAACATGATACTCATGGATCTTCATATGGATGGCGTGGATCCCATCACATTATCAGATGTGGCGGATGTAATCATAACCGATAATTCCGATGAGGTTTACGCCAATATCAACGGTCATGCAGGTATCGCTTTTACTATGGAAAAACAGACGGGATATTCCACCGGCGATGTGTGTGACAACATTCTGGATCGATTTGATGAACTGGAAGCGGAACATGACGGCCTTCATTTCATCACACTGATGGATCAGGGCGTTTATATCGATATGATTGTAGATTCCGTACTGGGCAATCTGATGTGGGGTGCGCTTCTGGCAATTCTGATCCTGCTTCTGTTCCTGAAGGACTGGAGACCGACGCTGATTATTGCATTCTCCATCCCGATCAGTATTCTGACCTGTATCGTGCTGATGTATTTCACGGGTATTTCGCTGAACATTATTTCTCTGTCAGGACTGGCACTGGGCGTTGGCATGCTGGTGGATAACTCCATTGTTGTTATTGAGAATATTTACCGTATGCGCAGGGAAGGTGTTCCTGCGAAACGGGCTGCCATCGAGGGTGCGAGTCAGGTTTCCGGTGCCATTGTTGCATCCACACTGACCACTATCTGCGTATTTGCCCCTATTGTATTTACAGAGGGTCTGACCCGTCAGCTGTTTGTGGATCTGGGCCTGACGATTGCTTTCTGCCTTGCTGCCAGTCTTGTAGTGGCGCTGACACTGGTTCCCATGATGGGCTCCCGCATGCTGAAACGGGGCAAAGAGAAATCTCAGCCGCTTCTTGAGCGGATTCAGGATATTTACGGTGTGATGATTTCCTGGTGTCTGCATTTTAAACCGGTGGTTCTGGCAGGCGCACTTGCCCTTTTGATTGTCAGTGCAGTGCTGGCGACTTCACGGGGAACAGCTCTGATTCCCGAGATGGACAGTACACAGGCTACGGTGACAATCAGCGTGGATAAGGAAAAATCCCTGAAAGAGCTGGGAGAGGTAACGGATCAGGTGACTGACAGACTGTTGGAAATTGAGGATATCAGTGATATCGGTTCCATGGCAGGTTCCAGCAGCGGACTGAGTATGAGCAGTATGATGGGCGGCGGATCAGGCAACAGTTCAACCATGTATCTGATTCTGAAAGATGATACGAAGCTGACCGGAGAGAAACTGGAACGGGAAATTCTTGACAGAACCTCCGATCTGGATTGTACACTGGAAGTTAATACAAGTACCATGGATATGTCAGCCCTGTCAGCCAGCGGTATTTCCATTCGCGTAGAAGGGCGTGATCTGGATGAACTGAAATCCACTGCAGAAGAAATTGCGGATATTCTGGAAAGTGTGGAAGGTACACAGAATGTTTCCGATGGTATCGGTGAGACAACCCCTGAACTGCGTCTGACTGTTGATGAAAAAAAGGCTATGGAATACGGCCTGACAACGGCTCAGGTATATCAGGCCATCGCGACAGAACTGGCATCACCGTCCTCTTCCATGACCCTTTCCACAGATTCCTGCGATTATGACGTATACGTTGTGGATGGGGAACAGGAGGAACTGACCAGAGATAAGATTAAGAAGATGAAGATTACCGGAACCAACGAAGATAAAGAAGAAGTGGAGATTCCAGTTAAAGATATCGTAGCATTTTCGGACGAAGAAGGTCTGAATTCCATTTCACGAAGCAATCAGACCCGCTATCTGACAGTTTCAGCGGAAATTGCAGACGGTTACAATATCGGTCTTGTTTCCAATGATGTGAAGGCTGCCATGAAAGATTATGAACTTCCGAAAGGATGTACATGGGAGATGGCCGGTGAAGATCAGACCATTAGTGATGCCTTTGAGCAGATTGGTCTTATGCTGGTTCTGGCTCTGGCATTCATGTATCTGATTATGGTTGCGCAGTTCCAGTCGCTGCTGTCGCCTTTTATCATCATGTTTACGATTCCTCTGGCATTTACCGGCGGTCTGTTCGGTCTGTGGATTACAGGCAGCGAAATCAGTATAATTGCTCTGATCGGTTTTGTTATGCTGTCCGGTATTATCGTTAACAATGGTATCGTTATGGTGGACTATATCAATCAGCTGCGCTATGCCGGCATGAGTAAGCGTGAAGCCATTGTGGAAGCCGGAATGACCCGTCTGCGTCCCATCCTGATGACGGCACTTACCACCATACTGGCCATGTCTACCATGGTATTCAGCAGCGATATGGGTGCTGCTATGGGCAAACCGATGGCAATTGTAACGGTCGGCGGGCTGCTGTACGGTACTTTGCTTACCCTGTTTGTCGTACCATGCATCTACGACTTATTTAACAGGAAAAAGGAACTGAAGGATCCGCTTGCGGAAGAAGAGGATGATGAAATCTGATGGATAGAAGATCTGGAAATTGCAGAAATATTAAAAATCAGGGAGAAACTGAAAAGCCAGAGCTGGAATATCTGAATCCTTCCTCTCCAAAAGTCATTGCTTTATATGAGGCAGTGTCGGCTCTTTCCAGAGAGGGAGCCGATCTGACTCAGCTGAAGGTTTCGGATATTGCGGCAAAAGCCGGAATCGGTAAAGGAACCGTTTACGATTATTTCAAATCCCGGGAAGAACTGATTGTAAAAGCGGTTCTTTACACGATTTACAAACATCTTCAGGTGGTTAAGGACAGAGTTTTTTATGCAGATACTTTTCGGGAAAAAGTGAACGCCATGCTGGACACTCTGTTTGAATCCGGGAATTCCGACACGAATATTTTTCAGATACTGATGCCCTTTATCCATGATATCGGAAATTTTCCTGTCCGTTTCCGTGAGGAATTCATAAAATGTGCGCCCGGCATTTCGGAAATGGAGAGGCTGTTTCAGATGATACTGGTTTCTGCTGAAGAAGAGGGAATTGTTAAAAGCGGTCTGAATCTGTTTTTTGTGGAAAATGCATTTATCAATACGGTGATGGATTATGCCCGTTATAAAAAATCGGTTGAATGCGGGAAGCCTCTTTTCGGCCTTTCGGAGAATGAGGTCAGGGAGCGGCTGTATGAAAATCTGGTTTATATGCTGAGAGCGTAGAATCTGTGATGTTGTAAGGGACTGCCTGCGGGCGGTCCCTTTTATGTTACTGTCCAGCGGTAAATGAGAGTTTTTTATCTCTACTGCGGATTTATTTTCCGGAAATCGCGGCAATATCGGCGGCGCAGGGAAGTCCGTGGAAGCTTTCCGTGTGGAGAACGGCATTTCTTACTGCCTGCGCCATGACATGGGAAGCCAGTGTACCCACGATGTTGATGTCGGACTGGAGGCTGCCGGTGGACAGGGCATAGATGGTATCGCCGTCATTCATGGTATGAACGGGGCGGATGGAGCGGGCATAGCCGTTCTGGGCAAATGCAGCGATTTTATTGAGCTGCGATTTATCGAATCGTGCATTGGTGATGATGCAGCCGATGGTGGTGTTGGTTACGCCGCCTGCCGGAGTAGCAGAAATGCCGCCCGGATTTTCGCTGTCGGAGTCAGCAGCAGCATCTGTGCCGGTATCCGGTCTGGCGGCAGCAGTCATCTGTGCGTACATCTGATACATGACTTTTTCACTGCCGGCAAATCCTTTTTTGTCGGGGGTCAGCATGCCTGCGAGAATCTGATTGGTTTCTTCATCATAGACATCGCCGCAGGCATTGACGGATACAATGGCTCCCACCTTCAGATCCCCCAGTTGAACGGCGTACATGCCGAGTCCGGAATTCATGCAGTATTCGGGACCGCCCACTTTTCCCACGGTGGCTCCGCAGCCGGCGCCCACGTTGCCCTCTGTGGGGCAGTTCTTTTCGGCGGCTTCGCAGGCTTTCCGGGCCATGGTTTTGTCCGGTTTTACCTGGTCGGATACAAAAAGCAGATCGAAAATACAGGATTCCACAACCAAAGGAACGCGCACATTACCTACGGCGAAGCCAATCCCTTTTTCTGCCAGATATTCCATGACGCCGCCGGCAGCATCGAGACCGAATGCGCTTCCGCCGCTTAACAGAACGGCATGGACAGCCTGACAGGCGGCAACGGGATTCAGCAGCTCTGTTTCGCGGGAAGCGGGACCACCGCCTCGTACGTCGATACCGGCGGGAGCGCCCTGCTCACAGAGAATTACCGTACATCCTGTGGCATGTTCTTTGTCCTCGGCATTACCGATTTTTACATTTTCAATTTCCGTAATGGGAATTTCCTTTAAAATTCCATTGAAAGTACTCATGTTTTTTCCTCCTGAAAATTTATGATGTCAGAGTAAACAAGGTCATTACAGCCACTCTGAACAGGTATGATTCTATTGTATTTGATAGCCCGGAATTTTACAAGTATCCCATAGAATACAGAAGTCTGCTAAATTGGCAATTGACATTCTTTCCGGGATTGATATAATGATTCTGGCAGGCAGATGAAATGTATCGCCTGACTATTGTTTATGCGCTGTATCCTGAAAATGGAACAGCAGCAGGAGGAAGTATGTACAAATTTAAAAACAAAACACAGAAGATGGTATTGACTGCCGCATTTGCAGCAATAATCATTGTCATGGCCAATGTTCCTTTTCTTGGTTATATCCGTCTGGGACTGGTAAGTGCCACAACGCTTCACATTCCGGTTATTATCGGTGCTGTACTCATGGGACCGGCTTCCGGAGCATTTCTTGGATTCATATTCGGAATGACCAGTTTTCTGCAGGCTACGTTTAATCCTACACTGACTTCATTCTGTTTTTCACCTTTTTATTCAGTAGGTGATTTCCACGGCAATTTTGCAAGTCTGATCGTTTGTTTTGTTCCCCGCATTCTGATTGGTATTGTGGCATATTTTGTATTTGTCGGTATCATGAAGGTTTTAAAGGGAAAAAGAAGAATGAAGGAGACAATTGCGCTTCCTGTTGCAGGTGTGCTTGGTTCCATGACCAATACGATTCTGGTTATGGGCAGTATCTACATCTTCTTTGGACAGCAGTATATGGCTGCAACTAAAATTACAGGTTCTCTGATTGCAGCTATTATGGCAATCGTTGTAGGAAACGGAGTTCCGGAAGCAATTGTGTGTGCAGTTCTGGTAACTCTGATCGGCAAAGCACTGCTTCATTTTGCTGAATTGCAGTAAGCAGGTGCAGACCGATACATAATGAGAATATTATAAATATAACTGTTCAGAGTCAGGCAGTATTTCAGGGGCCGGCTCTGAACAGTTTTTTTTGCAGCAACGTTTTTTTACAGAAATTTCAGAAATGTTTAGACTTTCTTTTCACATAATCCGGTCAGGCTGTGTTATACTGAAAGAAACTGTCAGATTATGCTGATAAAAGGGAGTGGGAGGAAGATGCCGGATGAAGCTTAGAAACAGACTTGCAATTGCTTTTGTGATTATTTTGCTTGTGCCGGTTGGACTGGTTTCACTTTGTTTTATTGTGCTGAACGGTTATCAGGTCCGGCTTCTGCATCAGGCTTACGGGGTACAGGCCGAGGACGGTAATCTGCTCAATGCCAATACGGTGGAACTGTTTGATGCGCTGGCTGCGAAGTCAAACCAGACGGTGACAGAGGAACTGGAGAAGGACAAAGAGCAGTTCCGCGATTCGGAATATCAGGAAGAATTGAACAGTAAACTGAAAGAGTGGTATTCATCGCTGATTGTCAGGAGCAATGATGAGTTTCTGTACTGCGGTGTTGAGGGGAGCGGGCTTTCCAATCTGCTGAGCCAGCTGCCCGGATACGGTGCTGCCGTGTCCGGCTATGATTTGCGGGTTTATACGGGCAAAGTTACGAACTGTCTGCTGAATCAGCATGATTTCCTGTTTGCGGATGGATCACGGGGGACTGTTTTTGTTGTTACGCCGATTACTACTTTACCGCAGCTGAAAAGTATGTATCTGGAACTGGGAGTCAGTGTTGTGATTATCATGCTGTTTACGGCTCTGCTTCTTCTCATGTGGATCTATGGTTCGATCGTCAGTCCGATCAGTAAACTGAAAAAGGCTACACAGGAGATCCGGGACGGCAATCTTGATTATGCACTGAATATAAAAGGGGACGATGAGATCAGCCAGCTGTGTATGGATTTTGAAGAGATGCGCCAGCGCCTGAAACAGAATTCAGAAGAGAAAGTACATTCTGACGAAGATAATAAGGAACTGATCAGCAATATCTCCCATGATCTGAAGACCCCCATTACAGCGATTAAAGGTTATGTGGAAGGAATCATGGACGGTGTGGCTTCCTCGCCTGATAAACTGGACAAATATATCCGTACGATTTATAATAAGGCCAATGACATGGACAGGCTGATCGATGAACTGACCTTTTATTCCAAAATCGATACGAATAAGATTCCGTATAATTTTGCGCCCATCAATGTGTCTGCCTATTTTGGAGACTGCAGTGAGGAACTGATGCTGGATCTGGAAGGACAGGGCATCGAGATGCAGTACATGAATTTCTGTGACACGGATGTACAGATTATTGCGGATGTGGAGCAGATGAAGCGGGTTATCAATAATATTATCAATAATTCCATCAAGTATATGGATAAGAAAAAAGGTATTATCAATATGCGGATCAAAGACCGGGGGGATTTTGTTCAGGTGGAGATCGAAGATAACGGCAAGGGCATTGCGGCCAAAGATCTTCCCTATATTTTCGACCGGTTCTACCGGACAGATAAAGCCCGCAGTTCCCAGAAAGGCGGAAGCGGTATCGGACTGTCCATTGTACGAAAGATTATTGAAGATCATGGCGGACGGATCTGGGCCAGCAGTAAGGAAGGGACAGGAACGGTCATGCACTTTGCATTGAGAAAATATCAGGAGGTACGCAATGAGTAGACTGTTAATTATAGAAGATGAAGAAGCCATTGCCGAACTGGAGAAGGACTATCTGGAATTAAGTGGTTTCGATGTGGAAATTGAGAATAACGGACAGAGCGGACTGGCTCGTTCTTTAAAGGAAGAATTTGATTTGTTTATTCTGGATCTGATGCTTCCGGAGATCGATGGTTTTGAGATTTGCAAGCAGATCCGTAAGCAGAAAAATACACCCATACTGATGGTATCGGCCAAAAAGGATGATATTGATAAGATCCGTGGTCTTGGTCTGGGTGCAGATGATTATATCACGAAGCCTTTCAGCCCCAGCGAGCTGGTAGCCCGGGTAAAGGCACATCTGGCCAGATATGAGCGACTGATCGGAAGTTCCACACCGCAGAATGAAGTGATTGAGATCCGGGGACTGAAGATAGACAAAACCGCCCGCCGGGTCTATGTAAACGGCGTAGAAAAGCAGTTTACCACCAAAGAGTTTGATCTGCTGTCATTCCTTGCACAGAATCCCAACCATGTCTTCTCCAAGGAAGAACTGTTCAAGAAAATATGGGATATGGAATCGGTGGGAGACATTGCAACAGTCACCGTACATATCAAAAAGATTCGCGAGAAGATTGAATTCAATACGGCAAAGCCCCAGTATATTGAGACAATATGGGGTGTTGGATACCGGTTCAAGATCTAATAAGCTTTCTGCTGAATAGTTGTATTTTACGTGCAAAAAGAGGACTTTTGCCTCCGACATCATATAACGGGCAAAAGTCCTCTTTTTATTGTGCGCCCGGTGGGCGTATGTTTCCGGTCTGGAAGCCGGATTAATCGTCTTCTTCTGATTCCAGCTGTCTGCGTCTTTTTTTATACAGAACTGCAGAAAAACTCAGTGCAGCAATTGTACAGATGAATACTATAATTAATATAAATACAGCGGTAGCCAGAGAGCCGATCAGTTTACCGTATCTCATGTAGGAAACCAGACCGAATATAATTCCGCAGGCAAGTCCTGCCAGGCCGCTGGCAATCAGGTTGGTGCGCAGGTTGGGGCGGAGGTGTCTGTCCCAGATTCCGTGGCGCATACAGCTGATGGATAAATACAGCGCCTGGCACATGAATATGATCCATTCACCGGCCAGAATCCTGAAATTGCCCGGTGTTGTGATGGTCTGTATGAT
Source organism: Lachnospiraceae bacterium (assembly GCA_051879195.1). GTDB lineage: Bacteria > Bacillota > Clostridia > Lachnospirales > Lachnospiraceae > TWA4. Next base: position 47,287 of record JBJELO010000102.1, read on the forward strand.
AATCACGGCCAGCAGTCCCCAGAATGTCATCCAGCATCCGTTGTGTTCTATATGCAGAAGCTGGAGTTCCTGCATCTCGTCAAGGTTATTTTTTGTTGTTTTCGTCATTTTTTTCATCACTTTCTTCCTCCTCTTCCCAGAATAATTCATCCAGTGTTTTGCCAAGCACTCTGCATATGGACCGACACAACCGTATGGTTGGATTATAGGTTCCCTGCTCGATGGCATTGATGGTCTGGCGGGAAACACCTGTTCTCTCAGCCAGTTCCTTCTGGGTCATATCCAGCTGTGCGCGGGCTGCTTTGATTGACAGATTACGCGACATAAGATGTCCACTCCTTTATGTTGATTTGCTGCTGTGTTTCTTTGTCTGCTGCTGACTGTATAGTAACATATAAAAGATAATATGTCAAATATAATTTACATAAAATCGCAAATAAGTTACTTTGATGTTACAGATCAGACTTCGGCCGGGAAAAAAGTCTGATCTGTACGGAGGACGCGCACGTTTTTGATTTGTTGGGGGAGGTGCTTTTTATAAAAACCGGTTTTTGGGGCATACTGGGGATGATTGTTTTAAATCATGGGTATGAAAGGATTGCTTCGATGTGGTCGGGGTGTTGTGCGGGGAGATGGTGTATGGCTCGGGATAATTTTGAGGAATGGAAGAATATTTTATCAGTGTTTTTGACGGCTCTGGTGGTGTATCTGGTTTTTCGTTATGTTCTGCCGCTGGTGCTGCCGTTTGTGCTGGCGTTTCTGGTGGCTGTGCTGATTCGGCCGCTGGTGCGTTGGTTGAGAAAACATTTGCATATTAAGGAAAGTATTGGGGCAGTTCTGGTACTGATATCGGTCGGCGGAGTGTTTCTTTTGCTTATTTATTATGGAGGAGGGGTTCTGATCAGGGAAATGCAGGGACTTCTGGCAGAACTGCAGGAACAGAATCTTTTTGAGTGTTTTACGAAGGGCCGGTCAGAACGACTGCTGCTCTGGGGAAGAGATTGTACAGCTGCGCTGGAAAATGTTACGGAAAAGCTGAGCGGTTATTTCACCTGGGATCGCTGCATCAGCTACTGTATGTCTCATTCTGCCGGTGTGGTGCGCTGGTGTACCGGCTTTTTTACGGCAGTATTTGTATTCTTTATAGCCAGTGTGCTGGCAGTTGAGGAAATGGAAAAGCTTCACCAGAGACTGACCATGAGTGGATTTTACAGAGAATTTGTGGATTTCGGAGTGTTTTTAAGCAAGGTCTGTGGAAAATGGCTTAGGGTACAGGCTTTAATCATGCTGATTACCATGTGTATCAGTGGAATCGGTCTGTGGATCACCGGTTTTTCCTATGCGTTGCTGCTGGGAATTCTGATCGGGCTGGTGGATGTGCTGCCCATATTCGGAACCGGTACCGTATATCTGCCCTGGCTGATCTGGGAATTTCTGAATGGAAATCCGGGCCGTGGTTTTTCACTCCTTATCATTTATCTGATCTGTTATCTGGTCAGAGAATTTATGGAAAATGTACTGATGGGAAAATGCATGGGAATCACGGCATTCGAATTTCTGGCAGCTGTATATGTGGGTCTGAAACTGTTTGGCGCAGCCGGTTTTATACTGGGTCCCCTGGGAGTGCTGATCATACTGTGGAAAGCAGGTTCCCGGGCGAAGTCAGAACAGTAACGGATAATTACCGCTAAATTAGGATAAACGCATCAATGGGGAAATCACAATAAAAAAATCTCCAGTAACAAAGC
>JBJELO010000103.1:0-13976 GCA_051879195.1 Lachnospiraceae bacterium
CAAGACATTAACAGAGCTTTGAATATTTAGTCTGGCTTCGTGAAACAACCCTACGTCAGGCAGATTTTGTGCTTGACATACGGCGCTGCTGTATGTTAGACTATGATGCGTAAAGACAATCGAATGTTAAAGGATTGTGACTGGTAATGCAGGCAAGACCGTCTTATAGGAGAGTAGTTCTCGCTATAGGAGGGTCTTTTTTTGTACTTATAGAATACCGGTGTTTCCGGTGTCTGTGAGCCTTTCGGCAAAACTGCAGACCGATATGATTTTCCTTTCCCTGTCTCTTTGGTCTGGGTACAGGGTTGGGGATTGAGGAAGAAGAGAAGAGAGAAGAAGTACAGAGAAATCCTGTAGTGATACAGGTATCTCTCGGGTCCGTGAGGGGAAACGGACTGCTATGTGAGGATGGAAGCGGATGTATAAGATTACGAAGGTGATTAACAATAATATCGTCTGCTCGGTAGATGATGGAGGACGGGAGATTATTCTGCGGGGACTGGGAATCGGTTACCAGAAGAAGAAAGGCGACATGGTACCCGACGATAAGGTGGAGAAAGTCTATGCCATGGAGGATCCCAAACGTTGTGACAAACTGCAGCAGCTGCTGGCACAGATACCTGCGGAATATCTGGAAATTTCCACGGAAATTATCGAGTATGCGCGCAGAATGCTGGGGAAGCGTCTCAGCGAGAATATCTACATTACCCTGACAGACCACATCAGTTTTGCTGTCAGCAGGAAAAATGAGAATCTGGAATATCACAATGTGATGCTTTCCGAAATCAGGCGGTTTTATGCGCAGGAGTATGAAATCGGCAGGTATGCATTGAAGCTGATCGATGAACGCCTTCACATACAGCTGTGTGAAGACGAAGCCGGTTTTATTGCTTTGCACATAGTCAATGCGGAGCTGGAAACCAATATGTCGGATATGTATCAGATTACAGGTCTGATCCGGGATATATTTGAGATTATCCGTGTTTATTACGGCAGAACATTTGATTCGGATTCACTGGATTATGAACGTTTTGTTACGCATCTGAAGTATTTTTCACAGCGTCTGTTCAATAATACTTCCGTGCAGACGGAAGACGTGGTGCTTCAGGATATGATTCGGAGCCGTTATACGCAGGATTATAACTGCGCCCTGAAAATCAAGACGTTTGTTCAGGTAAAATACAAGAAGTATATTTCAGAGGAAGAGGTGGTCTTCCTTACCATACATCTTCACCGGCTGTTCCTGACCAGCGGACAGGATCCGCAGGAATAGTACAATCGGCAGCCGGATTGAATTCTATAATTGCATGATGAAAGAGTATGTTACGGGATCGTGACTGATCAGTCAGCCGGGATGCGGGACACGGAAAATTGAGGGAAATTTCAACCGGGGAAATCAATCAGGGGGTAATTTGAAATCCGGAAGGTATTTTTGCTGTGTTTTTATGTGTCCAGGTTCCGCATACTGTTTTGAAACGGTATTTTTGCTGCCGCAGATCTGCCTGAATATCATGGGGATCTGAACGGCAACATAATTTCCGGTTTTCTGAGCAGGATAAGAACATGGTCTGTAGGCCGCGGTTCCGTTCATAATATAGAGCTACTTCAAATGATCATCAGCTGCAGAGAAGGTGCAGCTGGAAAAAGGAAAAGGAGTATAATTTATGAAAGACAAGATTTTTGGCGTACTGCAGCGCGTGGGCAGATCTTTCATGCTGCCTATCGCAATTCTGCCGGTAGCAGGTCTGTTCCTCGGTATTGGCGGTTCCTTTACCAACACAACCATGCTGGAAGCATACAACCTGATGGGGGTTATGGGACCCGGTACTGTAATTTACGCATTTTTAACAGTATTAAGTGATTGCGGTAACATTGTATTTGCGAATCTGCCGATTATATTTGCCATGGGCTGTGCAATCGGTATGGCTAAGAAAGAGAAAGAAGTTGCAGCTCTTTCTGCAGCAATCGCATTCTTTATCATGCATTCTGCAATCGGTGCCATGATCAGCATCAACGGCGGTGCCGAGGCCATGCTGAGCGGTTCCACCGCAAGCGTCTGCGGTATTACCTCCCTGCAGATGGGTGTATTCGGCGGTATCCTGGTTGGTCTGGGTGTTGCTGCTCTGCACAACAGATTTTACAAGATTCAGCTGCCTCAGGTGCTGTCTTTCTTCGGCGGCACACGTTTCGTACCGATCGTCAGCTCCGTTGTTTATCTGTTTGTCGGTATTCTGATGTTCTTCGTATGGCCCCATATCCAGTCCGGCATCTACGCAGTAGGCGCTCTGGTCCGCAGTTCCGGTTATGCAGGAACCTGGTTATACGGTTTCATGGAACGTCTGCTGATTCCTTTCGGTCTGCATCACGTATTCTACCTGCCTTTCTGGCAGACAGGCGTGGGCGGTTCCATGGAGGTTGCAGGCCAGGTAATCGAAGGTGCTCAGAACATCTTCTTTGCTCAGCTGGCTGATCCTTCCACAACCGAGTTCAGTGTGGAAGCAACCCGTTTCATGGCTGGTAAATTCCCGTTAATGATCTTCGGTCTGCCGGGTGCAGCTCTGGCCATGTACAAATGTGCAAAACCGGAAAAGAGAGAAGTTGTAGGCGGTCTGCTGATTTCCGCAGCTCTGACTTCCATGCTGACCGGTATCACAGAGCCTATTGAATTTACGTTCCTGTTTGTTGCTCCCATGTTATACGGTATCCACTGTGTACTGGCCGGTGCCGCTTACATGTTCATGCATATTTTCAAGGTAGCGGTAGGTATGACATTCTCAGGTGGTATCATCGACTTCTTCCTGTTTGGTATTCTGCAGGGTAATGCAAAGACAAACTGGATCATGATGATCCCCGTTGGTATCGTTTATTTCATCGTATACTACTTCCTGTTCAGCTTCCTGATCACAAAACTGGATCTGAAGACCCCCGGCCGTGACGATGAAGAAGAAGTAAAACTGTACACAAGAGCCGATGTAAATGCGAAAAAAGCCGGCGAAGCAGGCGGCGCAGCTGCAGGCGGCGAAGATCCCGTTTCTGCAATGATCGAAGTTGGTCTGGGCGGACGCAACAACATTACCGATATCGACTGCTGTGCAACCAGACTTCGTGTAACCGTAGTTGACGGCGGCAAAGTAAATGAAGGTCTGTTAAAGAGCAGCGGTGCAGCCGGTGTTGTTAAGAAAGGTAACGGTATTCAGGTTATCTACGGACCCAGTGTTAATATTGTAAAAGCCAATCTGGAAGACTTCATTGCAAAACATCCCCCTGTAACCATGGATGATCTGACAGGCGGCTCCGAAACAAAGAAAGAAGAAGCACCCGCAGCAAAGAAAGAAGCAGGTGCAGAGAAGACCGTTATGGCACCTTTAACAGGTAAAGCAATTCCGTTAAGTGCAGTAGAAGACGGTGTATTTTCAGAAGGCATGCTGGGTGAAGGCGCTGCAATCGAGCCCGCCTCCGGTGAAGTAAAAGCTCCCTGCAACGGCGAAATCAGCATGGTATTCGATACAAAACATGCCATCGGTCTGGTAACGGAAGACGGCGTAGAACTGCTGATTCACGTAGGTATCGATACAGTTCAGTTAAACGGCAAATGCTTCGATGTCAAAGTAAAAGCCGGTGATAAAGTTAAGACAGGTGATCTCCTCTCCGTAGTAGACCTGGAAGGAATCAAAGCAGCCGGATACCGTACTGTAACCCCTGTAATCGTATCCAACACAGAAGATTATGCGGAAGTTAAGATGGCAGCTGCAGAAGGCGATATCAAAGCCGGAGCAGAACTGCTGAAAATTAAATAAGGTTTTTGGGTCATTCTTCTGCTCTGGGGCAGAGGGTGGTGATCCACGGGACGCAGGGCGATCATGAGACGAAGTCCTTCTGCGGCTGAAAACGCCGCTGACAGGACTTGTCTCATGGTTGCCCTGCTGTGCTTTGGTATGCTCCTCTGCCATGAGCGGGGCGAATGATGTGGGAGAGGGACGTATTGTGATGTTCTGCTTATTATGCGTTTCTTTTCCCATACTGTTCGGGATTTTATTTCGGAGGTGAAAACTATGGCGGCGGAGGCAATGTAATATCCTGCTAAGAGGGACCGTTGACAAACGCCGGTGCTTAATGAGCGGGCCGTCCGAACGGACGGTACGCGAATTTAGCATCCGCTGCGTTTGTCACATCGCGAAGCATGCAGAAAAAGCTCCAGTGAAGCTTTTTCTGTAGAGCGAGAGCGCGTCCCTGTGCAGGATATTACATTGCCTCCGCCTTAATATCACATTCCCACTAATCCCGAACAGTAATTTTTTACAGTTTTTTGCTTGAGAACAGGGCGCTTTTTTGGTAATATGGTATTATAAAAATGTTCGGAGTCAGGCAGTATTTGGGGGTAGTTCTGAGCCGGTACGAATGTGTAATATTGTAATTTTAGAAAGGTTTGGGTATTTATTATGGAGCAGGTTAGAGTGCAGGATGCTGTGGGTATGGTTTTGTGCCATGATATCACGGAGATCGTTCCCGGTGTTGTGAAGGATGCGGCTTTCAGGAAAGGCCATATTATCCGTGAGGAGGATATTGAGAAGCTTCTGAATCTGGGCAAGGCTCATATTTACGTGTACAATCTGGAAGAGGGTTATGTGCATGAGAATGATGCGGCGGCCCGTATGGTGAAGGCAGCCTGTGGTGTGGGGCTGCGTCAGAGTGAGGTGAAGGAAGGCAAGATCAATCTGTATGCGGAGTACAGAGGAGTATTGAAGATCAATCTGGAGGCGCTTTATGCTGTTACGGAGAATCCGGAGATCTGTTTTGCCACGATTCATGGTAATAAAGTAATCGAGGAGGGAACCATGGTTGCGGGAACCCGTGTGATTCCGCTGGTGGTGAAGGAAGAAACTCTGGAACAGTTTGAGCAGGTCTGCCGGGAGATGGGACCGATTATTCAGGTGCTTCCCATGAAGGCGGCAAAGATTGGTATGGTTACTACCGGTTCCGAGATTCAGAGCGGACGCATTGAGGACAAGTTCGGGCCGATCCTGGAGAAGAAGGCGAAAGATCTTGGGTGTGAGATCGTGGGTCAGGTATTCCCCGGAGATGACCGGGAGGCAATCACGAAAGCGGTTCTTGACTTTATTAATCAGGGTGTTGATATGGTAGAAGTGACAGGTGGTATGTCTGTGGATCCTGATGACAGGACACCGGCAGCCATCCGCGATTGCGGCGGTGAGATCATTACCTACGGAGCTCCGGTACTTCCCGGTGCCATGTTCATGCTTTCCTATGTAAAGGGAATTCCGGTTGTGGGATTGCCCGGCTGTGTCATGTATGCAAAACGGACGGTTTACGATCTGATCGTTCCCAGAATTCTCACAGGAGAAAAGCTGACACGCAGGGATTTCACACATCTGGCTCATGGAGGACAGTGCCAGAACTGTAAAATCTGTGTATATCCCAACTGCGGATTCGGGGAATAGTTATGCCGGCTGCAGTTTACATGAATGTTTTGAGGTGAAATGTATGAATACGGTATGGACTAAAAAAATCAAGAGAATTCTGATTATTTTTATGATTTTTCTGACGGTATCAACTGTGGCGGACACCGTGCCGGTTATAACAGCAGAAGCAGCGACTGTGAAGGCATAATCAATCCGGCTGAATTACTCTGCTTATGCGCTGAAAAAGGGAAAAACAGTTACACTGAAAGCATCTGTTTCTCCTGCCAATACAACGCAAAAGAAGATTGTATGGACAACGAACAATAAGTCCGTAGCAACAGTCAATTCAAAAGGTGTCGTAAAAGGGCTTAAAAACGGAGTTGCTTACATTACGGCAACTGTAAAAGGTACAACCATTCGTGCTTCATGCAGAGTAAGTGTGGGAACACCGGTTACGAAGGTTTCTGTAAACAAATCCAGGGTAACGGTTCATGTGGGCAGCACATTTACGATAAAAGCAACAGTTTCACCAGAGACTGCAACGGACAAGAGCGTAGCTTATTCTACATCTGATCCGGATATTGCATCAGTAAACAGCAAGGGTAAAATTACCGGCAAAAAGGCAGGAACCGCTGTCATCACGGTAAAGGCCGGAGACGGAAGCGGAAAGAAGGCTGCTGTGAGGGTTACTGTGAAAAATGTTGAGGTTGCGTCAGTTAAAGTAACAGTGGACAGTACTCTGCTTTCAGTTGGAGATAAGACAAAGGCTGCGGCAAAACTTTCACCATCCAATGCAACCATTAAAACGGTACAATGGTCAAGCAGTGCACCGGGTGTGGCATCGGTAGATGCAAAAGGAGTAATCAGAGCCGGATCGGCGGGGGTTGCTGAGATTACAGCGACTGCACATAACGGGAAAAAGAGCAGCTGCCGGGTTATCGTAAAGCCGGTGGACAAAGCGGAACTTCTTCCTCTGACAGGGAGATATCTCAACGAAGACGGCGAATACCGGGATTTTATGAATATTGCTCTGCTTGAAGACGGTGATGATGTTCAGCAGGTCCTTCTGACAGGAGCGCCTTTGGAATTTACATTCTGGGATTCAGTTATATTTGATACAAGATATGCGGGTATTACTTATGAAGTTTTTTCTGAGGATTTTCAGTATTTTCTTGCCATACAGGCGGGGGATACCCGTCTGGCACTGTACCCTCTGGTATATGAGATGGATGCGCTTTTCTGTTTTATAAAGGACATAAAAGATGGCGATAATTGTATTGTCGATATCTCTCAATGTTATTACCGCGAAGAAAATGGCCGTATCTGTTATATTCTGGAAGTGTCTGGTGAAAATGAAAGTATGGGAACGGATATTGAGCCTGTTTTCTACAGAGATGACGTAACAGGTTTCCATTATGAGCCGGTAGAAAATTCAACAATGGGGATCGGAAAGCTGACCGTTTACTGGAAATCGCAGGCACCGGTTTACTGGGTAAGATATAAACAGCAGCTCAGGGAACCTAAACTGGAAAATATATCATCGGATGGTTCTGCGTTCCGCGAGCCTCAATGCGAATGTACTTCTTTGGGAGAATGAAATGATAAAGCCATGATATGAACTGCGGATGGATCGCTGCTTCCCCGGGTTCCATATCATGGTTTTTTCGTTTCACCGTTTATTTATGGGCAAAAAACTGTTTTTTCGGGATGATAAATGTCAACATTCTGTTACATTTGCCGGTCTGTGAGGTATAATGGTTGCACTTAATGGCCGGTTTTGGTAAAATATGTGAAGTGATGCATTTACTTTATTCAGGAAGGAGGGGCATATGCGTAAAAAGGTACCGACGCTGGTGATTACGTTTGCGACGACTACCAGAGCAATGAAGATGGAGACCTGCTGCAAGGAAGCGGGGGCCCCCGGGAGAATTATCCCGGTTCCGGGAGAAATCACTGCGGGCTGCGGGCTGGCATGGAGCGCAAAGCCTGAAGACAGAAAAGTTCTGGAACAGCTGATGGAACAGAATCAACTGGAAGCAGAAGGCTTTTTTGAAATTATGTTCTGAAATGTTAGGAGTATAATACAATGGATAAAAAAAGAAGTAAATTAAAAATTGCACTGACTGCCATTCTGCTGATTGTGGCTGCAATCTGGCTGTTTTTCAGCTTTGCACCGTCAAAATATAAGAATGCAGTTATAAAAGAGGTTTCGACCTGGCCGATAGTAAGAAAGATTGTCGGCATGACAGTGCAGGATGATTATGAGAAAAAGGTTATGGATGAAAGCTTTGATGCCAATCAGGTGGAAGTGAATCAGCATGTGGCGAAAAAGCTGACCGGTTATACCAATATTGCTCTGTTCGGTCTGGATTCGAGGAATGCGGAGATGAATATCGGAACCCACAGTGATTCCATTATGGTGGTAAGCATTAATAATGATACGAATGCAGTCCGCATTGCTTCTGTTTACCGGGATACCATGCTGAAAGTTACAAATCCGGAAGGAAAGGTTGCCTATACAAAAGCCAATCAGGGATTTTTCCGGGGAGGTGCGGAAGGCGCACTGTCCATGCTGAACACCAACCTGGATCTGGATATTACCGATTATGTGACCATCAATTTCTCCGGTCTGACGGAGATTATTGACAGTCTGGGCGGTCTGGATCTCAACATTACCAAACAGGAACGGAAATATATTAATTTCTACCTGATCGAAACCCGTAAGATTACCGGTATGGAATGTGAAGATGTGGCGGAATACGGAGATGTGCATCTGAACGGTCTGCAGGCGACAGCTTTCTGCCGGATTCGTTATACGCCTTTTTATGACGAGGAAGGCAATAAATACAGCGATGATCTGGGCAGGACGGCGCGGCAGCGGTTCATCATTTCCAAGATTGTGGAAAAGGTTAAAAAAGCCGGCGTCACGGAAGCGCTTTCCCTTGCTCAGGATGTTATGAATAAAAATGCGGAGGGAAATCCGTTTATAAAGACCAGTCTGAGTTATAATGATATTATGGACCTGATTCCTGTCATGATCGATTATAATATTGAAGATGCCACAGGATTCCCATTTACGCTGGATACGCCTACGATCAATGGAGAAAGCATGGTAGTAGCTCAGGGATTGTCCTACAATGTGCAAAAGCTGCATGAATTCCTGTTTGATGAAAAAGATTATCAGGTTTCACAGGAAGTTCAGGAAATCAGTGATTATATTATGGATTATACAGGTCTGGGTGAGGTCAGACTGAGTGAGGATAAACCGGAGGAGTCAACGGAAAGTGAAGAATAGCAGATGAAGAATCTGTGGATAATAAATGAAAGGCAAGGTAACAAAATGGAAAAAACAGTTAATGCTCTGGGGCTTGCCTGCCCTCTGCCGGTGGTGGAGACAAAGAAAGCTCTGGAATCCATGACAGAAGCCGGAACGATCACTGTTCTGGTGGACAATGAAATTGCAGTACAGAATGTATCACGTTTTGCCGGTTCCAGACAGCTGTCGGCAAAATCGGAGAAAACCGGCGAGAAAGAATTCCGCATCGTGATCGATGTACCCGCAGACAAGCTGGGCGGAGGTGCTGCAGAAGTGCCTGCTGATGAAGCGGAGCCGGTTTGTGTGATGGACGGAAGAAGAAAAGGTATGGTAATTGCCATCGGCAGCAATCAGATGGGCAATGGAGCGGAAAAACTTGGCAAATCTCTGATGAAGGCTTTTATTTTCGCTCTGACAAAGCAGGATTATCTGCCGGAGACCATGCTCTTCTTCAATTCCGGTGCATATCTGACCTGTGAAGGCAGTGATTCTCTGGAGGACATTAAGGAGCTGGAAGCACAGGGTGTTGAAGTTATGACCTGCGGAACCTGCCTGGACTTCTATGAATTGAAAGAGAAACTGGCAGTGGGCGGCGTAACCAATATGTATGTGATTGTTGAGAAGATGGAAAAGGCTTCTCTGGTGATTAAACCCTGATGACTTATCTGAAAGACAGACTGGTTGTGGTGCGCGGCGGCGGAGATCTGGCCACCGGCACCATACACAGGCTTCATCGGTGCGGCTTTCCTGTGGTGGTGCTGGAAAGCAGAAAACCGTCTGCCATACGCAGATATGTTGCATTTTCCGAAGCAGTGTATGAGAATACCATGACCGTTGAAGGGATTACCTGTCGGTATGCGGGCGATGTGGACGGCTCTGTTTACAGAGGCAGCTGTACACAGATGACAGCGACAGACCGGGTGGCTTGTGAGGTGCCCGGAGAGATGTCCGGAGAAGTGGATGGCGGGATGTCCGGCCTGCAGGCGGCAGAGAACAGGATGAAAGAAATTATGGCTAAGGGGGAGATTCCTCTCTTTACAGATCCTGACGGGATGCTCATTGCCCATTTAAAACCGTGGGCTGTGGTGGATGCCATTATTGCCAAAAAGAATATGGGGACTTCTGCTGATATGGCACCGGTTACCGTAGCTCTGGGGCCCGGATTTACGGCGGGGCTCGATGTGAAGATCGTGGTGGAGACAAAACGGGGACACAACCTGGGACGTCTGATCTACGAAGGACAGGCAGTTCCCAACAGCGGAATTCCGGGCATCATCGGAGGATACGGCAAAGAGCGTGTGAATCATGCGGAAGCTGACGGTGTGATATACGGAGTCCGTAAAATCAGCGATCTGGTGGAAGCCGGTGAAACGATTGCTGTAATTCAAACAACGGATGACAGCGGCAATACGTCGCAGGTGGAAGTAAAAGCGAAAATCAAGGGTGTTCTGCGGGGGCTGATCCGCGATGGTTACGAAGTAACAAAAGGATTTAAAATCGCAGATGTGGATCCGAGGGAATCGGAGAAAAAGAACTGTTTTACCATTTCCGATAAGGCAAGGTGTATTGCCGGCGGCGTGGTAGAAGCGTTGATGAGTGAACTGTAAAGCCGAAAAACAGCAGACTGAAAAAACAGAACAGGAAATCTGCAGAATAAAAAGACTGTAGAAAAGAAGAACAAAAATAAAAACATAAAATAAAAACATTGCAGAGCAGAAAAACGTAGAACAAAAAACTGTAGAAAAGAAAAGTGATTGAAAATATGTGCAGAATTGTTGCATATGTGGGTGCAGGAGGCAAAACTTCTTCCGTTCTGGAAGAAGCGGCAAAACTGCATGAAATGGGAAAACGTGTTGTGGTGACAACCACAACCCATATGAAATGTCCGGAGATGTGTCCGGAAGGAACCGATCAGCTGACGGAATGTCCTGAGGAGGCTGAACATCTTCTGCAGGCCGGTGAAGTGGTGTGGTATGGTCACCGTGCGGCAAAAGGCGGATTCGGAGGTCCTTCCCGTGAGGAATGGTCAGCGCTTCGCAGGATGGCAGATGTCATTCTGACAGAAGCAGATGGTTCCAAACGGCTGCCGGTGAAAGTTCCGGCTCCGCATGAGCCGGTAATTCCGGATTACACGGATCGGATTATCATTGTAATGGGAATGAGTGGTCTGGGAAGACATATCAGTGAAGCGTGTCACAGGATCCCACTGGTTCTCGATTTACTGAATAAAATGGAAAATGATGTTCTGACAGAAGAGGATTATGCGATCCTTCTGTCAGAAGGGTATATAGAACCACTGCATCGGAGATTTCCGGCCTGTGAAATGGAAATTTATCTGAATCAGGTGGGAACTCCGACGCTTTTAGAAGCGGCAGAGCGAATCGGAAGGGCAGTCTGCCAGAAGACAGAACCGCTGCCGGTTCGGTATGTGAACTACTCCCGGGCGCTTTGCCGCACAGGAGAAATGAATCATGATGTATCAAATCATAGCAAATGAAATTATAAACAGAAAAAAAGTCAGGCTGTCCGTTGTGTTAAACGGAGAGAATAAAGGGAAACAGATCGTATTTAACGAGAGAAATGAAATCTGTCTGGCAGATGATGGGATGCCCGAAAAGCTGGCCAATGAAATCTGGAAACAGAACGGCACAGGAACCATCCGCATGCTGGATAAGGTTGATCTGAATCAGCTGGACATGCAGACACTGGAAGCGCTGATGTCGCCGGGCGTATCAGAAAACGGGCCGGTAACAGAAGTTTTTACGGAAGTATTTACGGCGGAACCGGAGCTGGTTATCTTCGGAGGCGGCCATGTGGCAATACCTGTCTGCCATATGGCGGCTATGACCGGCTTTCATGTCACAATCGTGGAAGACCGGCCGGATATGATTACAAAAGAACGCTTCCCCAACGCTGCCAATGTCATCTGTCAGCCTTTCGAGGATCTGTCATCCATACTGGAAAAGCAGGGAGAGAACAGCTTTTATGTCATCGTAACAAGAGGGCACAAGTATGATCAGATCTGTCTGGAACAGGTTCTGCGCCATGAATATACGTATCTGGGCGTAATCGGAAGCCGCCGCAAAGTAGCGCAATGCCGGGAACTTCTTCGTGAGCACGGATTCCGCAATGCGGAAATTGCATCGATTCATATGCCCATTGGGCTGAATATCGGTGCACAGTCGCCGGAAGAGATTGCAGTAAGCATACTGGCCGAGATGATTCAGGAAAAAAACCGCAGACAGGCGGACAGTTCTCCTCTTGCTATCTGGGAATGGATTGCATCACATCCGGGAGAACGGGTGGTGATGGCCACTATAATAGAAAAAAAGGGTTCCGCACCCCGCGGAGTCGGAAGTCGTATGCTCTGTCTGAAGGGTGGAACCATTATAGGAACCATAGGCGGCGGTGTGCTGGAATATGCGGTCATACAGGCAGCAGCGAAGATGAAGGAAGATGAAATGAAAACCTGCTGGTTCAATCTGAGCAATGAGGCAGGCGCACAGCTGGGTATGGTGTGCGGAGGCTCTGTGCGGGTACTGATGCAGGAAATCATGTTGTAAATGGAAGAATACTGTATGTAAATAAAAAGATATTGCATGCAAATGGAAAAACCGGAGAAAACCGCGCGTGTTATCTCCGGTTTTTCCGGAATGCAGCAGAAATTAAACCGGTTCATTCACTTTCCGGATAAATTCTTCCTCTGTCAGATTACATTCACTGGCAGCTTCGGAAAGAGACAGCCGCCCCCGTTTGAAAAGGCGGATTGAAATATTTGCTTCACCAATAGATTTACCCTCGGCGATGCCAATAGATTTGCCCTCGGCGATGCCAATAGATTTACCCTCGGCGATGCCGATAGCTCTGCTTTCAGCCATTTTTTCCTGTAAAAGATCATTTAAAGCAGTGCACATGTTGATCATTCCCCCTTCTGTAATTGATTCTGCAGCTTCAATCAGCTTTTTTGTTCCGGTAACGGTTCCGACTGCGATAGCGGTTTCTCTGGTAAGATAGATTCCCTTTAGTCCATCAAGATTGTGTTTGACACTGTAAAGCTGCTGGCAGGCCTGAAAGAAACTGTATACTTCCGGGTCGGAGAAACTTTTCCTGTCATGGGATTTGACAGAAATTACTTTGCAGTGCCAGTCATTGACATATGGTTTTACATATTCCGGTATATCCATCAGATCGGACAGAGACAGATTGTCTTTCCAGTTGCTTTCTCCATAGTAAATGACCAGAGTATAGATTGGGATTAATGACAATTTCTTTTCCCTGTTGGAATCGCTTTCCCATTGATGTTGCTGATTGATATAATCAAGAATATCATAGGTTGCGATTCGAAGTGGCATGTGAGGATGAATATTCTGCTGGTTTTCCAGTCCGATCAGTGTGAAGCCGGAGTCTGCCCCATACATCTTCAGTATATCACGGCTGCGCTGGATCGTCACGGACTTTCCGGTTCGATTTTCCGTGATTGTGGATTCTTCTGTATCACAGGGCACAAGATCCTCTGCGTGTATAACGGGATCCCCATGAAAAAGAGAGCCGTTAATCAAATCAGCGAATCTTCTGTTGTTTCTCCAGTAATTTTTCATAATAGGATCCGGTTGAACCTGCTTATTGCTGTCAGGCTCGGTGAATAGAGAACTTTCGATAAAAACACCTCCTGTGTATTGATAAAATTTTCAGCATCATAATAGAATACAAAATAATATCTATAAGATTTTTAATATGTTATAAGTATATAATATTTATATGAAATTGTCACGTTTTTTCCGCTTTGATCCTGTAATTCTGATTTTGTCTGTAATTTGATTCTGTGGCAATGAGCAGATATGTTTCCGGATACCGGAAATATGGAAAGCGCAAAGCCGGTCCCCACGCAGTATGAAACTGTGCGGGGACCGGCTCTGAACAGTAACGGCAGTATAATAAAATATAATCCGATAATTAACCGATATAAGCGACTGCTTCGATTTCAACCAGGGCGTCCTTGGGAAGTCTTGCAACTTCTACGGCTGCTCTCGCGGGGCAGTCTGATTTGAAAAATTCACTGTAAACGGCGTTCATATCGGCGAACATGTTCATATCTTTCATAAATACGCCGACTCTTACACATGCGCTCATGTCAATGCCTTCGCTGGCCAGGATGTTTTTGATGTTGGTCAGTGACTGGCGGGTTTGGCTCTTGATGTCATCACCGGCAAATGCTCCGGTTGCGGGATCGATGGGCAGCT
>JBJELO010000104.1:0-3102 GCA_051879195.1 Lachnospiraceae bacterium
CTACCACAACAAATACCAGCAGAAGGTACATGGGGGAAATTGCTTCTGCTACGGCTCCCAGATCGATCATGGAGATACCGATACCCACCAGCAGTGCCGACGTCCAGTTTTTCATTACAAACTGACTCCACTGCTGTGCGGACGTTTCAAATTCTTCCGGAATGATGCCTGTTGCTTTGCTGACAGCTACGAGAATGATCATCCATGCATAGGCGTGAATGGCCGGTACAAAATGATTGATGATGGTTCCGAGCACGAAGAAAAACATGGCGTTGATCAGGCCGGTGCCCAGATTCTGCAGCGTCAACTCACGTTCCGCTTTTCCTTCCATACCATCTTCATGATTTTTCATCAGCTTCCCGTTACCGGACAGGGAAGGTTTTACCTCACCCAGCTTTGCCAGCAGACCGGCACCGACAATGGCTGTGACGTTGCCCAGGGTAGAAGCGGGAATCATGCGCGATATAATTCCTGCAGAATCAACGCCCAGCGCCTGTGCGTACATACCGGAGAGGGGAACGACACCGGCTCCCATGCCGCCGCCCATCATGGGGATGGCAACATACATGACTGCATCCACAAAACCAAAGCCCACAAGCTGTCCAACGATTCCCACTGCCAGAATTGCCATGGTCATGGCACATAAAGCAACCGGCAGGAAACGGATTGCAGCCTTCAGCAGAAGACTCCTGTCCATACCCAGGATACTGCCTGTAATCAGAGCAGCAATGTAAAAATTGAGAAATCCCGTCGTGTTCATGAATTCATCAATGTTGGCAACCACATCGGCAGGAATCAGGCCGGCATATACCAGAGCAGCTGAAGCAAAGATACATACGATAGCCCCTCCGCCCAAATACGTTTTTATGATAGGCAGATTATTACCCAGTACATTGAACAGCCCGCCGAACACCATCATAACCATCAGCGCGCCCAGCATACCGGAGGGCAGCCAGCCTGTCACCAGCGTCACCGCCACCACAGCGGTAATCAGGAGATATGCCGGCAGCGGAATTCCTGCAATTCTGATAGATTTTATTCTCATGTTTCGTCTCCTTTCTTTTTATTTCCTATTTTGTAATTCCCTGCTCAATCGCTTTCTGCTTCACTGCTTCCGCTACGGCTTTGGCAACCCGTTCATCAAAGGCACCGGGAATGATGTAATCCGCACGCAGTTCCTCTTCCGGAATAATACCGGCAATCGCATATACTGCCGCGATTTTCATTTCTTCTGTAATATCAGTTGCCTTTGCTTCCAGCGCACCTTTAAAGATACCGGGGAATACCAGCACATTGTTGATCTGATTGGGATAGTCCGAGCGTCCCGTTGCCATCACACAGACACCGCCTTTTTCCGCTTCTTCCGGCATAATTTCCGGAACCGGATTTGCCATGGCAAATACAACCGGATTTTCGGCCATGGAGCTCACCATTTCCGCTGTAACAATTCCGGGAGCGGAAACGCCTACGAAAGCATCACGGCCTTTCATAATCTGCTTCAGGTCACCATGCAGCTGCTCCTTATTGGTTTTCTCCGCCATTTCCGCCTGAGCGGGATTCATCCATTCCTCGCCCTTTGCCAGCGCACCTTTCCGGTCTACCAGAATGATGTCTCCCACGCCGATCTCAAGAAGAAGTCTGGCAATGGAAATTCCGGCTGAACCTGCGCCATTGATTACGATTTTTGCCTGACGGATATCCTTGCCGGCCACCTTCAGTGCATTCATCATACCTGCTGATACCACTATGGCCGTTCCGTGCTGATCGTCATGGAACACGGGAATATCCAGTTCCTCTTTCAGCCTTCTCTCAATTTCAAAACATCTGGGAGCGGAAATATCTTCCAGATTGATACCGCCGAATACCGGTGCGATCCGTTTAACCGTCTCGATGATTTCTTCCGTATCCTTTGTATCAAGGCAGATGGGGAAAGCGTCCACTCCTGCAAACTCCTTAAACAGAATCGATTTCCCTTCCATAACAGGAATCGCTGCTTCCGGTCCGATATCTCCCAGCCCCAGTACGGCAGTTCCATCCGATACAACAGCAACCAGATTGCCCTTTGCCGTATATTTGTAGACATCTTCCTTTCTGTCCCTGATCTCTCTGCAGGGCTGTGCAACTCCCGGTGTGTAAGTCGTACTTAAATCATCTCTTGTTTTCACACTCACTTTTGAAATCACTTCAATCTTTCCTCTGTTCTCCTCATGCATCTTTAAAGCAGCTTCATTGTAATCCATAATTAACCTTTCCTTTCACTTTTATAATTCTTATTTCATGTTTCACCGGAACTTCTTTGATGTTCCTTTTGATATATCCATCATATCATTTTCAATAAAAATGAAAAGAATCGGTAATTATAGTAAGGTTATGTAAGTAATGTTAAGTCATGCTATACTCCAAACGCACTGCTTTTCTTATTAATCTGCTGTATCTTTGCGTCATATTATGTTAGAATAAGGATATTGATAAAGGAGATTACTATGATTCATATTGTTATAACTGAAGATGACCCTATGGTTATGGCCATTAACAGAAAGATTCTGGAAAAGCATCCGCGAATTCAGGTGGTAAAGACTTTTTCCAATGGAAAGGATACACTGGAGTTTCTGAAAGAACAGGATGTGGATCTGCTGTTTCTTGATGTGTATATGCCGGGCATGACCGGTCTGGAGGTTCTGATGCAGATCCGCCAGCTCAATCTGCCCGTTGATGTGATTATGATTACCGCTGCCAATGATCAGGACAGCGTCTCCCAGGCTATTCGTCTGGGCATTGTGGATTATCTGGTCAAACCTTTCGATCAACCCAGACTTCAGGCAGCTCTGGATAAATATCTGGCAACCCGCGATTCTTTCAACCGGGCCCGCAAATCCGATTCTGCTTTCTGTCAGGACGATATTGACCGGCTTATGGGACTGCAGCCGCAGAGTATTCCGTTCCGGGTTTCTGCTGCTGAACTGGACAAGGGACTGCAGCCCAAAACACTGGAGAAAGTCATTGATTTTCTCCGCAAAAACAAAGAGCCTGTCACCAGTTCCCTGATTGGAAACCGGATCGGACTCTCCCGTATCACCGTACGCAAATATCTGAATTATCTGG
>JBJELO010000105.1:0-3084 GCA_051879195.1 Lachnospiraceae bacterium
TGGGCTTCGCAGGATATATGGCGCTTTTCGGTGGCGTTACTCTGGCTTTGTGCGCTTTGCTCTGGCTCTGGCTGAGGAATAAGGGCTGCAGCCGTTTTGTTTCGCTGTAATAGTTCCGCACGCCGATTTCATATTAGGAGAGGGAAAAAATGTCTAAAAAGCGTATTTTGATTGTGCTTCCTTTGCTGGTTCTTGCAGGGATTGCTGTGTTTCTATTCTGTTCCGATCAGGAAAGTTTTTCGGGCAGCCGCGTGAAAAATCCGGACGCCTATCTGCTGGACATTGAGAAGATGAACGGCACCGATCTGCACACACTTGAGCTGTGTGAGGGGGACGTCCTTCAGATTCAATTTGAAACAGAGAAAGGCGATCTGTATATGGAGATCAAAGCGCCGGACGGGACGAGCCTATATCGTGGGAACGGAAAAGAAACCACTGAATTTACGGTGAGCATCAAGGAAAGCGGCGTCTACACGATTGTTGTGGAAGCCCGGCACGCAAAAGGAACCATTCAGATTCAACTCAGGGACGGTACCTGTGAATAAGGCTATGAAAATTTCTTATTTGTACAGCAAACCAATATTGCGGATCGTATGGCATCTATGATAGCCTTGCTGATCCTGACAGGCTCCTCCCTGACCGCCGTTTTGTTCTATCGAAAAATGGGCTATGTATTCAAAAAGGGAATGATAGATGCCGACGAATACGGTATTGTAAGACTGGAAAAGTGAAAGGAAATTTGATATGAAAAAGCGTTATTTTATTCTGGCCTGTGTACTGGCGGCTGTCGCCACTGGCTTTGTCATCTATTCGGCGGGTCATCCGGAGCTGTCATTTCCATGGAGCATCCAGCTCACCCACATCCTGTACGGGCTGTATGCGGATGCGGTAGTGCTGCTGTTTGTGCTGGCATTCTGGAAAAATGCCACCTGCCTGAATATTCTGACGCTCCTGTTCGAGCTTGGCGCGGTCTTTTTCCTGGTTCAGTCTGTGATCGCCGTTTTTCCGGAGGGATGGTCCAACTGGTATTTGCCTTTGACTCTGGCGCTAAACTGCGTTGCGCTGCTCCTGAACACCGTCCAGCGGAGAAAACAGCAAAGAAAGGAGAAAGCGAAAGAATGAAGAGGTTAATAGTAATACTTGCGATTATATCAATCTTCTTTGGAATGACAGGATGCAATTCTACATTTTTAAATGAATCAGAAAATTCTCAGTTTGATTACTATGTGGAGTGTACTACAAAGGAACAACTTGTGGCATTAGAAAACGAGCCGTTTGTAGACAGTATTTTCACATTTTCACTACTGATATTTGAACGTCCCGGCAAGACATCGGCTCCAAGTCAGATTGCATATTACGCAACAGAATCGTTTGAGAAAATTGACGTTTCCTCCTTTGATCGTGCGGCAATCGTAAAGGAAGATACATCTATCCTTTCAAATTCTGAGTGCAACCCTGTCATCATCTCAAGCTCACTTGCAAATGATGAACACCTTTTAATCGGAGATACCATTGAACAACCCTGCAAGTTAACAGAGCACTAAATTTCTGTTTGCCGGCATAAACACAATGAGCTTATATGTCAAATAGATAAGGAGATACATAAATGAAAGTTACATATGAACACAAGCCCGCCATGACCTTCATCGGCTTTTCCACCTCCATCTGCCCGGAGGAGGGTTATCAGAAGTGCCCCGAGTTTTGGGACAAGGAGTATGCACAGAAGTACACACGGCTCTGGCAGACCATGCGGGCGGAAACCGCTGTGGAGGCTGCCATCCTGGAAAACGGCATCGGGATGTTTGCCATCTGCGATGAGAAGGAAGGCTTCTTCGAATACTGGATTGCCGGGCTTTACAAGGGTGGCGAGGTGCCGGAGGGGCTGAAGCTATGTACCTTCCCGGAAAGCGACTGGGCGATGTTTTCCGCCAGGGGTCCGCTGCCCGGCTCCCTGCAGGAGTTGAACACCCAGGTCTGGCAGGAGTGGTATCCCACCGAGGGGCAAAAGTATATGGCAAACGGCAGCGCAATGCTGGAGGTTTACTCTCACGGCAATATGCAAAGCCCCGATTACGAGTGCGGCATCTGGGTGCCGATTTGTAAGCCTGAAGAAAACGAGTACGAAGCGGCTGAAATCGTTTCGACCATGATGATCACAGGTATTTTGTAAATGGAGGAAATGTGAGAAAACTACTGTTAAATCCGTTTGCCATGTTCATCATTGGCCTGTGCGCGGGAATACTATCCCGATTATTGGACATATACACACAAAACCTGGGGGAGATATTCTCACAGATGGCAGCGTGGATCCTTTTGGGAACCTTAATCTCCATTTACAGTGAAACGTCCAGGAGAGCCGCAGCAAATACCCTTACCTTCTGCCTGGGGATGCTGATCACGTATTACGCCGTGGCGGCGCTCAGTCATGGCGTCTACGACAAATCTTTCATCATTGGATGGACGATTTTTGCACTGTGCTCACCGGTTTTGGCATATTTTACATGGATGACGAAGTCAAAAGGGGTATTGCCCAGGCTGATCAGCATTGGGATTGTGGCGGTGTCTGTGTTATCCTCTATTTTGCTGTTTGATGGATTCAGAATATACGATTTGCTGATCGATGGGTGCCTGATCTATGTTCTATTCTTTGTCGATGTACAAAGGGGTACTGCCGGCAGGCGTATTAAGAAAAGATGAAGATTTCTGGCTGGCAATCAGTGCCGATATAGACGAATATGATTTTCATGCTTATGATTCCAGATACCTTGTAAGTAATGTTTTGATATTGGGGAGAATTTTATCCTTTAAGAGAGAAAAAAGAATATTGTCAAAATATGAGGGCGGTATTTGGATGATAAAGAATGAAAAATCATTGAATACGTTACAACAGAGAACAAAGAATGGCTCTATGCAGATAAAAAAGAAGGAGAAGATTGATGAAAGACGTATTTTTGATCTATGATGGCTGCTGCTTTTATGAAATTGTAACACTCGGTTATTTTATGCGCTTTTCCGGATGTGATTTGGTCTTCTGTGCTCCGGAGGGCAAACCTGTGAAGGCTATGGAGGGCTTTACAGTTCAGC
>JBJELO010000106.1:0-13860 GCA_051879195.1 Lachnospiraceae bacterium
ATGACGCATCCGCCTGCGGCGCCGCAGGCCATGATTTCCTGTATCTGTTTTTCATCGACCTGTGTTCCGTCCATCTGTATTCCGCCGATGGCGTATACCGGTATGGCGACGCTTTCGCAGACTGCCTGGAGAAAGTGGGGGCCCCGGGGCGGCAGGCTTTTTTTGCAGTCGGTGGCGTAGATGTGGCCTGCGGTGATGTAGGAGGCTCCCAGTTTTTCAGCTTCTACAGCTTCGTCTACGGAATGGACGGAGGTTCCGATGATGGAGAAGGAATCTGATTTAGTAGCAGTGTTCATGGCTTTTATGTCTGCCATGGTAATGCTTGTCAGAGCTATGTCTGTCGTGGTTGTGTTTGTTATACTGTCCTGCATTCTTTCCCCGGTTCTTTCTGCCCGGTACCTGCGCAGCAGCGGAAGCGGCAGGTGGATGGCCGGGCAGTTCAGTCTGAGCGCCGTTTCCACAAAGGTGTGAAGGATGCAGGGAACGCTGTAACGGCTGCAGATTTCCATGATTTCTTCTGCCAGAAGTGCATATTCTTCTTCCGTCAGGTCTTTTTCCCGCAGGATGACTGCTTTCGGGGACAGTCTGCAGACACGTTCCACCTGTTCAGCCGGAGGACGGCTGCACAGATGGCGGTTTGTGACGGCGATGATGTTTTGCAGCGGGGAAATTTCCTGCATCTGAGAAAATTTCAGCATCTGAGGATTTTCCTGCATGGATGAATTGTCCGGTGAGTAAATTTCTGCTGCCTGTGAATTTTCCTGCTTCATTTTTTTATCGTGGGGACTACTGCAGGTACACATAATCGTTCATGACCGGCTGCAGGTCGTGTTCCAGAAGGGCGTTGTAGACTTCGTCCACCGTTCTGTCGTCGGAGATTTCAAACTGATCGTCGCCTTTTTCCTCGATGTCGTCTGCGTGGCTGCCGATGCCGGTGCTGACGCCTGCGGAGATCTTGGTGGCGCAGATGTTGACCAGATTATCACGCACCCGCGCACATTCTCTGGTGGAGACGGTGATGCTGGCAAAGGGCATGAACAGGCGGTAGGCGCAGACTACCTGCAGCAGCTGTGCTTCGTGGACGTCTCTGGGATTGATTCGGTCATTGTTGATGATGGGGCGCAGTCTCGGGCAGGAAAATGCGATTTCTGCGTGGGGATATTTGCGCTGCAGCAGGAAGGCATGGTATCCGGTGGCAAATGCATCCTTGCGGAAGTCGTCCAGGCCCAGCAGTGCACCGAATCCGACTCCGCGCATGCCGCCGCGGATGGCACGTTCCTGTGCGTTTACGCGGTAGGGGAAGATCCGCTTATGGCCGGCCAGATGGAGTGTTTCATATTTGTCCGAATTGTATGTTTCCTGAAAGACGGTTACATAATCGGCACCGCACTGATGAAGGTATGCGTATTCATCGGAATTCATGGGATAAACCTCCAGACCGATGACTTTGAAATATTTGCGGGCGATTCTGCAGGCTTCTCCGATGTATTTTACATCGGATTTTTTACGGCTTTCCCCGGTCAGAATCAGGATTTCCTGAAGCCCTGTTTTCGCGATGGCAGCCATTTCCTTTTCAATCTGTTCTTCGTTCAGCTTTGCGCGGTTGATTTTGTTGTGACAGTTGAAACCGCAGTATATACAGTAGTTTTCACAGTAGTTTGCGATGTAGAGGGGCGTGAACATGCAGACACTGTTGCCGAAATGCTTTCTGGTTTCTCGGCGGGCAGCCTGTGCCATGTCCTCCAGCAGCGGCAGGGCGGCCGGTGAAAGCAGGGCTGCAAAATCCTCCGGCGTGCGGTTGTCATGCGCCAGGGCGCGGCGGACATCCGCTTCGGTATAGCGGTCGTAATCATAATGGTTCATGGCGGTGATAACCTGATCCATGATATCGGATTCCAGAACCTCCATACCGGGCAGATAAGTCATGTGATCGATCCGGTTTTTCTTCTGATCTTCCAGAATTTCTTCACTTAAAATACTTTCATTTAAATGCTGATCTTTCTGCTGTTCTGTAGAAATCTGCTCTGCAGATTTCTGTTCCCCCTGAGCTCTGCTGCTTTCTGATAAAATATGGTTATTCATGCTCTTAAGCCTCCTGATCCTTTAAAAATCCGGTCAGCGGTGAAGATGCGCTGGCGCCCTTGTCCAGAGTTCTGCCGAGGCCGGACAGGTAAGCGCTTCTGCCCGCTTCGATGGCCTTTTTGAAGGCTTCCGCCATGGCGGGAATGTTGCCGGCTGTTGCGATGGCGGTGTTGGCCATAACAGCGGCAGCACCCATTTCCATTGCCTCACATGCCTGAGAGGGGCGGCCGATGCCCGCATCCACGATGATGGGAAGATCGATTTCATCAATCAGGATCTGGATGAAATCCTTTGTGCAGAGCCCTTTGTTGGAACCGATGGGAGCCCCCAGAGGCATAATGCAGGACGCACCGGCATTTACCAGATCTCTGGCAGCGTTCAGGTCGGGGTACATGTAGGGCATGACAACGAAGCCTTCTTTTGCCAGAATTTCGGTGGCTTTGATTGTTTCGTAGTTGTCAGGCAGCAGGTATTTGGAATCGCGGATGACTTCCACTTTGACAAAATCACCGCAGCCCACTTCGCGGGAAAGTCTGGCGATACGTACTGCTTCCTCCGCATTTCTTGCGCCGGAGGTGTTGGGCAGCAGTGTTACGTGATCGGGAATGTAATCGAGAATGTTGGCAAGTCCGCCTTCATTAGCGCGGCGCAGGGCCAGTGTAATGATCTGGGCTTCTGCCTTTTCAATGCAGGCCTGCACCAGTTCCAGAGAGAATTTGCCGGAACCTAAAATAAAACGTGAAGTGAATTCATGTCCTCCAAGAATGAATTTATCATCTGTCTGATTCATATGTATCTCCTTCTTTCTTTTTGTGATGATTCAGCAGAGCATTGCAAATGTCTGATGAATTGCTGTTTTTTATTTTCTGTATTACACATCTTCTTCGCCCATGAGCAGCCGGGTGATCATATTGGCCTCGTGGGCAGCGCAGAGAGCGGCGCGGGGGGCCATCAGTCCTTTGCCGTACACCGCTTCAGTGGTTTCGTCGCCGCACAGGTAGAAATTGCGGGAAACTCTGCGTGTCCGGATGATGTTGCTGCTTTCATAGCCGGCCAGCCCTGAAGCAGAGACCAGCTTTTTTTTCGGAAAATGTTCCAGAATTCCACATACAAGGGTGGATTTGGCTTCCGGGTTATCGAAGGCTTCGCAGATAATATCTTCTCCGTGGAATAATTCCTGCAGATTTTCTTCAGTTACCCGGACACAGTCGGTGGTGATATCAAGCCAGGGATTGATTTTCAGAAGCTGAGAGCGGAGCGCATCTGTTTTATACATGCCCACATGCTCCAGGAAATACTGCTGGCGGTTTAGATTGGTCAGATCAACCCGGTCAAAATCGATGAGATGCAGATGGCCGACGCCGATCCGCGCCAGTGCGAATGCCACATTGGATCCAAGCCCGCCAAGCCCGGCCACAGCCACCCTTCCCCTGCTCAGCAATTCCTGAGTCCGGGCGGAATGGCGTTCAATCAGAGCCTGCTCAAGCTGCTCCTTTGTGAAATGATTTTCCGCAGGCGATTCCATCCTGTCTTTCATAAATGTTTCAGATGTTTCCATGAATCAGCCGCCTCCTACAAAACTTACGATTTCCAGTATATCGCCGTCTTTCAGAACCGTGGAAGCATAAGAACTTTTGGGCAGAATTTCATAATTCAGTTCCACAGCAATCCGATTGACCTGATACTGATTTGCTTCCAGGTACTCAGCCACGGTAACCGGCTGCTCGGGGGTCAATTCCTTTCCGTTTACAGTAATCATGGTTTTCCTCCTTTCCGGAAATAAAAAAGAGTTCACAAAGAAATACACCCGCGGTGGTGTACCCCTTCATGAACTCCTGTTCAATCTCAAATGTTATCTGCCTGTTAAAAGGCTCGCTATTTAATTACAAGCATCAGTATAATGATTTTCCGGAAAAATGTCAACAGAATTTTTATTGGAAATTTCTTTTTTATTTTTCTTGACAAATATGCATCGCAGTGCTATATATATTTACATCGAGGTGCGATATATCGCGCCGGAATATATTTTCTGAGACGGAGGTGTTTGTTTGGATTCTCATATTAAAAAGGTGTATGTTCCCATGACGGAGACCGGTTTTTATATTCTTCTGTGTCTCAGAGAAGAAGCACATGGATACAGTATTGTTCAGAAAGTGGAAGCCATGACGGATGGAGCAGTCAGGCTCAGTCCCGGTACCATGTACGGCAGCCTGTCGAAGATGGAGAAGGATGGCCTGATCCGGTTTGTCAGGGAAGAAGATAAGAGAAAGATTTATGTCATTACAGATCTGGGGCGGCAGGTGCTGGATCTGGAGATGAAGCGGATTGAACGTCTCTACCGCAATATGATGGAAGAGCGCGGACGAAGAGAGGAGAGTGCAGATGATGGAGACAGCTGAAAACAGAAGAAAGAAGACGGAACTTCGTTTTTTTACAGTTCCGGAGTGGAAGAAAGAAGAGAAATATCTGCAGAAACGCCACAGTGAGGGCTGGAAATTTACCGGTGTAACTTTTCCGGGATTATATCATTTTGAAGTATGTGAGCCGGAGGATGTGGTTTACCAGCTGGATTACAACCGGGAGGGAACGGCTCACAGGGCGGAGTATATCCAGATGTTTCATGACTGCGGCTGGGAATATATACTGGATTATGTGGGCTACAGCTATTTCAGAAAGCCGGTTGCAGCCATGGGCGGAGCGGCCCGGGAAGAAATTTTCTGCGATGATGATTCCAGAGTCGATATGATGAAACGGGTATTCCGTGGACGTATGATACCGCTGATTATCATATTTTGCTGTATTATTATTCCCCAGCTGTTTCTGCAGAGTCACACCGGGGGGACGTTCGGCATGATCCTGACAGGTGCATTTGCGGTTCTGTTTGTTTTGTATCTGGTGTTATTTGCATGGTATGGCTGGCAGTTCCGGCAGTATATGAAACTGCTGAAAAAGTAGAAAATCTGATTTGAAGGGAAGGGATATATATGGCGCGCAGGATTGAAGTGGTGGATTATGATCCTCAGTGGGCGAAGCTGTATAAGGCAGAATCGAAAAAAATCAAGGCAGTTCTGGGGAAAAACTGTGTGGCGGTTCATCATATCGGGAGTACATCGGTGAAAGGACTGAAAGCAAAACCGGTTATTGATATTATGGCGGTTGTAAAAGATATTTCCCTTGTGGACGGGGAGAATGCAGCGTTTGAAGAGCTGGGGTATGAGTGTATGGGAGAATATGGGATTTCCGGCAGACGTTTTTTCAGAAAAGGCGGGGACAACCGTACGCATCATATCCATATTTTTGAGAAAAGCAATGAAGATGATATTCAGAGGCATCTGGCGGTGCGGGATTATCTGACTGCTCATCCGGAGACTGCGAAGGAATACGGGGAACTGAAGGAAAAGCTGGCACAACAGTTTCCATTTGACAACGACGGATACTGCGATGGAAAGGATGCATATATGAAACAACTGGAGCAGGATGCTCTGGAGTGGAGCCGCAGACAGTCTCATATCGGAACCTGCATGTCCATGGGGATGTGCCTGGGAATGGCGGTGGGATGCTCGCTGGGCATGGTATTTTCCAACCAGAGTCTGGGCATGTGCCTGGGCATCAGCATCGGCATGTGTCTTGGGCTGGTAGTTGGCTATACAATCGATAAAAAATAGTTACATAAAATAAAATGATATGACAGGGCAGTTCCCTTTACAGAAGGAGATACTGCCCTGTGTTTTTATGTTTTTCGCAGAAATGATCTGCAGAACTGTTTTACAGACATATTCTGCAGAGACTGCTCCACCGAAAGGTCTGCGGGAGCGTTTTTACAGCAGATGCTTTCTGAGTTCAGCGCCGTCTGCGGGGCTCAGGTATGCCGGCGCAATGTCGAATACGGTTTTGCAGCCGGTCTGTCCTTCTTTGCTTAAACGGTATGCGGCTCTGGCGTAGGCTACCAGTACGGAAGAGGTGAATTCCGGGTTGGAATCCAGCTTCAGGCTGTATTCGATCACATGGCTGTTTTCATCGTTCCAGCCTGTTTTTCCGGTACGGATGACAAATCCGCCGTGAGGGATGCCTGCGTGGTCGCGCTGCAGTTCTTCCTCACTGATAAAATGTACAGTGGTATCGTAATCCGCAAAGTAGTTGGGCATGGTGACGATGGCTTCTTCGATGGCTTTCAGGTCAGCGCCTTCTTCTGCAACGACAAAGCATTCTCTGGTGTGCTTCTGTCTTGTGGTCAGTTCGGGATTGGAACCGCTTCTGACTGCTTCCAGCGCACTTTCAACGGGAATAGTATACTGCCTTGCATCTTTCACTCCGGGAATCCGGCGGATGGCGTCGGAGTGTCCCTGG
The DNA here is from genome assembly GCA_051879195.1 of Lachnospiraceae bacterium. Classification (GTDB taxonomy): domain Bacteria; phylum Bacillota; class Clostridia; order Lachnospirales; family Lachnospiraceae; genus TWA4. The sequence continues at coordinate 6,430 of JBJELO010000106.1, forward strand.
CTCACACCTTTTCCCCAGAAGGTGTAATCGCTGCCTCCGGGAAGAATGGCGTTGGCATAAAGACGGTTCAGGGAGAACATACCCGGATCCCAGCCTACGGAAATGATTCCTACATGCCCGTTGGCTTTTGCGGCCTGATCGACAGCATCGAAATGTTCCGGGATTTTTGCATGGGTGTCAAAACTGTCGATTACATTGAAATATTTTGCCATTTCGGGAGTCTGTACGGGAAGATCGGTTGCACTTCCTCCGCAGAGAATCATCACATCAATTTCATCCTTCATGGCAGGTGCATCGTTTACGGAACATACTCTGGCGCTTTCCGTCAGGATCTTCAGAGATCCGGGATCTCTTCTGGTAAATACCGCAGCCAGTTCGGTATCGGGATTGTGTCTGATTGCACATTCCACACCTTTGCCCAGATTTCCGTATCCTAAAATACCAATTCTGATTGTCATATTAACTTCCTTTCCTGTTCACATTATGTTTGTAACAGATATTATCATACTACATTCCGCCCGGAATGGCAATTATTTCAGATTTTGCCATGACAGTTTTAACTGACCCTGTAAATATTCTTTTTACTGCATCTTTTTAAGAAGCCAGTTTCCTGTATAATGACACACAGAAGAAAAACATATTAAACACATAAGACAAATAGGAAAAACAGGTATTGTTTTATGGGAAAGGTTATTATTATGGAAGAAAACAGATATGAATTGAATAAACAGCTGGCGCAGATGCTGAAAGGCGGCGTGATCATGGATGTTACCACGCCGGAGCAGGCAAAGATTGCGGAAGCGGCAGGTGCATGCGCAGTTATGGCGCTGGAACGGATTCCGGCAGATATCCGTGCTGCAGGCGGTGTTTCCCGTATGAGCGATCCAAAGATGATCCGTGGAATTCAGGAAGCAGTTTCCATTCCTGTCATGGCAAAGTGCAGAATCGGCCATTTTGTGGAGGCACAGATTCTGGAGGCAATCGAGATCGATTATATTGATGAAAGTGAAGTCCTTTCACCTGCTGACGATGTATACCATATTAATAAGAAAGAATTCAAAGTTCCTTTTGTATGCGGTGCACGTGATCTGGGAGAAGCACTTCGCCGGATTGCGGAAGGTGCATCCATGATCCGTACCAAAGGCGAGCCTGGTACAGGAGATGTGGTTCAGGCTGTACGCCATATGAGAGCCATGAATTCTGAAATCCGCCGTGTGCAGAACCTGCGTGAGGATGAACTGTTTGAAGCGGCAAAACAGCTTCAGGTTCCTGTGAATCTGCTGACTTATGTTCATGAACACGGAAAACTTCCGGTTGTTAATTTTGCAGCAGGCGGTGTGGCAACACCTGCCGATGCGGCACTGATGATGCAGCTGGGTGCGGAAGGTGTCTTTGTTGGCTCCGGTATTTTCAAATCTGGAAATCCGGCCAAACGTGCGGAAGCTATTGTAAAAGCGGTGACCAATTATACTGACGCAAAGCTTATCGCCGAACTGTCAACCGATCTCGGCGAGGCTATGGTCGGTATCAATGAGCAGGAAATCGAACTTCTCATGGCAGAGCGGGGAAAATAATATGAGTATTACCATAGCAATACTGGCTCTGCAGGGTGCTTTTGCGGAACATGCTCATGTGCTGGACAGGCTGGGCGTAAATCATTTTGAGATCCGTCAGAGAAAGGATCTGGACCGCCGTTTTGATGCGCTGATCATACCGGGAGGTGAAAGTACCGTAATCAGCAAGCTGCTTCGGGAATCGGATATGCTGGAAACGGTCAGGGAAAGGATTCTGAAAGGCATGCCCGTTTTCGGAACATGTGCCGGTCTGATCCTGCTGGCCCGGGAAGTGGAAAATGACCGCAGCTGTCTTGACACCATGAATATCCGTGTCAGAAGAAATGCCTACGGAAGGCAGCTGGGAAGCTTTTATACGGAACAGGAATTTAAAGGACTGGGTGTGATTCCCATGACATTTATCCGGGCTCCGTATATTGCCGGGGTATGGGATGGGGCTGAGATTCTGGCCCGGGTCGACGGAAAGATTGTTGCTGCAAGGCAGGGAAATCAGCTTGTTACATCGTTTCATCCGGAACTGACGGAGAATACAAAGGTGCATCAGTATTTTCTGCACATGATAGAAACAAACAGATGACAGGAAAAATGGATAACAGTTTTAAATAAATACAGAGGTTCGTTAATGAATCTGTAAAAAATATTAAAAAAAAGCGATAACTTATTAAATTTAAATAAGTTATCGTTTTTTTTATCTATTCATGTTATAATACAAAATGGATTATTGAATATAGAGAGAAGGGGGGATGGAAGATGATAAACAACGATAAGGTCAGGCTTATGACAAAGATTCAGCTGTTCGAGAATCATGAAAAAGATGCGCTGAAAGCAAACCGCTTTTATCAGAGGGATTATCTGGGACTTCATCTGATTCGGTCTCTGCTGGCGTATGTGGTACTGTTTGTACTGGTTCTGGCGGTGATATTTCTGTATAACTGGGAGGAACTGCTGACCGGCATAGATCTGACGGCGCTGATACATGCCGGAAAGTGGATTATATTAAGCTTTTTTCTGTTGTTGATTCCTTCCATGATTGCATCGTATATTGTGTACTGGTTTCAGTATCGTGGGTACAGAAAAAAAATAAGAGAATATGTTATGAATTTAAAACAGCTGAATATGTATTATAAAGAGAAGAATAATCAGACAGCTGCAAAGTAAGTAAGAAAGGCAGGATTTACTGTGGAATCTCCAATTACAGCAATTTATGAGTTCAGAGAAAAAATGAGGCAGATATATGCCAGACATTCGTGGCCAATCCGGACGCTGCTGAAGTTTGCGGCAGCTTTTCTGATGCTGACATCTATCAATCAGATGGCCGGGTACATGACTTTGCTGGTTTCATTACCGGCTACGATTGTGATTGCAGCAGTCTGCTGTGTGCTTCCCTGGGGGATGATCACAGGAATTATGTGTGTGCTCCTGCTGATGCATTTTATGGAAGTATCATTTATTGTGGCTCTGGTGGCTTTGATCATTATGATCAGTATGGTGCTGATCAATCTTATTTTTTCACCGGGCTGGCAGTCGGCAGTATTTTTTGTACCGGCACTGTTTTTCCTTAAAATTCCCTTTTTGATTCCGCTGGTTCTGGGGCTGCTTGCTCCGGTTTCGTCACTGGTCCCCATGGTATTCGGTATTGTGCTGTATTACCTGATGGATTATGTCAGCAGCACAGCCGGTGTACTGGCCGATGCGACGGAAGCGGCCGGGATGTCGGCGCGCTTTATTCAGCTGATTGACGGCCTGAAGGATAATCGTTCCTTAATAATCGTAGCTGCGGCATTTTCGATTACACTTGTGATGGTTTACGTGATTCGGCGGCTGTCTATTGACTATGCGTGGGCGATTGCTGTTGCGGCCGGCGTTGTGACCAATCTGGTTCTGGTGACTTTCGGTGTATCTTCCGTGGCTGAATCTGACCCGACAGCCATGACAGCATCATTTGTGATCATCAGTTCCATTGTATCCGGTCTGATTGCTTTTGTACTGCAGTTCATGTTTTTTGCGGTTGATTACAAGCGTACGGATTATGCTCAGTTTGAAGATGATGAATACTATTACTATGTGAAAGTGGTTCCCAAAGTAAGGGTTGCTGAAAAAGATTATGATAAGATAAATATCCTGGGAGAGGATACAGGAAAAGACGGCGGGGAGCAGATATCCGAATAATGTTTCCCGATAAAGAAAGTGTGGGAGCATGCGGTTTATAGCAGAATTTATTTATAATCGCTTTAATGTGATGATTCCGTATATCCGGTTCATTGATATACTGCAGATTCTTCTGCTTACAATAGTTTTATATAATGTGATTCTGTGGCTGAGGAATACCAAGGCATGGAATCTGTTAAAAGGTATTATTATTTTACTGCTGTTTTACGTTGTTGCGGCTGTACTGAATATGACTGTAATCGTATGGCTGGTCAATAATTGTCTGAGTGTGGTGATCATGGTTTTCGTGATAGTGTTTCAGCCTGAATTCCGTCAGGCACTGGAGCGGCTGGGAAGCAATATGGGCAGCGGGAACGGGAGCAGTTTTTTATCCCGTCTGCTCCCAATCGATATCGGCAGCCATGATGAAGAGAACCAGTTTACCAAGCAGACGGTCATGGAGATTCTGAATGCCGTATTTGCCATGGCTTCCGTTAAGACCGGTGCGCTGATTGTTATCCAGAATACCATGCCCATCGTGCATTATGTGCAGCGCTGGGGAACGGATATTGATGCCATTGTGGGAAGTGAGCTGCTGATCAATATTTTTGAGAAGGATACTCCTCTCCATGACGGGGCTGTTGTGATTATCGGGAACCGTATCGCTTCCGCCAAGTGTTTTCTTCCGCTGAATGAGATGGAGGGAATCAGTTCAAGACTGGGTACAAGGCATCACGCAGCGGCAGGTATCAGTGAGATTACAGACAGTGTGACCGTCATTGTTTCCGAACAGACGGGAAGGGTTTCTGTAGCGCGGGATGGCAGGATCAAGACCAATCTGGACCGCAAGAGTCTGGAAAAGGAACTGCTGACCCTGTGCAGAGATGAGAATACACAGTCTTCTGCGAAGAGCGTCTGGAAAAGGAACAGACAGAAACAACAATAGGAGGCTTTAGATGTCCAAAAAAATGACAGGCAAATGGGTATTGCTGATTGTTGCGTTTATCGTGTCCTGTCTCATATGGTATATGGTAATTACAAATGATGATCCCCGTGTTAATATATCGCTTGGCAATATTGAAGTGGAACTTGTGAATGGCGATGAGCTGCATGAGAAAGGGCTGGCATATTATGTGGAAGAGAATGCTTCAATCGGGGTGCGTGTCAATGTTGTTCAGGAAAGAGGCTGGCTGGTGAAAGCCGATGATATTCGTCTTACAGCGGATTTGTCCGGTGTGACGGAAGAAAGAACTGTGATTCCGGTAAAATCAAAAGTGGTTGGCAATCAGTCGATTATCGGCAATAATTATAAGCTGTCGGCCGGCAGTATTACTGTGCGGACGGAAAAGCTGGTCGAAAAGGCAGTCCCTGTCGTGATTCAGACAGAGGGTGATCCGGAGGATGATTGTGTTGCCGGACCCTGCGTACCGGATGATGAGACAGTGACGGTGCGTGTACCGGAATCTGTGTATGATCTGGTGGATTCTGCCGGTGCCGTAGTGGATATCAGCGGAAGAACTGCCGATTATGAGGGAGAAGTGAAACTTTTGTTTTATGATGAAAACGGTAAGGAGATTGATTGCGAAGAACAGCAGATTCTGCCGGAAAAAGACAAAATCAGTGTAAAAATTTCCATTGGTGTTACGAAAAAGATTGAGATTGCCTCTCTTTCGGGAACCGGCGTATGCAGCGAGGGATATCGCTGTACCGGTATTGAAGCGGATAAACAGTCTGTTACGGTGATCGGGCCGGAAGAGGTTCTGGGTTCGCTGGAGACAGTTTCCGTACCTGCGGCGCAGATCAATCTGGATGGCAGGACAGAATCGTTTGAGGTGGCGGTCAGTCTGAATGACTGTCTGCCGGAAAGTGTAACCGTATTCGAACCGGAAGAGAACAGTATGCAGATTTCCGTGACCATTGAAAAGCTGGAAAAGAAGACATTTACCATATCTTCTTCCAATATACAGATTAAAAATCTTTCCGCATCCTTGAAGGCAGTCATCCGTTCTGAACAGATTTCCGTGGTGATTCAGGCGCTTCCTGAGGAACTGGAGAAACTGGAAACAGACCAGATTCAGCTTGCTCTGAATCTGAGCGGATTGCGAGAGGGCACCTATCAGGTGGAAGCGGATTATTCCCTCAGCGGTACAGAAGGGGAATATGAGATTGTTTCTTTAGAGAAAGCTACAGTTATCATATCCGGTCCCTGAATGCAGCAGGGATCGGATACAGAGAAGTAAACACGCAGAGTAATGGACAGGGAGGAAAAACAGATGCTGAGCGGTATGGGTGTGGCCGGACATATTGTAATGGGTACAGTAATCCGGCTTGAGAGTGAGCAGCTTGCAGACATGGGAAAGTATCTGGAAAATACGGATGAAAAAAGTATTCTGATAACACCGGAACTTTCGGTTAAGGATGTTATCAGGCTGGGAGATTATCCGGTCGTTGGTTTTGTGACGGAAAAAGGCGGTTTCAATTCCCATCTTGCAATTCTGGCACGAAAGATGGAACTTACGGCAGTGATCGGAGTCCCGGGGTGTATGGATTTTATCGACAGCGGAGATACGGTACTTCTGGATGGAATCAAAGGAGATCTGGTAGTGAATCCCAGAAGCAGCACAATCGAACATTATATGAAAATCAAACAGAAGCTGGAGAATGACCAGAGTCGGATCAATTCCTATGCAGATATGGAGACGATGACTCTGGATGGATATAAACTGGCCCTGATGGGCAATGTTGACGATGTGGAGGATGTGGAACGTGTCGTCCAGAGCGGCGGGGAAGGTGTGGGTCTGTTCCGTACGGAGAATCTGTTTGCCAGAAGGGAGAATCTTCCCACAGAGGATGAACAGTTTGAAATCTATGTACAGGCTGCAAAAACCATGGGAGGTAAGACCATCGTGGTCAGAACTCTGGATGCAGGCGGAGATCACCGGATTCCCTATCTGGAACAGGAAAAGGAAGAGAATCCTTTTCTTGGATGCAGAGGCATTCGTTTCAGTCTGAAACGGCCCGATATTTTCAAGACACAGTGTCGTGCCGTTCTGCGTGCCAGTGCCTATGGCAGATTCAGGATTATTCTGCCCATGCTGTGTTCTCTGGCAGAATTCCGCAGGGCGAAAAATGTTATCTCACTGATTAAGGAAGAACTGGATACGCTGGAGATTCCCTATGATAAAGACATCCAGCTGGGGGTCATGGTGGAGACACCGGCAGCTGCATGGATGGCGGATATGTTTGCCAGAGAGGCGGATTTTATCAGTATCGGTACCAATGATCTGACGCAGTACACGGTTGCGGCGGACAGAGGCAATAAGCAGATCGCCTATCTGTATTCCAATTATCACCCTGCTGTACTGCGGAGCATCCGATATACGATTCAGTGCTGTAAAAAAGAAGGAATTACGGTATCCATCTGCGGTGAGGCAGCCAGTGACAGCAGACTTCTCCCGCTGTTTCTGTTGTTTGGGGTGGATGAACTCAGCGTAAGTCCGTCTCTGATTCTGAAAACACGCCGGCAGATCAACGAACTGAACCGCGAAAAACTGAGAGGGCTTCTGGAGGCCCTGGACAATCTGGGAAGCATTGAGGAGACAGAAAGCTGTATTGATGCTTTTTTGGCGTTATCATAAAAAGATATTGGCAAGCAGTTATATTTATGCTATAATGACTTATTGCAGTATAATTTAGAATGCAATGATTC
>JBJELO010000107.1:0-3062 GCA_051879195.1 Lachnospiraceae bacterium
CCTGCACAGAACATCAGCATAACAACGCCGACCTCCGCGCTCTGCATAATATAATCTGTCTGGGAAATCACATCCAGCATGCCGGGTCCGAGAATCAGGCCGGCAAGCAGGGCACCGACTACCTGAGGCATATTGAATTTCCGGGTAATCAGGCCAAGAAATTTTGTGCTGAGTAAAATCAGTGCAAGATCCAGTAAAAATTTATATGTTTCCATTATGATACCCTCCTCTCAGATGAGCCGCTGTTTTCGTTTCCGTGAATCGCTTTTTCATGAACTGCCTTTTTCTCCTTATTGCTTATAATCTTTTCACTCATGGAATCTTCATGAAGCAATTCTTCGTAAGGCAGCATTTTACAGGTTAAGCTCTGAAGAATCTCATCAGGCTCCTTTCCCGTAACGGCCGTTTTAATAAGAAAACCCACAGGTCCTCCAAACACAAGAGTAAGAGCAAGAACCGCAACAGATACATTTACTAATGTCAACGACATAATAAAACCTCCATATTAACAACTTCAGACAACGCAAATAAAGCCTGCTGGTTATGCGGCACCTTTGCCCTGCTTAATATACATAACCGCCGGATGACTACTGCGTTCCCTTTTCTTTTTTCGTAAACTGAAATATACTCTGATATACTGTTACAGCCTGAAATAACTGCTGTAACCTGATCTGACTGTTAATTCTTTTTCCATTCCGGATTTCCTATTTCAGAATTACAGACAGACCGGAGTGTTTTATCTTGCCGTCGATGCTGTGGATATAATCGATTACGATTGTATCGGGAGAATGGTATTTTTCAGATTCGCAGAGGAAGCCTCTGGTGATATGATTGGAAAGACCAGCCGGAATCAGACCTGAGAAAACCGGTCTCAGCATCCGTGTAAAGATCCTGTCGGAAATCTCTTCTTCTGTTCTGCTGCACAGAGTTTCTGCAAAAGATTCCAGTTCTTCTGCTGCGGCTGCAGTTCTTACGCGCTGGCGCTGCATGGAATCCGACTGAAAAGAAGAGCCTTCTTCTCTGCAGTCTGCAAAAGCGTCTCCTGCACAAAGCAGACAGGTCCCTGCAAGAACAACAGACAGTATGAGCACAAGCATGGCTTTGAAAACACCTGAATAACTGCTGCGCATCTGTCCGTCACCTCATTTCTGCATTCCCTGATCTTGTAGCAGATTATAGCACCAGTTTTTATTTCATGTTGCACAATTTTTCCATTGTTTTTTCTTGCATTTTATGTTAAAACAGCAATATTTCAACGATTTCCAGCTGCTCGTAATCTCTGATGTCATTTTCCCCGGCTGACGTCATTTCCGGCTGTTTGTCCATTGCCTTTAAGCATCACTTCTTGTAAAATTAAAACACAGACAGCTGTTTTGCAAACGAGGAGGAATTTATGAAAAAACATTTTACATATCTTTCTAAGGATGGTGTTACAAATATCCATGCCATTGAATGGATCCCGGATCAGGATGTGAAGGCTGTTCTGCAGATCAGCCACGGGATGGTGGAATATATTGACCGGTACGATGATTTTGCCCGTTATCTGAACGGGTACGGTTTTTATGTGACAGGCAACGATCATCTGGGACACGGATTGTCGGTACAGTGCAATTCTCTACACGGCTATTTTCATAAAACAAAGGGAAATGAATACGTAATCGGAGATATTCACAGATTGCGGAAAATCACTGCGAAAAAATACCCCGGCGTTCCTTATTTCATGCTGGGGCACAGTATGGGATCTTTCCTGATCCGTCAGTATATGGAATTGCACGGAAAGTGTCTGAGCGGCGTGATTGTCATGGGAACCGGTTCACAGCCTGCCCCCGTACCGGCCGCCGGGAAGCTTTTGTGCCGGTGCATTGCCGCTTTGAAGGGCTGGGAATACAGAAGTGCCCTGATCGACAATATGGCCTTCGGCTCCTATAACAAACGCTTTGAACCGGCACGGACAGATAAGGACTGGCTTACGAAAGATAAAACGATTGTTGACGCCTATCTGGCCAGTCCCTGGTGCACCTTCCGTTTCACGGTCAATGCTTACTACCATATGTTCCGCGGCATTCAGTTTATACAAAAGAAGAAAAACATACAGAAAATCCCCCGGGATCTGCCCCTGTTTCTCGTGTCAGGTGCCGATGACCCCGTGGGGAATTTCGGTAAAAGCGTTCGTAAAGTATATAACAGCTACAAATCCGCCGGTATTCGAAATGTCAGGATGAAATTATATGCAGGTGACCGGCATGAAATTCTGAATGAAACCGACCGGAATGTGGTTTATGAAGATCTGCTGAACTGGATGAATGAAACCGTACAGCTGATATGATCCGCCTGAATCACCTGTTGCCCCGCAGACACCCGGCGCTTCCCTCTTCATACCGGATTTCCACCAGCCGCAGCCCTCTGGCCGGCGCTGTCTGACTGGCAGTCTGCCGGTCCAGAGCCTGCAGCATGTCCTGCACATGTTCAGGCGGAAAGGCACCGATTCCCGCCTGAATCAGGGTTCCCGCAATAATCCGTACCATATTGTAGAGAAATCCGCTGCCTTTTACACAGATCGTGATCAGATCGCCGGACTTATCCACATCAATGCTGTAAATGGTCCGCACCGTTGTTAATGCCTGTGTATGAATGGAACAGAAACTTTTAAAATCATGTTCTCCCACCAGATAGGAAGCAGCCTGCTTCATGGCCTCCACATCCAGAGGACGGTGATAGAAATAAGAAGTAAGCCGCTCACAGGGCAGTTCAAATTTCCGGTTCAGTATGCGGTACTCATAAACTTTTGTGCTGACGCATTTGCGGGGATGAAAATCCATGGGGACTTCACAGGAATCCTGAATACGGATATCCTCCGGAAGCCGCACGTTCAGGGCAAATACAAATTTCTCACCGGGGATTCTGCTATCTGTGTCGAAAACAGCCACGTTTCCCAAAGCATGCACACCGGCATCGGTGCGGCTGGCGCCGATGACCGCAATCGTCTCTCCCGTCAGTTCGGAAATGGCCCGGTTCAGCACCCCTTCTATGGTTTCCCCGTTATTCTGCACCTGCCAGCCGGA
>JBJELO010000108.1:0-3037 GCA_051879195.1 Lachnospiraceae bacterium
AGTGATTTTACGGCAGAAGATGTTGTATTTACCTATGAAACCGTTATGGCAAATCCCGGAAACAATGAGAATGTGGATCTTTCAAGACTGGAATCAGTAACGGCTGTTGATGATAAAACAGTTGAATTTAAATTAAAAGAGGCGTATTCACCGTTTTTTGATACGGTAGCCATGCTGCAGATTGTTCCCAGTGATGCTTATGACAGCGAGAAATTTGACCAGTATCCCATCGGAACCGGTGCATATAAAATGGTTCAGTATGATACAAACCAGCAGATGATTCTGGAAGTCAATGAAAATTATTTCGGTGAAGCTCCCGATATCGAAAAGATTACGCTGGTTTACATGGACAGCGATGCGGCATTTGCAGCAGCTCAGTCCGGTCAGCTGGATATCGTTATGGTTGGAACCGCCTATGCAAAAGAAACAATCGATGGCATGACACTTCAGAGATTTGAAACCATGGATGTCCGCAACGTGAACCTTCCGGTTCTTGCGGAGCAGACGATGACCAATCAGGCAGGAGAAGAAGTAACAGTCGGTAATAATGTAACCAGCGATAAAGCAGTTCGTGAAGCATTATCAATCGGTATTGATCGTCAGGCGATTATCGACAATGCATTTAATGGCATCGGTAAACCTGCCGTAAACTTTACAGATAATCTGGTGTGGGCAAGCACCGATGATTATGAAGACGGACGTCTTGATGAAGCAATCGCGCTTCTGGAAGACGCAGGCTGGAAAGACAGTGATGGTGACGGCGTTCGTGAAAAAGACGGTCTTGACTGTGCATTTGATATCTATTCGCCGGGCAGCGATCAGGATCGGTTCCAGCTGGCAACTGCTTTTGCAGAGGATGCAGCAAAGCTTGGCATTAAGATCACAGTGAAGACAGCAACATGGGATGAGATCGTTTCTCTGGAGAACTGCAACGGTATCGTATGGGGCTGGGGACAGTACAGCCCGACTGTACTCGATGCCATGTTTGATTCTGAAAAGTTCCTGAACGGAAGCTATGATAATGTGTCCGGTCTCATGAGCGACGCTGTAGATGCGAAGATCAAAGAAGCAATCGGAGCAACGACTCAGGAAGATGCAATTGCTGCATGGAAAGAAGTTCAGAAACTGGCTGATGCAGAATATCCCAACTTATATCTTGTAAATATTGAGCATTGCTATTTTATCAGTGATAAGCTTGATATTTCCATGGATACACAGGTTCCCCATCCTCACGGACACGGAAGCCCCATTGTCTGCAATATGGCTGACTGGAGTCTGAAATAAAAACTGTATATCATAATTAAGGCTGTGGTTCACAGGGCTGTTGCTCCGTGAACCGCAGTTATTCGGGGGCAAATAATGACAAATAAAAAAAATTTACTGTTTGAATTGATAAGAATGGTAATTCTGCTGATTGCCGTCAGTATTATTGCTTTTTTACTGATTACAAAAGCTCCGATTGATCCGCTTGTCGCATACATAGGAACAGAATCGACTCTTTCGCAGGAAGCGAAAAATGAGATTGCAGAATACTGGGGACTGAACGATCCGCTTCCGGAACGGTTTATGACCTGGCTGAATCATGCAGTTCACGGTGATCTGGGGACATCGATCACCTATAAAAAACCGGTTATCCATGTCATTTCAGAACGATTTTCCTATTCGATTGCACTGATGTTTGTTGCTTGGGCGATGTCCGGCATACTGGGATTTATCATAGGTATTATATGTGGTCTGTATCAGGGAAGTCTGTTTGACAGGTTGATGAAGCTGTTCTGTCTGGCCGTGAAGTCGGCACCGACTTTCTGGCTGGGCCTGCTGGCGCTGATGTTCTTTTCCGTTTATCTGGGATGGTTTCCCATCGGAATGGCTGTTCCCATGGGAAAACTGGCTTCAGAAGTCACAATCTGGGACCGGATCCACCATATGATTCTTCCTGCGATGGTTCTGACAGTAGTCAGCATCAGTGAGGTAGTGTTATACACAAGGCAGAAGCTGGTGGAAATCCTGAACAGTGATTTTATTCTCTACGCAAGAACAAGGGGGGAGAATACACGTCAGCTGGTTGTACGTCACGTTCTGCGTAATATTGCACTTCCCGCTATCACGCTGCAGTTTTCTTCTTTCAGCGAGCTGTTCGGCGGTATGGCCCTTGCTGAAAATGTATTTGCTTATCCGGGAATCGGAACGGCAACAACAGCGGCTGCCATGAGCGCGGATGTGCCGCTTCTTCTGGGGATTTCTCTGTTCAGCGCATTATTCGTATTTACGGGTAACCTGATTGCCAATATCCTGTACGGCATATTTGATCCCAGAATCAGGGAGGGACGGTAATCATGGAAAAACAGAAGAATTTCAAGTGGGAAAATATTTTTAACAGAAAAACAATGGTTATTGTTCTGTCAGCGGCAGCCATCATTTATCTGGCTGGTATTTTTATCTGGGGGCTTTTAATGGATCCGGCTGATTATGCAGTCCATTATGAAAATAAATTTATTGCACCCTGCAAAGATCATCTTTTCGGAACCGATTTCATGGGACGCGATATGTTTGCACGATGTATTAAAGGTTTGTCAAACAGTCTGGTTATCGGTGTGCTGGCGGCCACGGTTAGTTCTGTAATCGCACTTGTGATGGGAATTGCATCTGCAGTGTTCGGCGGCTGGGTTGACCGTTTTGTAAACTGGGCCATCGATCTGTGCATGGGCCTTCCCCATCTGGTACTGCTGATTCTGATTTCCTTTATGCTGGGAAAAGGAATCAGGGGCGTAACCATCGGCGTGGCAATCACACACTGGCCGGGGCTCACCCGTATTGTCCGTGCGGAGGTAATGCAGGTACGGTCATCCCAGTATGTACAGGCAGCTTACAAAATGGGCAAATCACGGACGGAAGTTGCCATCAGACATATCATTCCCCATGTGCTGCCCGCCTATCTCATCGGTCTGATCCTGCTGTTCCCTCATGCAATCATGCATGAGGCATCCATCACATTTCTGGGATTCGGTCTTCCGGCAGAGATGCCTGCCATCGGCGT
>JBJELO010000109.1:0-3027 GCA_051879195.1 Lachnospiraceae bacterium
CGGAACACGAAAAACTCCGATGCCTTCAACGGGCTAAAGCCATTAAAATAAAAAACCTCCCTTTTACAGGGAGGTTTTTCTGTATATCATCCGCCGATCTGCGACATGTTCAGATTGTTCTCATTACTGATTTCATCTTCCAGAAAACGGTGCCCCACCGGTTTTCCATTGATCGTCCGTATAATCAATTCCTGCAGTTCTTCATCGGAAGCCCCCGTACGCATGGGCCCCTTCAGATCATTGCCGGTATTGTACTGAAGACAGGTCTTCAGAAATCCCTGAGAAGTCAGACGAACCCGGTTGCATTCACTGCAGAATTTATGGCTGATGGCGCTGATAAAACCGACTTTCCCCTGAAATCCTTCAAAATCATAGTAATGACAGGGACCGTTTCCAAGCTTTCCATGAAAAATCTCCGGCTTTCCGAATTTTGCCTCCAGCTGGCCAAGAATTTCATCTTCCCCCACAAAACGGTAATTCTTTCCGTATCCGATGGGCATCATCTCAATAAAACGCACGTGAATCCTGTGATCTTTTGCCAGAGACGCAATTTCGGACAGATTCTGATCCGGAAGCCCCATGGGAACGCAATTGATCTTCAGAGAAATATCCGGGTATGCCAGTGCTGCTTCGATTCCTTTCCTGACTGCTTCCAGCTGATCTCTCCTTGTAATCTGCGCATATAATTCCCGATTCAGCGTATCCAGACTGATATTGATGCTGTCAATCCCTGCATCGTGAAATTCTTCCATCAGGTCTTCCAGAAGAACTCCATTGGTTGTAAGGGTCACCTTCTCAATACCCGGAATCGCTTTCAGACGCCCTGCCAGTTTCGGAAGATCCTTTCTCACAAGAGGTTCTCCCCCTGTCAGTTTGATTTTTTTCAGACCGGTTTTTGCCATGATTTTACAGATTCTGACAATCTCACCATAGGTCAGTACTTCCTCATGAGATGTCAGCTCCAGTCCTTCCTCCGGCATACAATACACGCAGCGCAGATTACAGCGGTCAATCACGGAAATCCGCAGATAATCAATCACTCTTCCATATGAATCTATCATTGTTATATTACCTTTCCCCTTTTATGTTACCCTTTCCCTCTTATATTCCTTTTCATCTCTGCAGCATTTATTGCTGTATCTCCCCAACAGACGATTTACAGAAGATATCCTTTCACCAGTGTTCCCGGCTCCATTGCCGGACTTCCCTGAGGAATTTCCGCAATCACATTGCAACCATGCAGTGGATGCAGAATGCCGTTGCCCTGTGAAGGGGTTACACTGATAAATGCTTCCCCTTCCTGCACAACCAGTCTTCCCGGAAGAAAACGGCGTACAAAATTCTTCTTGCTGAATCCTTCCAGAAGCCGTATCCGACAGCACTCCAGTTCATATTCTTTCCTTCCGCCCACTTTACGCAAAGCCGGAATTCCAATCATAAAACACGCCATGGCAGCCGCAGAAGGATTCCCCGACAGACTGATTACCGGTTTCCCCTGATAAAAAGACGCAAGAAAAGCTCCTCCGGGTTTCATCTGCATCTTCCAGAACAGCACATCAGCATGCAGAATCTCCATACTTTTCTGAAGCATATCGTAATCTCCCACAGATACGCCTCCTGTAGTAAATACCATATCCGATTCCCGGCAGGCATCGTCCACCGCCCGTGCGATCAGATCCGCATCATCCGGCACAATCGGCACCATCTTCACCTGTGCGCCGTTTGCTTCCAGAAATGCCTTTAATGTGTATATGCTGGAATTACGGATCTTCCCCAGCGGAATAGGAGCATCGATGGGAACCAGCTCACTGCCGGTACTGATCAATGTAACCCGGGGCTTTTTATAAACGGGTATCCTGTCAAAACCAAGCCCTGCCAGAATCCCGAGGTAAGCGGGAGAAATTACGGTTCCCTCCGATAGTACAGGATCTCCCTGGCCGATATCTTCTCCCACCGGAACCACATTGCAGTTTTTCCGGTAAGGATGCGTCAGGCGCAGAGTTTTTTCATCTGCCTCTACCACCTCATACTTCTCAATGGCATCCGCGCCCTCCGGTACAGGAGCACCTGTCAGAATCTTTACCGCCTGCATACTTCCAACCGTATGTTCCGGTGCCTTTCCTGCCGGAATCTCCTCGATAATCTCAAAAACAGCCGGCCTGTCCGGCGAAGCATTCACCGTATCTTCCGCCCGGAAAGCATATCCATCCAGCGGTGACCGCCGAAAAGGAGGAATATTCTCCGGCGAAATGAGATTCTCAGCAAGAATCCTTCCACAGGCATCTTCAGCAGGCACCATTTCTTTTGCCATGCATCCAAGACGGTCAATAATCAGCTTCAATCCTTCCTCAATACTTACCCCTATTAACATCATTTCCCTTTCCTCTGTAAAGATATTTTTCGCAGCCATTCAGCAAAGCACGAGCTCAGACAAACAGCAAGCGCCTGCTGAATCCGTTCCCAACAGTTCATTCTCTGCTGAACTGATACTTTTTTTTCAAAATATAGTTTTCAGCATCCATGTATCCATTAAAAAATCAACAC
The DNA here is from genome assembly GCA_051879195.1 of Lachnospiraceae bacterium. Lineage (GTDB taxonomy): Bacteria > Bacillota > Clostridia > Lachnospirales > Lachnospiraceae > TWA4. The sequence continues at coordinate 2,545 of JBJELO010000109.1, forward strand.
ACCTCTTATTGATTTTTTCTATATTTTATCACAATTAAACAATTTTTACAACAATTTCAGACACAAAACCTGTTGAGTATTCATAATATGGTTACCGTTCAGAGCCAAGCAGATTTGCAAAAAAAGTGTGACGAATGCCTGCATTCACGAGCACTTTTTTGCAAATCTATTTGGCGGATACGCCACACCGAGGAAATACGCAGTGTTTTCGAGGCTGGCTCTGAACAGTAACCATATTATATTTTTTACCGTTCAGAGCCAGGCAGATTTGCAAAAAAAGTGTGACGAATGCCTGCATTCACGAACACTTTTTTGCAAATCTATCTGGCGGATACGCCACACCGAGGAAACACGCAGTGTTTTCGAGGTTGGCTCTGAGCAGTATTTATAACACTAAAACCTCAAAATTTACGTTAATAGAAACCCCTCTAAATTAGGTTTCAAATCATAAATACTTAGTTTTGTGCCATCAAAATGATTTAA
>JBJELO010000110.1:0-2977 GCA_051879195.1 Lachnospiraceae bacterium
AGAATCGTTTCCAGATAATTTTCTGCAGATTCAAGAATTTTCATTAAAATCCGGCACGGTTTTCCATAAAACTGTCGGTATCGCTGCATACCGGGTTATGAAAACGCGCCAACCTCCTTTCTGACTGGAGTATGTTGGAATATTTCCATATTTTGCACCCCTGTTTCTGTATTAAGGATAGCATAAGAAAAATATTTTTTCAATATGAAACAGAATTTGGTGCAATTCTTGCGAAAATACATTATTATAGTTATAATACAGAAAACACAAAATATTAACCGGTTAATTTACAGGAAGGCGGGGAAAATCTATGGATGAGGGTTTAGGTAAGAAATTGAAGAAGCTGCGGACTGCGCAGGGGATGACGCAGGATATGGTTGCGAAGATCCTGCATACAACGCGGCAGCGCTATGCCCGCATGGAAAATGGACAGGCGGATGTTTCATTTCAGGATATCCGTATGCTGGCTGATATTTTCGGTATTTCTACCTCCGATCTGACTGCGGAGGAGAATAAGGAACGCATCCGGGGTGTGATTCTGCACCAGAAACCGGAGATTCTCGGAATCGGCGGTATGGAACCGTTTCTGTCCCTGCTGGATTTTCTGGAGGAGCAGGAGCGTATTTATTCTGCAAAATCAGCAGGAGAAAGCCGGGAGATAGAACAGGGCACATTTTCCGGTCCTGAGAATCCTGATTTATATGGAATGCTGCGTCCGGTTCAGCGCCCTGCAGCAGTGAACAGCTATAAAGAGAATCTGCTGTCCATACTGGAGCGTTCCGGTCTGGAAATCATCCGCTATCCATTTGCACAGGAACTTCTCGGGATGCTGGTATACAATGGACGCGGATATACACTGATTACCAGCTCCTCCTGTCCGTTTGAAGAGGAGATGAGGACAGCAGCCTTTCTTGCCGGGGAATTCTACTCCAAAGCAGCCAAATGCCGTCAGCTTCTTTACGTTCTGACAAAGGATAATTACGAAGAAACGGCGGTAAAAGAGAGGGATGCTGTGGATTTTGCCCATGAACTGCTGATACCCGGCTATGCACTGGATTACTACATCCGCTATGAACTGCGGATTTCGCTTTCGCAGCTGAGGGCCATTCACACCGCCCAGATTCAGAATTATTTTCAGGTATCCTACAAAACCGTGGAAAAAGTGCTTCTGAAGGAACGGCTTATTTCACGGGAGCAGGTACAGAAAATTCATAAAGGAAGACGTTATTACGGTGAGGAGCGCCTTGCCAATATGCTCGGCTTTTCTCTGGAATATCTTTACCGCCCCTGGAACCGGGTACAGCTGCCTCATATATATGTGGAGCATCTCCTGAGCAATTTCGAAAACGGATACATCCCTTTTGTGCAGCTGGACCGGATCATGGACCTGATGCAGGTCCCCATTGGAGAACTGGCGGGACTGAGAAAGCCTCAGGATGACCGGGATGACTGGGACGACAGCTGGGAATAATTTCCGCAGGTACAGGTGCATACAGTTGGTCTTCCAACCATATTCAGATGCTCATCCGGATACTTTTTTGCTGATCATTGAGATGCTCTGGTACATGACGACAGCGATGATGCAGAGTATCAGGATAGAAAGCATAACCATATCCATCTGGAATACCTGGGAGCTGTATATGATCAGATATCCCAGACCTGCTCTGGCAGCCATGAATTCTCCGATGATGACACCCACCAGACAAAGACCGATATTGACTTTCATGGTGCTCAGAATCAGGGGAACGGAGGAAGGAATCAGCAGCTTGAACAGGAGATCCTTTTTTCCGGCCCCCAGTGTTTTCATCAGCCGGATCTTATCCAGATCTGTTTTGTAAAAACCGCCGGTCAGGGTGATGGTGGACGCAAAAATAGCCAGAAGGATACCGGTTACGATTACGGTTTTTACATTATTTCCCAACCAGACGATCAGCACAGGTGCCAGAGCTGATTTTGGGAGGCTGTTCAGCATCACCAGAGCCGGTTCCAGAATTTCATAAAGCGTTTTGCAGGACCAGAGCAGCGCGGCCAGGAGAAGACTGGCTGCGGATACAATCAGAAAACTGAGCAGAGTCTCGCCGATTGTTACCAGAATATGGTAAAAGAGATGCTGCTGATTTGCTGCTTTCAGAAAGCAGTTGTACATCCGGGTCGGGGAACTGAATATAAAATCATTGATCAGGCCCGTCTGTGCGCATATTTCCCACAGGAGCAGAAAGCCTGCCAGCAGCAGGAAGCGGGAGAAACGAATCAGTCGGATTTTTCTGCGGTATTTCAGGAGAAACGCTTTCTGATTGGCGCTGACGGGGCAGTTGTGGTTTTCATGGCTTTGTTTCAGCCGGGATTCTTTTTTACGGAGATTCATGATTCTTTTTTCAGCTCCTTCCATACCAGATTGAATAAAACAGAAAAATGAGGATGTTCCCTGCGCTTAACAGGGCTTGTGATTTCTCCGGGAAATTCAACAGGGATATCTGCTTTCAGAGAACAGGGACGCCCGGAAAGCACGAGAATCCGGTCGGCTACGCTGACAGCTTCCGAAAGATCATGGGTAACCATCAGAACCGTTTTACCGGTTTCCCGGATCAGGGTGGCAATATCATCGGTTACCTCCAGCCGGGTCTGGTAATCCAGTGCCGAAAAAGGTTCGTCTAGAATGAGAAGGGACGGTTCGATTGCCAGAGTCCGGATCAGAGCGGCCCGCTGACGCATTCCGCCGGATAGTGCGGAGGGTGCACTGCCGGTAAAATCTTTCAGACCGTAGGAATCAATCATCTGTTTTACGCGGGAGATGGTTTCAGGCGTCTGTCGATGGTGCAGCTCCGGTCCCAGCATCACATTCTGATACAGAGTTCTCCATTCAAAAAGATGATCACGCTGAAACATATATCCGATAGCCGAATCGCCGGACAGATGCACGGAACCTGATTCCGGCTTCAGAAGGCCGCACGCAAGAGAAAGCAGGGTCGATTTACCG
>JBJELO010000111.1:0-2940 GCA_051879195.1 Lachnospiraceae bacterium
AACTGAAATTTTATTGTATCGTGGGCTAGCCGTCGCGCTAGCGACTTGGTACAATAAAACAAATTGTGCTCATGCTGCGGCAATGCAGGAAATGCCGGATTTCTGCGGTAATTGTCTTTCCTTCTGCAGATGCATGAGTATATTTGACTTATAACAATGGAAGGAGATATTTCATTGCTGGAAACCTACAAAAACATCAGAAAAACCGTTAATGCCAATGAGAACATGTACGTGATATCAGATTCCGATCTGGAACAGATCCATCATACGCTGAAGAACATGGTTCAGGATATCGATGATTTCTGTGAAAAGCATCATCTGACCTATGCACTGTGCGGCGGCTCCTGTCTCGGCGCTGTGCGCCATAAGGGATTCATTCCATGGGATGATGATGTTGATATCTGTATGCCGAGAGCCGATTATGACAGATTTGTTTCTCTGTTTGCAGAAGAATGCGCTGCTGACTACTGGGTGCAGAACATCCGCATGGATGACCGGTATGACCTGCATTTCTCAAAGGTACGAAAAAAAGGAACCTGTTTTGAAGAGATATACGAAACAGAACCGGACAAGGCCGGTATGTTCATCGATATCTTTCCTGTGGACAATACCTTCGGCAATCCTGTTCTGCGCGCACTGCATCAGTGTCTCTGTGACGGACTGCTTCTGATCTGTTCCTGCGTCCGCATCCGCAGCAAACTCCCCCGACTGCTGAAGTACGTCGGCAATGACAGGCAGGCCTGCCGTGCTCTGCATGTCAAGAATTTTATCGGTTTCTGTTTCTCATTTCTGCCTCTCAGGCGCTGGATGCTGATTACGGAATCCGCCATTGCCCTGTGCAAAGATCATTCCTCACAATATGTGATGATTCCCAGCGGCATCCGCCATGCCCGCGGCGAAACCTATCTGCGCAGATGGTTCTTCCCTTCCCGGAGGATCCGTTTCGAAGATACCAGATTGAAAACCCTTTGCCATCCGGGTCCCTATCTCCGCATACTGTATGGCGACTTTATGCAGATTCCGCCGGAGGAGGACCGGATGAAGCACAGTGTGATCCGATATTACAATCCATGAGTTATATTGATTTGATACATTTATGCAACTGTTACAACATTTGAAATATTTATGAACATCAGGAGGACAATTATGGTAGCAGCAGTTATTTTTGCAGGCGGCGTTGGTGCCAGAATGAAATCTGCAGACATTCCGAAACAGTTTATCGAAGTAGACGGAAAACCGATTATCATCCGTACTCTGGAAATATTTTCTCAGCACCCTGAGATCGACAAGATCTGCATTTCCTGTCTGGAAAGCTGGATTGATGTGCTGAAAGAGCAGATTGAACAGTACGGAATCAAAAAAGTGGAGGCGATCGTGCCCGGTGGTTCCAACGGATATGAATCGATTCACAACGGACTTATGGCAGCTGCCGAAGGTGCACAGCCGGACGATCTGGTTCTGATCTGTGACGGTGTACGTCCCATGATTTCCGGTGAACTGGTCTCCAACTGCATCCGTGAAACAAAGGAATACGGCAGTGCAGTGCCGGTTACCCCCAGCATCGATTCCGTTCTTGAAAGCAAAGACGGAGTTAATTGTTCCAGGAATTATCCCAGGAGCGAAATGTTTATTACACAGGCTCCTCAGGGCTTTACCTTCGAAAAAATTCTGTGGGCACATGAAGAAGCTGAAAAACGCAACATTACCAATCCCACTTCTTCCTGCGAGCTGCTGATCGAACTTGGAGAAACCGTGCATATTTTCATCGGTGAACGTCAGAATATCAAAGTAACCACACCCGAAGATCTGTATACTTTACGTTCTCACTATTACTATCAGCACTACAGACGTTTTGCTCAGGAGGAATTCAAATATGAAATGTAATCCTATTCGTGATCTGGTAAGCGGTCATGTTTATGAAGATGTTCTGTCTATTCTGGATCAGCCCATCCCCTGGGAAAGGATGAACGGTAAAACCGTTTTTCTGACCGGCGCAGGCGGGTTTATCAGTTATTATATGGTTCTTGCCATGCTTACGGTCAATGATCTTCATAATACGGACATTCACGTAATCGGTCTTGTCAGAAATTATGAAAAAGCGGCTAAAAAATACGGTCCCGTTCTGGAACGTGAAGATTTTACCCTTGTCACCCAGGATGTATGCCAGGATATCACAATTGAAGAGAAAGCTGATTTCGTTATTCACGCTGCCAGTCAGGCCAGTGCCTGGCATTTTGAACACGATCCCGTGGGAACCATCAGAGCCAATGTGGAGGGAACCATCAAGGTTCTTGAATATGCGAAGCGCTGTGAAAGCGAAGCTTCTCTGATGATTTCCAGTCTGAAAACCTACGGTGCTGTCAGTGACGGATCCGACTGTCTGAAAGAAGAAACTACCGGATATCTGGATCATACCTCTTATAAAAACTGTTATGCCATGGGCAAGCGGGTGGCGGAAACCATCTGCGCAAGCTACCACAAGCAGTACGATATGCCGGTCAGGATTGCCCGCCCCAGCTATATTTACGGCCCTGCTTCCCTGAATGACGACCGTGTCTGGGCACAGTTTATCGCCAACGTGGTGCGCCGTCAGGATATTCTGCTTAAGAGCAATGGAGCGGCTTACCGTTCGTTCTGCTATGTAACCGATACGGCCAGTGCACTTTTCATGATCCTTTTATGCGGAGAAGACGTAATGCCTTACAATATCGCCAACCAGGCTTCCGATACCACCATCCGCAATTTTGCCAGAACGGCTGTCAGCGTTTTTCCTGAGCGCAATCTGAAGCTGGCGTTCGCCAACAAAGAGGATGAAGCAGAACCGGTTCTGTCCTTTGGCTCCACACCGGAGATACTGGACAGCACAAGGCTTCAGTCGCTTGGCTGGAAGCCTCACATCGATCTGAAAGAAGGCATCCGCCGGTCTGTTCAGATTGTGGA
>JBJELO010000112.1:0-13175 GCA_051879195.1 Lachnospiraceae bacterium
TTTTCCGGCAACCGCAAGATTGTAGTTGAGCGGAATACCATTGATGATTTTCTGACGGAACTGCGCATGTGCATGCCTGAGGTCGTTGAACGCAGTGAAAAGATTGTCAGCAATAAGGAGGCCATCATCAGCGATGCCAGAACACAGGCGGAAAAATTACTGAATGACGCCACAGAGAAAACTACTGAACTGGTAGATGAACATGAGATCGTTCAGCAGGCCATCAACCGCGGCAATGAAATCCTTGAGCAGGCGCAGAATCAGGCTCAGGATATCCTGAATCAGGCCATTATCGAAGCCAATGCCTTTAAAGAATCGGCAATCACCTATACCAGTGATGCCATGGGAAGTCTGCGCAGTCTGTATGAAGACAACATTGCTGCTACCAGGACCCTTTTTGAAGACAATATGAACGCTGCCCATAACCTGTTTGAACAGCATCTCGACGCCATGAACCAGCGCTATCAGGTCATTGCGTCAAACCATGATGCATTTCTTGCTTCCATTAATGACACTGCCGGAGGATCCGAATCACAGGATGAAGTTCCCGGCAGCGATGAGGATGGAGAAGACACAGAGTATCGTTAATAATATTCTGTTATATGAGGATGATGCAGATAAAAGGACTGCAGCCCGGTTTTCGGCGCAGTCCTTGTTTTTACTTTTTCTGTTCGTCCTTCAGCAGTTTTTCATCGAATACAGGCATATTTTTTTTCACAAAATTAATAATCGTATCGTAATTCTCAGGCCTGTGAGGGAAATCACAGCCCATGCAGTTTTTGATCACCCTCCCGTCCTTCGTCCGGATAAATTCCGGATTTCCCGGACAGTGCTCCACATAATTCAGCGGACAATAGCAGAACAGGCAGTTGAACTCTTCCAGCCCCGGATGGCAGGGGTAATATTCGCAGTCCTTATTGGCAAAAAAACGTGAATTATGTTTCATAAACATCCTCCTTTCGTTTCACAGAATTTTTGATGCAGTGTTTCTTTTTTTGATACAACGCTTCTGCTTTGATGCAGTGCTATTGTTTCAATAAAGTTAAATACTTTTCACAGAAGCTGAATTTCAAAGCGATACATCAGCAGCAGCCGCTTTTTCCTGATAAGTATCCCGCAGTTTCCGAAGCTGCCGCTCTTCATCAGGAGTCATATCCACCCGCTTCTCATATACCTCATCAGCTGCTTCCCTTGCCTGTTTCATAATCGCAGCATCTGTGTAAATGTCAGCCAGAGCAAACTGCAGCTGACCGTTCTGTCTCACTCCGTAAAAGTCTCCCGGGCCGCGCAGCCGCAGATCCTCTGAAGCAATAAAAAAACCATCATTTGATTTTTCCAGAACAGAAAGGCGTTCACTCTTCTCTTTTCTTCCGGAACGGTCCATGAAAATGCAATACGACTGATGCGGCCCCCGCCCGACTCTTCCCCGAAGCTGGTGAAGCTGAGACAATCCGAATCGCTCTGCGTTCTCAATCATCATAACCGTGGCATTGGGAACATTGACTCCCACCTCAACTACCGTTGTTGATACCAGAACATCCAGCTCATGACCGGCAAACTGCATCATGATCGCATTTTTTTCTTTGGGCTTCATCTTTCCGTGCAGATAACCGATCCGTATATCCGACGAAAGAGCGTTTTTCAGCTTTTCCGTATACTCTGTCACATTTTCCGCCTGAATCTGTTCGCTCTCCTCCACCATGGAGCAGATTACGTAAGCCTGGCGGCCTTTACGCACCTCTTTTTCAATAAATGCATAGGCCCGCGGAAGATAACCTGTATCCACCACGCAGTTTTTGATGGGAATCCGGTTTGCCGGAAGCTCATCAATGACTGAAATATCCAGATCCCCGTAAAGAATCAGAGCCAGTGTCCTGGGAATCGGCGTTGCGCTCATAACCAGCACATGAGGTTTCTTCTCCAAAGCTGCTTTTCCGGCAAAAACCGCCCTCTGACGTACACCGAAACGATGCTGTTCATCCGTTATAACCAGGGCCAGATCATCATAAATAACCTTTTCCTGAATCAGTGCATGTGTTCCGATGATCATATCTGCTTCATGTGCTGAAATTTTTTCATAAGCGCTGCGTTTCTGCTTTGCCGTCATGCTTCCTGTCAGAAGAATGATCCGATAATCGAGGCCGGAGTGCTTCAGGAGCCCGCAAAAGGACTCATAATGCTGCACTGCCAGAACTTCGGTGGGCGCCATCAGTGCACTCTGATAGCCATTCTCGGCTGCATAAATCATGGCAAGAAATGCTACAATGGTTTTTCCTGATCCTACATCTCCCTGCACCAGACGGTTCATCAGATGATCAGATCCCATATCCCGGTAAATCTCCTCCAGTGTGCGCAGCTGCGCACCGGTCAGGCTGTAAGGAAGAATTTCCAGCAGCCGACCGCCGGCCTGCTGTTTTTCAAGCGGAAAACAGTTGCTGCTCTTCTGTTTCTGTTCCTTCAGTTCCCTGACGGAAAGCATGAAAAAGAAAAATTCATCAAATACCAGTCTTTTTCTTGCCAGAATCATATCATGCCTGCTTTCTGGAAAATGAATATTCCTTACTGCATAATTGGCCTCCGCCAGCTGATATTTTCTGCGGAAAGACTCCGGCAGATACTCCCGGACCAGCTCTGCCTTCTCCAGACACTGGGAAACAAGTGACGTCATCAGTTTGTTGGTCAGACCTGTTTTCAAGGAATAAACCGGCATCAGCCGGTTCAGAAGCTCCAGATACTGTTCCTCTTTCAGAATTGCAGGCTGATACAGAACCCACTGTTTTCCCTTTCTCACAGCCTTCCCTCTGAGATACATCCTGCTCTCTGCAACGGTAGCAGCAATGTAAGGCATATGGTACCAGTTTACAGTAATCCTGCCCGTACCGTCCGTAAAAGTCCCTGTGGTGACCTGCTGACCGTTGAATCTCCTGGTAACCGGCGGATTCAGAAAATGTCCGCAAACTGTCACAACCTTTTCTTCTTCCAGTTCTCCCACAGGCAATGCCGGGTCATAAGTCATATAATCCCGGGGATACCGGGAAATCAGATCCTCCACCGTAAAGATTTCCGCATTCTGCAGTTTCTTCAGTGTCTGGGGTCCGACTCCCTTCAGATCCTTTAATTCCAGACTGATTCCCCCTTTCATCCCATATCTTAAAAGGCTGTCAGCATATGCCGACAGCCCGATAAAATCTTATCAAAACCTTTGCTGATTGCCTGAATCACTCAACAGACATCAGATAATAATAGACCGGCTGATTGCCGCTGTAAAGCTCCACGTCACAGTCTCCGTACTTTTCAGAAACCGCCTCTTCCAGAGCTCTGGCATCTTCTTCCACAACACCTTCACCATAGTAAATACTGATCAGTTCGGAATCCTCATCCACCATGCTGTCCAGCAGATCCAGTGCAGTCTGCTCCAGCTCCGTGCCCACTGCAGCAATTCCATGATCATCAATACCCATAAAATCTCCTTCATGGATTGTCTTGCCGTCGATAGAAGTATTTCTTACCGCATAAGTCACCTGACCGGTCTTCACATTGCCCATGGCTTCCAGCATGGCTTCCTGATTCTCTTCCAGTGTACATTCCGCCATAAAACTGATGAGAGCAGCAATGCCCTGAGGTACCGAACGGGAAGGAATTACGACAATCTTCTTGTCTGCCGTCAGTTTGCCTGCCTGTTCTGCTGCCAGAATAATATTTTTATTGTTGGGCAGTATGAAAATCTTATCCGCATTGACCTGATCAATTGCTTCCAGCATATCTTCTGTACTGGGATTCATGGTCTGTCCGCCTGAAATCAGACAATCCACATGAAGTCCTCTGAAAATTTCATCGATACCTTCTCCGATGGAAACAGCAATAAAACCATATTCCTTACGCGGTTCTTCTTTAACAGGCTCTACAGGTTCATCTTTTCTGCTGTCAGCCATCTTTGCAGCATCCTTAATCAGCTTTTCTTCATGCTCAATACGCATGTTATCAATCTTCATGCGTGTCAGAGCACCGTAGCTCAGGCCCTTCTGAATTGCAATACCAGGATCATTGGTATGTACATGGACCTTGACGATTTCCTCATCCGATACAACTACCAGGGAATCACCGATCGACAGCAGAAATGATTTCAGTTCCTGCTCGTCTGCCTCTGTAAATTTCCTGCCTGTTTCAGGATCCAGAAGAATCATAAATTCCGTACAATAACCATACTTGATATCCGCTGTGGAAATATTGGCTTCGGGAGTTTTCGTACCGGAGGAAACTCCGGCAGCAGGCGCCGCTGTATCAAGAGAAACAGGATTACCGCAAAATGCCTCGTAAGCGCCCTGCAGCACTACCATCAGTCCCTGGCCGCCGGAATCCACCACACCTGCTTCTTTCAGTACAGGGAGCATCTCCGGTGTCCGGTTCAGAACTTCATTGCCGTATTCCAGAACTGCTTTGATAAAATCATCCAGTTCAACGACTGTTCCTTCTTCTGCCAGCTCTGCAGCCTTGTCAGCCATCCCTTTTGCCACTGTCAGGATAGTGCCTTCCTTCGGCTTCATAACAGCCTTGTATGCCGTCTCTCTGGCTCTTGCAAAGGCTCTTGCCAGTATATCTATGGTAATCTCGTCACAACCTGAAATTTCCTTACAAAAACCACGGAGCAGCTGAGAAAGAATAACACCCGAATTACCTCTGGCGCCTCTCAGAGAACCGGAAGAAATGGCTTTTGCCAGTTTCTCCATGGTTACATCCTCCAATGACTGTACTTCTTTAGCAGCAGACATGATCGTCAGGGTCATATTGGTACCGGTATCACCATCCGGAACAGGAAAAACATTTAATTCATTGATCCATTCCTTATGTTTTTCAAGATTCCCGGCACCTGATAAAAACATTTCCTTCAATAAGCCTGCATTAATAACAACTGTATCCACAGTAGTTTCCTCCTTAAATCACTCTTCTAATTCTTGCGAAGTATCCCGACAGTTATAATGGACCCATATTCCTGCTGCCGGGTACGGCGGACCGGACAGATCCGGCCAATCAGTCAATTATGCGCACACCCTGTACGTAAATATTGATCTTTGAAACTTCTGCCCCTGTAAACTTCTCAACTCTGTATTTCACGCTTTCGATCAGATTGTCTGCCACCGCAGAAATGCTGACGCCGTACACAACAATTACATGAAAATCCAGCTGAATCTTATTGTCCTCAATTGTAACATTAATGCCATGGGTCAGGCTGTCCTTTTTCAGAAGTCTTACCAGGCCATCCTTCATGCTGATGCCTGCCATACCTACAATACCAAAAGATTCAACTACAATTGAACCTGCATAGCGGGCAATAACATCCGTATCAATCAGAACTTCGCCATATTTATTATTAACGCGACACTTCATTCCATATCCCTCCATCGTGTTCATTCTCCCTCGTCAGCTGCGAAGGACTGTACCCTGCCTGTCGGATGTGCGCCGTGACAGGATAACCTCATTCTATGCTATTATAACCTTTTTTTTTCAAAAAGAAAAGATATCTTGCAAACATTTATTTTTCTTTAATTTGAAAATAATACTTGCAAAAATGCCTGTAATCTGATATTATAGCATTTGTTGCGGACATTCTGTCCAATTAGTTAAAGGAGGTGCAATAGACATGGCTAAATGTGTAATTTGTCAGAGAGGCGCTCATTTCGGTAACAATGTAAGCCACTCCCACAGAAGATCCAACAAGATGTGGAGCAATAACGTTAAATCTGTAAGAGTTAATGTTAACGGCCAGGCTAAGAAGATGTATGTATGCACTTCTTGTCTTAAATCCGGCTTAGTAGAAAGAGCATAATTCGCACTTTTAAAGTTAAGTATGAACGGTTCAGACAAGGCATGCCAACAATACTGAAACGAACGTTATATACAGGTTCAGATGGTCAGATTTTCTCACGGAAGTCTGACTGCAATAAAAAAAGCTCTGAAATCGCGACAGAGCTTTTTTTATGCTCATTTGAACTGTTCAGAGCCAGACAGAGGAAACACGCAGTGTTTTCGAGGCTGGCTCTGAACAGTTACGATCATTTTAATGACAGAACAGATTAAATCCCGCAATCAGCAGCAGGCTGATCACAATTACTGTCCAGAAATTTACCGGAATAAAAATCATCACTGCCATTCCACAGCCAAATACAAATAATGTCAATCCGCCAAGCTGCCTCATATCTCACCTCACCGACATTCCCGTCATACCGACATTCGCTGACCGGCAGAATCCGGCCGGAATCCATCCCTGTGATTTATTATATGCAGCCACAGCAGCAAACTGTATTGTTATTTTACGTAACTGTCACTGTTTTTCTTCATCAACAGCTTTTTTTACTTCTTCATCCGAAACCGTTACTTTATGTTCTTTTCCGGTGGTAAATTTGTTCACCAGCTCCGGTACCATGTCAATCAGTCTGGATACATTATCTGTGGTCCGGATATTAACCAGCTTCGTAGAACCGTTCTGAATGACCAGTACCGCACTGGGAGTAATCTTTCCGTTCATTCCACCGGCCGTTCCTTCTTTCTGATTTTTACCGCCGGCAGCAGCGCCGGAAGCGCATCCGAAGGAAATATCCACCAGAGGCAGAATGATTGCATCGCCCAGATGAATCGGCTCTCCTACTACTGTTTTGCTGCAAAGGAAAGTTTCCATCCCCTTAATCAGCGATTCCATGGATGAAGCTATATTTTTTTTCTCGTCCATAATTTCAATACCTCCTGCCTTGTCAGGTCAGATTCTCTTTGATTTCCCTGTAAAAAGCACGACATTCTCTGTTCAGGAGAATCCGCAGTGCCATTCCCAGAATTTTTATAATCAGATAGCCGGGTATCAGCCGTCCTCTCACAGAAAAAGCGGCTTCCAGCACCTTTTCATCAAAATCGGAAACAATTTCAATATGATCACCGTAAAAAGCATACAAAACCGCAGCCAGTTCCATGATCCGACCGGTAAGTGCCGGATCATCCATGCCGACCGTCGCACGGATTCTGAGATCAGAAGGCCGCAGATGCCTGATGATTCTGCTAACGTTCTTCCACAGTTTTCCCAAAAGCAAACGCACGGAAGGCAGATTGATAAAATCCAGAACTCTGCGGATCACAGAAAAAGCAGACTTGCTTTCTTCAGCACTCTCCTGTACAGGCTCTGTTTCGGAAGTATCTTCCGAAATCTCAAATTCACTGTCCCACAGACTTTCGTCTTCTTCCGGAAAAATCTCAGGATTTTCATCCGGCAGAACTTCCGCTTCCGGTTCCTGTTCCGACTGACTCACCCGGCTTTCCAATTCATAAACCGATTCCGGTTTTTTTTCCGATTCCGGTTTTTTTTCCGATTCCGGTTCAATCTCAGTCTCCGGTTCTGAATCATACTTTATCTCTTCTTCAGAATCAGGCTTCTCATATACATTTTTTTCCTCTTTATGTTCCGCTTTCCCTGCGGCTCCCATCGGACGGCCGAAAAGCGAAACACGGATCCCCAGCTGACCGTTTTTCATAATAACGGAAATACGCACAATATGATACAGCCAGTAAACCCGGCCTTTCAGGTGCGGCTTCCCGTCCCATCCTCCTGAAAAATCATAACTTACAGGGGAAGCCAGAACCACAGCCACCAGAACCAGAAAAATTCCCAGCAGCGCCAGCAGAAAAAAAACGATTATCTTCAACAAAGTCAAAACAATATGCAGCATAAACCCTCTTATTCTGAAAAATAGCCTCTGATATTCAGAGTACCCGTTTCTCTGTATATATAATCCACCATTTTTTCCACCAGTTCAAAAGCTTCCTGTTTCCCCGCTGCAATGCCGAGAATATAAAGCGTCTCCACAGGATAAACACCGCGCTCAATCATCTTTCCCGGGACAATGTCAAACATCTCCGAAGGATTCTCCGCCAGCGCGATCAGATAGGTTCCGGCCGCAGGCTTATGTTTTTCAATGGAAGATATGATTCTGCGTTTATGTCTGGACGCGCCCGGTCCGACCCATAATGCATCATACCATCTCATGAAACTCCTCCTTCCAGTCCTTTTACAGCGGTGCAAAAGGACTGGAACTGAGCAGCTTTCTGGTTTTATCCAGCACATCATAGCTGCCTGTCAGATCCTTTTTCCGGATTTCATCGGAAAAGCCGTCAAGAATATCCTGAAAAGCCAGCTGATAGCGGTACAGCGGCTGATAATAACGTTCCTGCAGTCCCTCCATGGAGATCAGAAACGGCATTGCTTCTTCTTCGATATTACCGGGATTCCCGTTTGATAAAGCCCCAACGATCAGTTTCAGCAGTTCCATGCAGGAACGAATATCTTTCTCCGCCTTTCCGGCCTGGCCGGTGACAAGAAACGCTGCATACACCGGATTCAGGGTCTCCATAAGGAGCGCATACTGCTCCAGCAGCTCAGAATCCTCTTCTGCCTTCTGCGCATCCCGGATAATCGCATTGCGCAGAGCTTCCAGTCTGCCGCATCCCATCTGAAATTCCATCCCGCGGCACCGTGTCAGGATCGTTCTCTCCATCTCAGCACACAGCTGTTCGAAATACGTTCTGACCGGAGCTGTAATATCACATTCTTCATCACAGATCCGGTCATACATACCGTATCCGTTCATGGCAGCCAGCACAATTCCGGCGTGCCAGGTCAGCGCGGTCATATCAGATGCATAATTTTTCAATGATGTAGCCACACATCTGTTCTGTTCCAGATTGCTTATGGCCTCTCGATTCAATTTCATACGGAAACACTCCTACTGTTTTAATACATCTTTATTTTTGATCAGATAATCGATCAGAGATACTACCGTCAGAATCAGCGCAATGTAAATAAAAAGCTGTTCCAGAACATCAAAAACGGTACCCGGAATCTGTGCGATCAGCAGGACGATCATGATCATCTGAGATGTGGTTTTGAATTTGCCCCAGTAGCTGGCGGCAATTACAACACCGTTGTCAGAAGCAATCAGACGGAATCCGCTGATAATAAATTCACGGCTGATGATAATAATTACAATCCACGCGGGAAGCAGGCCCATCTCCACAAAACAGATCAATGCAGAGCAGACCAGAAGTTTATCGGCCAGCGGATCCATAAACTTGCCGAAATTGGTTACCAGATTATATTTTCTTGCAATTTTGCCATCTGCCAGATCAGTCAGGCTGGCCACAATAAAAACAACCAGCGCGATATATCTGGAAGCCTCCCCTGCCACAGGTACCAGCAGGAAAAAAACAAAAAACGGAATCAGCAAAACACGGATAATCGTTAATTTATTAGGAAGATTCATCATATCAACTCTCCAATCAGATCGTATTCAAGCGCCCCGGTCACTCTGACACGTGCAAAATCACCTGTCATCAGCACTTCCGAAGTCTGAATAAATAAATATCCATCTACGCCAGGTGCATCCATATAGGTACGGGAAACGTATGCATTCTCATCTGCAACCTTTCCTTCCACCATTACAACAAGTTCCTTTCCAATCATGGATTCTGATTTTTCAAAGGCAATCGCCTGCTGCAGTTCCATCAGTTCATCCCTCCGGTCCTGCTTCACCTCCTCCGGAATCTGATCCAGCATAACAGCTGCAGGTGTATTCTCCTCCTGAGAATAGGTAAAAACACCAAGACGGTCAAATTCCATCTCATTCACAAAATCCATGTTGATCTCATGATCTTCTTCAGTTTCACCGGGGAATCCCGCAATCAGCGTTGTCCGCAGTGCACAATCAGGCATAACTTTCCGGATAGCGGCAATCTTCTTTTTCAAAGAAGCCTGGTCAGTCCGTCGTCCCATCCGCTTCAGCACGCGATCACTGCCGTGCTGGATCGGAATATCAAGATAATGACAGACCTTCGGCTCGGATGCCATCACCTGAAGCAGTTCGTCTGTAATCTCTTCCGGATAGCAGTACAGAAGGCGGATCCAGAACAGTCCTTCAACGCCTGCAAGCCTGCGAACCAGCTCCGGAAGCATCTTTTTACCATAAAGATCAACGCCGTAAAGAGTTGTCTCCTGAGCCACAAGAATCAGCTCCTTCACACCCTGAGAAGCCAGTTTTCCTGCCTGTTCCACCAGTTCTTCCATGGGAATGCTGCGGTAGCGGCCTCTTACAGAAGGAATGACACAGTAAGTACAGTGCTTGTCACAGCCTTCTGCAATCTTCAGATAAGCATAATGCCCTCCCGTGGTCAGTACCCTGTCCGTACAGTGAACCGGGCGGTCTTCCTCCGAAATCAGCTTCTGATGCTTTTTCCCTTCCAGAAGAGAATCCACCAGTTCCACTGCTTTCTCACAGTCATTAATACCGATAATTCCATCCAGTTCAGGAATCAGATCCATAATTTCATCCCGGTACCGCTGAGCCAGGCACCCGGAAGCAGCAAGCACTTTGCAGTTTCCGCTTTCCTTATATGAGGCAAGATCCAGAATCGTCTGGATACTTTCTTCCTTGGCATCATTGATGAAGCAGCAGGTATTAACGAAGATAACATCCGCCTGACTCTCATCCTCCGTATACTCATACCCTGCCTTCAGAAAATATCCCAGCATGCCTTCCGCATCCACAAGGTTCTTATCACATCCTAACGATGCAAAAAATATCTTCATAAAAAGGCTCCTTAAATGTCCTTGATCTCGTCTTCGGCCACATCTTCTTCACCGATGATGTGAACCTTGCCCTGGTACAGTTCTTCCACTGCAGTAGACAGAGGTTTATCAGAAGACGGTTTGTCGATCAGCGCCTCGTCGCCTGCGATCAGCTGGCGCGCACGTTTTGCGGCTGCGATTACAATAGAATATCTGCTGTTGACGATGGGTTCTTCTCCGGCTTCAACGGAATCATTAACCTTTTCAATCAATTCATTGTATGAGGGATGTAACATATCTTTTTCTCCTTTTCTGAAATCATAAAATACGGACAACAGCCCCTGAAACAGAAAATGCATTCCTGCCGGCACTGTCTGAAAATCCGTAAAGTCAATAATAGTTATTCTGTAATGTTTTATATAGACAGCCTGTGTTTTAATTCAGACTGAATACTGCAGATAATTGCATAATCCTGCTTCGAAGGTACAGGGTCCTGTGCTGACTGAATCGCCTCATGGAGCCTGCGGATGGAACCATTCAGATCATCATTGATCAGAATGTAATTATAATGTTCCACACCATCTGCTTCTCCCACCGCCTGGGTAAGACGCTTGCGGATCGATTCCTCCGTCTCGGTACCTCTGCCTGTCAGCCTGCTGATCAGTGTATCTGCATCTTTTGTAGTAACAAAAATCAGTTTGGCATCCGGATATTTCTCCCGGACAATCAGAGCACCCTGCAGTTCGATCTCCAGGATCACATTGCGTCCGGCCTCCAGATTCTGCTCCACAAGAGGACCCGGTGTCCCGTAGGAATTGCCCACATACCGGGCATATTCAATAAAATAATCTTCGGAAATCAGTCGGTCAAATTCTTCCTGTGTCTTAAAATAGTAATTCACTCCGTCAATTTCACCTTCTCTGGGGTTTCTTGTTGTCACCGATACAGAAAGAACATACTGACCCGGATAGGTTTCAAGAAGACCTTTCATCAGAGTCCCTTTCCCTGCACCGGAAAAACCTGAAACAACAATCAGCTTTCCCCTTCTGTTTTCTGCTTCTGACTTTCTTTCACTGCACATAGATTTTTTTCTGCCTCCGCTTCATTAAACCGGCCGGCCAGAGTCTCGGGCAACAGAGCTGAAAGAACAATAAAACCATTCTCCATAATCAGAATGCCCTGTGTTTTTCTTCCCTGGGTAGCATCGATTACCAGTCCGTCTTCTCTTGCATTCTGTACCATCCGCCTGACCGGGGAAGAATCTGCATTAATTACGGAAATAATCTTGGAAGAATTCACCATATTGCCATAACCCACATTAATCAACCTGTTCAACCCGTCAACCTGCCTTTCCGATATGATACCCTATCTGAATTCTGATAGTTTTTACATGATTTTAATCAATTTTATGCTGTAATGCAATCCCGTCTGCGCAATTTATATTTACTCAATATTCTGAATCTGTTCCCTGACTTTTTCAATTTCAGTTTTCAATTCAATTGCGATACCGGAAGTTTCCAGATCATTGCATTTGGAAAGTATTGTGTTGGCTTCCCGATTCATCTCCTGCGCGATGAAATCCAGCTTTCTTCCCACGGCTCCGCCTTTCAGAAGGTAATCCTTCATATTGCGGATATGCGCAGCAAGGCGAACCGTCTCTTCATCGACACAGATCTTATCGGAGAAAATGGTAACCTCTGTCAGAATGCGGCTTTCATCAATGGAAGTGTCCTCCAGCAGTTCCCTGACTTTATCTGTCAGCTTCTGCCGGTATTCCTCCACAACCTGAGGAGAACGTTCTTCCACCTTCTGCACCAGTTCCAGCATATGATCCAGTTTTGCGCAGAGATCCTCCTTCAGCTGTCCGCCTTCCTTTTCCCTGACAGCCACAAAGCCTTCGCAGGCCTGCCTTAATGCGCCCGTCAGCAGTGTCTCCACTGTCTCGTCATCTTCTGTAACCTGTTCCATGGTAATTACCTCCGGAAACCTGGCCAGCATGGAAACGCCGGCATCCTGACGCAGATCAAAATCCTCCTGCATCCGGCGGCAGATATCCATATACTCCTGAGCCAGAGCCCGGTTATACTTCAGCGAAATGCCGCTGTCGGCAAATTCTTCGTAACCGACAAACACATCCACCTTTCCCCGCTGTATATATTCTTTCAGGATACTGCGGACTGTCGCTTCATAAGCGTTCAGTTTTCTGGGCATCTTGATGCCGAGATCAAGGTAACGGTGATTCACGGATTTCATCTCAACCGTAATCTTCATCCTCTCATCTGCCATCTCACCGCGGCCAAATCCTGTCATACTCATCAACATCTTTTTATCCTCCATGAAATCCATTGTACATTCCGTATCTGTATCTGCGCAGGGACCACTGCAGATACTTCTGGATTAGACATCATATAATTATAAAATACTTTATAATACAAGTCAAACACATTTTGCAAATCTGCCCGGCTCTGAACAGCAGCCTTGAATTACTTTATAATGTCTGCTATACTCAATTCGTCTACAGATTCTCCGGGCAGCCGTTCCGGTTTGCTTTCCGGAGACTATTTTACTTTTGATT
>JBJELO010000113.1:0-2933 GCA_051879195.1 Lachnospiraceae bacterium
TGATTCTGCAGATTGAAAACCCGCCGGCTTCCACCAGTCCCGGCTCGCTGTCAGTTCCCTGCTCATCTGCACTGTCTCTGTCAACGCTTTTTGCACTTTCATAATCCGGAACCATACCATGTACAAATTAATAAAACGTCTGCACAGATTCCTTCCAGTCTATGAACTATGCCTAATTATAGCGATTCATGAAATAATTGTCAAGAGGATTCCGCATCCTAAGATAATAGACCTGTCCTTTTTTCCTGATCTTTTGTCACTGTATTCTCCGAATCGGGCAGCGAAATTCTGGCTGCAATCTCATCAGGCAGACAGAGGCTGCTGTAATTCACGCCTCTGGCCGTGTAGCGAATTGTCGTATACATTTTTTCAGTCTTTCCCCTCTCCAGAATCATCAGAACCTGTGATGTATTGTCTGATAACCGCTTGATATCTTTCAGCAGTGCCGAAGAAGGTACATACATTCCACCCGATCTGGTCAGACCCAGGCAGAAATTGACTCCGCCCAGCACCTTATCCACCTTCAGATAGGGCTGCCTTCTGTTATAATCCCCTGTAATCTTCGTAATCCTGGTCAGATCCATCAAATACGGCAAAGCAGTCAGCTTCAGCTGTGCAGTCCCATCCGGTCTGAAACGAATCTCCTTGAGACTCAGGCGATTCTCCACACACTTTCTGTAAAAATTAACCGACTGTCCCCGAATAACACGCCCCTCGGCATCCACCAGTTCCAGACCTGTCAGATGCTGATAATTTCTCTCATAAAATGTAATCTCAATATCATGGACCTTATGGTCTTCTCTGTCACGGTAGATCACCAGCAGATTCCGGTTCAGCAGCCTGTCGCGATAAAGCTTGGCACAATTCAGTACAATTCTCCTGGCCTGTTCTTTCGTATATTTCAACTGTCTCACCTCCAGCATACCGTATATAGAACATATGTTTGTATCATATTGTAACATACTTTTTGCAGAAGTACAAGCCCTTTATAATATTTTTTCGAACTTTTGTTCTTTTTGTAATCTGGCCGACGCGACTGACACCTGCACAGCACAACGCCCGTACAATTGAAAAAGAGCAGGTACACATCTGTGCAGCTGCTCTTTTTCTAACGGCTAATTTTAGTGTTGTCTGCCAACGACCGGAATATCCGGTAAATCATCGGGTTTTAGTGTTGCCCGCCAACGGTCAGCTCTGCAGCTGACTGGAAATCAGATTCAGGTGTTAGCCCACCAGGAAGAGCACGCTCTTCCTGATGTCAATTATATAGATTAACAGAGCAGATGTCAATCATAACAACCATAATTATTGCAATTTGAAACAAGTGCTGTTTTTTATCCATTCTTTGTGATATACTGGAAAAAACATATTTTTACAGGAGATTATTATGATACGAACTATTCTTGTTGCTCTGTTTATCGTTCTCTATCTGATTCTGACAATCCCTGTTGTGATTTTTTTCAAATGCACCAATGATAAGCATAAAGAAAGAAATGACCGGATTGCCGGCAATATGATCCGCTGGATTTTCAGGATTCTTCTGAAGCTCACCGGTTCTACCGTTACTGTAACCGGCAAGGAGAATATCCCTGACGAACCGGTTCTTTATGTTGGAAATCACCGCAGCTATTTCGATGTGGTTTCCGGCTATGCCGCCATTGACGGCTGCTGCGGATTTGTTGCCAAAAAAGAGATGGAAAAGATTCCGCTGCTTGCTGTCTGGATGCGGCTGATTTCCTGCCTGTTTCTTGACCGTGAGAACGTAAAAGAAGGTCTGAAAACGATTCTGGCTGCCATCGATCTGGTGAAAAACGGTACTTCCGTCTGGATTTTCCCGGAAGGAACAAGAAGCCAGAACGGCGAGATGCTGGAATTTAAGGAAGGCAGTATGAAAATTGCGGAAAAATCCGGCTGTGCTATTATTCCTGTTGCTTTTAAAGGCACGGATGATGTTTTTGAAAAACATGTTCCCTTTATCCGTCCTTCCCATATTCAGATTCAGTTCGGCGAACCGATCTATCCCAAACAGTTAAGCCGGGATGAGAAGAAATTCCTTGGTGCCGGTGTCAGGGCAAAGATCCAGACAATGCTGGATACGATGGAATAAAACTTACATCTGTGATAAAACCTGAAAACAGCATCTGCAGCTGTTCCATGTTGGCAGATATATCAAAAACGGGCGATGAATGCTCCTGTTCCTGCATTCATTGCCCGTTTCTGTACGAAATCCATCCGTTTTTTTCTTGCTCCGATCCAGAATGATATAGCTGCTTTATTCAAACCGCGTTTCAACTGCATTCTGATAGAGTTCCGGTACGCAACACACATCTGTATCTTTTGCGTATTTTATATTGATTACATTTTCCCGAGGTTTCCTGATTTCATGAGACAGATCACACCTTCTTTTCATTTTATCAAAGAACTCTACCGCACATCTCCCGACGCAGCCGCTCTGATTGCCGGAAATGCTGATTATCCATCTCTCACCGGAACTGTCAGTTTTTATCAGTCTCCTTACGCAGGCCTGCTGATTCAGGCAGAAGTCTGGGGACTGCCAGTTGCTGACAGCAATATTTCTGCTGATGACAGCAGCGCTTCTTCCAGCAGCAGTGAAATATCCTCCGATGACATCGGCAGTTTTTTCTTTGCCATGCATATCCACGAATACGGCGACTGCACGCCGCCTTTCGACAAAACAGGAATGCATTATAATCCCGGCAATTCTCTTCATCCCCAGCATGCCGGCGACCTCGTCCCTCTTCTGGGAAATCAGGGCTATGCCTGGTGTGTTTTCTACGATGAGCGTTTCAGTATCCCGGAAATCATCGGGAAATCTGTAATTATTCACCGCGGCCCTGACGATTTCCACACTCAGCCCGCCGGAAATGCCGGTGAGAAAATCGGATGCGGAACGATTGAATGGGTGGAATAAT
>JBJELO010000114.1:0-2926 GCA_051879195.1 Lachnospiraceae bacterium
TTTTCAAAATAGACCGGAATGTTCTGTTCCTTGAGCTGACGGATGTATTTCAGGCAGTCCAGCGTATTGCGGGCAAACCGGCTGATGGACTTGGTAATAATCATGTCGATGTTCCCGGCCATGCACTCGTCAATCATGCGGTTGAACTCCGTGCGTTTTTTCGTATTGGTGCCGGAGATACCGTCGTCTGCAAAGATGCCAGCCAGCACCCAATCGGGGTGATTCTGAATGTACTCGGTGTAGTGTTCCACCTGAGCTTCGTAACTTGTAGCCTGCTCATCGCTGTCAGTACTGACGCGGCAGTACGCTGCGACTCGGAGCTTCGGCTTTTCTTCCTGCTGCCGGGCTGCATTTCCAACTTGCCTTCTGGCAGGAATCACTGTAACATTTCCCATTATCTTTCCTCGCTTTCTATCAGACTGTACAGATATTCGGCCTGACTGACCGGATCATCATAGTAGTCCGCCACTTCGCCAAAGCGGAAATTGGTCGGTGCTGTTTTCTGGATGGCGGGCTTGATGCGGTCAGTCCTGCCCAGCGCTTTCATCCTGCGCTGTTGTTCCAACATAGCTTCCGTGAACGTATCCACGTCAATAATTGCCGGGTAGAAATCATCCCCAAGGTAATGCCGGTTCTCCATCATGCGCTTGGCGGTACCATGATAGGTTTCAATCCCAGCCGCTTTTGCGGCATTTTCCAGCGACATCCCGGTGAGGTAATTCTTGTAAAGCTGCCGGATTTTTTCTGCAGCGGGCTCGTCAATCACAGCCTTTCCCTTTCGTATTCGGTAGCCGAATGGTGTATGGCTCATCTATTCACCAATCCTTTCTTTGAACGTCAGTCCGCATTTCAAAACGAAACTGACCTGCTGGCGGGAATCCACCCGGACGAAGTCAACGAATTTTGTGAAAAGCAAATCATCAAACTCGGCCAGCATGCTTCCCCGTTCTGCAAAATGGAGCACTTTTTCTGTCTCCACCACCTTTGAGGTATCTCCGGTCATACTGCTGTTGATAGCTTGGATATCAGCTCGGAAGCCATCTGCCTGCGCAAGGAGCGCATTGTTTTCCTGATTGAAAAGGATCTGGTCGATATACCCCTGTGCCATGAGCTTGGTCAGTGTTTCCCGCTGCTCTGTATTCTGCTCCAGCATTTGTTCCAGATGTTGAATCCGCTTTAGCCCTTCATCCCCAGATGTGGATTGAAGGGCTTTCAAATACGGTCGCAGAATGAATTTGTGGCCAAAGATCAGCTTGTTCAACATGGTGATGAACGCCACCTTCAGATCGTCATCCCGGATGAAACGCATGGAACATCTGGTCTTGTCCTCAATGTGGGTAGTGCAGCACCATGCAGCGTATTTCCCGCCAGTGCTGGTGTGTATCCGACGCTTGAAAGTACCACCGCATTCGCCGCAGATGATTTTGCCGGAAAAGCAGTATCGATTCTGATACTTCCGGGAGCCTTTGACGGCACCTTTTTCAAAGGCCCTCTGGGCTACCAGCACAGCAGCGGCTTCAAAATCCTCTCTGCTGATAATCGCCTCGTGGTGATCGGTGGCCAGATACTGTTCCTTTTGGCCTACATTCCGATGGCGATTGAACTGTCCGTCGGTAAACGTCTTCTGAAAAATCGCGTCGCCGATATATTTCTCGTTCTCCAGCATGCCCCGGATGGTGGTTGAACTCCAATGGGTACCTTTCTGCGCGGGAATGCCATCCGCATTCAGCCCGGCGGCAATGGCCTCAGAACCTTTACCGGACAGCGTCTCCGCAAAGATACGCTTGACCACCTGGGCCTGCTCCGGATTGACCACCATTTCCTCACCGTTCCACTCATAGCCATAGGGTGGCGTGGAAAGTTTGAAGGTTCCATTTCGGAACCGACGCACCACGGACCATTTGTTGTTTTCCGCGATGGAAGACGATTCGCCCTCAGCCATACTGCTGAGAATTGCCAGGAACAACTCACTCTCCATAGATCCGGTATTGATATTTTCCTTTTCAAAATAGATGGGAATGCCCAGATTCTGCAGCGCGCGGACCAGTTCTAGGCAGTCGGCGGTATTCCGGGAAAAGCGGCTGATGGATTTCGTGATAACAAAATCGATGTTCCGGGCTGCGCAATCCGCCATCAGGCGCATCAGCTCTGGCCGTTTTTCCTTCTTGGTTCCGGTGATGCCCTCGTCATAATAGAGGCCTGCGAACTCCCAATCATCCCGTGACAGAATATATTTTTCATAGTGAGCCCGTTGGGCTTCGAGACTTTCCAACTGGGCACCGCTGTCGGTCGAAACACGGCAGTATGCAGCAACACGTAGCTTGCGGTTCTTTGAGCTGACATCAGCTGTATGGTCTATCTTAGTAACCTTTTTCATTGCATTCCACCTCCCTTCGGTAGTGTCACATATTAGCTCTGAAACCGGATATTATCAACGTATTTCTGGCATGATTTCGACCAAAAACGGCGAGAAAGTATCCCGGTTTATCTGGGTCAATTTGTTGAATTCGTCTAAGGAAATCAGTCCACGATCCAGCATGGACTGCGCAACCTTCTGCGCTTGATAGTAATACACATCCTGGATAATTTCTTTCTGTGAGAATGGTTTTGGTGCAACATTATCGTTGTCCAACCAGGCCTCCTCTGCAATGGCGGCATATCCATATCCCTGTTCATGCAGAGCAATAATCTGGCTTTTTTGTAAATCCGTCATAGGGTTTCCTCCAGTCTGAGGAGGTCTTCTCCTCACTTCCATTTGGAGATGAGAGGGCTGTTTTGACGAACTTTAGAAACAAAAAAGCCTGTAGGCATTCCAAGGAACACTCACAGGCTTACACGATTAGTATTTAGTTGGGAATCTTCAGTTTTTGACCGCTGTAGATGACGTTGCTGGACAATCCGTTCAGGCTGACGATCTCCTTATACC
>JBJELO010000115.1:0-2923 GCA_051879195.1 Lachnospiraceae bacterium
TGCTACTAATCGGTCATCAGCTTGACCAAAGCCTGGTGAGATGGTCTGGTTTGAATGAAAAGGGTTAAAACTCATGGAAAGAAATCGAAAGACAATGTGCAGTTTTGAAGGTACAGGTACTGTTGCAGAAGAACAGTATGATACTTCAATTTAATAGTGCCGATATGGCTCAATTGGCAGAGCAGCTGATTTGTAATCAGCAGGTTAACGGTTCGAGTCCGTTTATCGGCTTATGAGATACAGTTTGGAAGTCAGACTGTATCATTTTTTATATTTACGGCTGTTTGCATTTGTGCGTACAGGTTACATACAGCTGCATATACGGCAGCTGTATGCTGAAATGCGGATCTGAAGGAGATGATTGAACTGTATGGAACAGTATGATGAGCAATATGAATATAATGAAAATGAAATGGAATCCTATTACAGCTTTGCTTGGGTTTATGATACTTTCATGGACAATATACCCTATGATGAGTGGACGGAATATCTGGCAGGGCTTCTGAAAGAATACGGGGTTTCGCAGGGGCTGCTGCTGGATATGGGATGCGGAACCGGCAGTGTCACGGAGCGTCTTGCTTCACGCGGATATGATATGATCGGGATCGATAATTCGGAAGAGATGCTGATGGAGGCAAGGGATAAAATGGTGGAATCCGGTCAGGATATCCTGTATCTGCTGCAGGATATGCGGTCGTTTGAATTGTATGGAACGGTTGCAGCAGCGGTCAGTATCTGTGATTCCATGAATTATATTCTGGAGACAGAGGATCTGGAGCAGGTTTTCCGTCTGGTGAATAATTATCTTGATCCGCAGGGCATATTTATTTTTGATTATAATACTCCCTATAAATACAGGGAGGTTATCGGCAATCAGGTGATTGCGGAGAATCGGGAAGACTGCAGCTTTATCTGGGAGAATACTTTTGATGAAGGTGCTCAGGTGAATATCTATGACCTGACCATATTTATTCAGGAAGAAGAGGAAGATGGTCTGTTCCGCCGCTATCAGGAGACACATTATCAGAAAGCGTGGAAAACGGAGGATATGGTTCGGGCTGCTGAGAATGCAGGTATGAAGGTTCTGGCTGTATATGATGCTTTTACCCATGATGCACCGAAGCCGGAAAGTGAGCGGTTGTATATGATCGTACAGGAACAGGGAAAAGTCAGAGCAGAAGAAAAACTGCAGAATACAGGGAGGTAGATTTATGAGTGATTATCTGGTAAGAGCAACGGCAGCGGACAACAGTATCCGCGCTTTTGCAGCGACGACAAGAGATCTGGTGGAACATGCAAGGCAGGTTCACAATACAAGTCCGGTAGCAACAGCGGCTCTGGGTCGACTGATGACAGCAGGCGTTATGATGGGCAGCATGATGAAAG
Organism: Lachnospiraceae bacterium; assembly: GCA_051879195.1. GTDB lineage: Bacteria > Bacillota > Clostridia > Lachnospirales > Lachnospiraceae > TWA4. Next base: position 1,387 of record JBJELO010000115.1, read on the forward strand.
GAGATGATGATCTCATTACTCTGCAGATTAACGGTGACGGTCCCATTGAAGGAATTGTAGTTACTGCGGACAGTCATGGTGGTGTGAAGGGATACGCATATAATCCGGAGGTACTGATCCATGCCAATGCAAAAGGCAAGCTGGATGTGGCCGGAGCTGTGGGAAAGGGTGAACTGAGGGTAATCCGCGATACAGGCCTGAAAGATCCTTACGTGGGAACCATTGAGCTGGTCAGCGGTGAAATTGCGGAAGACATTACGTATTATTTTGCTGTTTCCGAGCAGATTCCTTCGGCAGTTGCTCTGGGTGTTCTGATGGACCGCAGCAATTTTGTAAAGCAGGCCGGGGGATTAATTATCCAGCTGATGCCTTTTGCACCGGATGAACTGGTAGATAAACTGGAAAAGAAAATTGCACAGATTACTTCATTGACATCTCTTCTGGACCAGGGCATGACACCGGAACAGATTCTGGAATTTGTTCTGGGCGATCTTGGACTGGAAATTATGGATAAGATGCCTTTGGAATTTTCCTGCAACTGCTCCAGAGAGCGGGTGGAGAAGGCCGTGATCAGCACCGGAGCTGCAGAACTGCAGGATATGATTGCTGAAGGGAAATCGATTGAGGTTAATTGCCATTTCTGCGGGGAAGTCTATGAATTTTCAGTGGATGATCTAAAAGGGATGTTAAAAAGAGCAACCAGGCCGTAAGGTGATGATTGCAACTTTCGGGGGATTGCTGTACAATATATGAAGCCGGAAACGGCAGGTTGAACAGTGTGGATGATACCGGATTCAGTTTGAGATAGGGCTGAATCGTTATGGAAAGTGTAATCTGAAAGGAAAATAAAGTATGGATGCAAAAGAATTATCATTAAAAAAGCACTATGAATGGAATGGAAAGATTGAAGTGGTTTCCCGCTGTAAAGTGGAATCCATGGAGGATCTTGCCGTAGCATATACTCCCGGTGTTGCACAGCCCTGTCTGGCCATTGCGGATGATAAAGAATTATCCTGGAAACTGACCAGAAGAAGCAATCTGGTAGCGGTTGTTACGGACGGTTCTGCTGTATTGGGTCTGGGTAATATCGGACCGGAAGCCGGCATGCCGGTTATGGAAGGCAAATGTGTACTCTTTAAGGAATTTGCAGATGTGGATGCATTTCCTATCTGTATTGATTCTCAGGATGTGGACACAATCGTGGATACGGTTGCGCTGATTTCCAAAAGCTTTGGCGGCATTAATCTGGAGGATATCGCTGCACCCAGGTGCTTTGAAATTGAGGAGAAACTGAAACAGCGCTGCGATATTCCTGTTTTTCATGACGATCAGCACGGTACTGCCATCGTGGTAGCGGCTGCATTGTTAAATGCCATGAAAGTTACCGGAAGAAAGATGGGAACGGCGAAGATCGTCATTAATGGAGCCGGTGCAGCAGGAACAGCGATTGCAAAACTGCTGCTTCAGATGAATTTCGGCTCTATCACCATGTGCGACCGTTACGGTATCGTTTGTTCCGGTGAGGAATGGCTGACAG
>JBJELO010000116.1:0-46501 GCA_051879195.1 Lachnospiraceae bacterium
CCAAATCTGAAATATGTCCATAGATTTTCCAAAGATTTTAGAAATTTCACAAAAATACCATAAATAATTGTGCAGTGATAAAGAAAGGATAAAGTGAAAAAACGGCGGGAAAACTCCCGCCGCTGTGGATAATGCTTTTGGTTAGCAGAGCATTCGTAATTTTCTGCGAAATACTCCGAAGGACATGCGATTACTTATTCTGTTGAACAGGTTAAAACTCATTGCCGGGGAATCTGGGGATTCCGTCGAAGCCCACCTGCAGATCGGCATCGGTGGGGATGTAGTCGCTCATTTCGCCGTTGTGGAATTTTTCGTATGCCACCATATCGAAATAGCCTGTGCCGGTCAGTCCGAAGACGATGGTCTTTTCTTCGCCGGTTTCCTTACATTTCAGGGCTTCATCGATGGCAACACGGATGGCATGGCTGCTTTCCGGTGCAGGAAGAATGCCTTCGATGCGGGCAAACTGTTCTGCTGCCTGGAATACGCTGGTCTGTTCTACGGATACGGCTTTCATGTAACCGTCATGATACAGCTGGGACAGGGTGGAACTCATGCCGTGGTAGCGCAGACCGCCTGCATGATTGGCGGAAGGAATGAATCCGCTGCCCAGGGTGTACATCTTTGCAAGAGGGCATACCATACCGGTGTCGCAGAAATCATAAGCATATTTGCCGCGGGTGAAGCTGGGGCAGGAAGCGGGCTCAACGGCGATGATTTCGTAGTCCTGTTCACCGCGGAGTTTCTGACCCATGAAAGGCGCGATCAGACCGCCCAGGTTGGAGCCGCCGCCGGCACAGCCGATGATCACATCGGGAACGATACCGTATTTGTCCAGGGCTGCTTTTGTCTCCAGACCGATGATGGACTGATGGAGCAGTACCTGATTCAGTACGCTGCCCAGTACATAGCGGTAGCCTTCCTGGCTGGTAGCTGCCTCAACTGCCTCGGAAATGGCACAGCCAAGACTTCCTGTGGTTCCCGGATGCTGTTCCAGAATCTTTCTTCCCACAGCAGTTGTATCGGAAGGGGAAGGGGTTACGCTGGCACCGTAGGTTCTCATGACCTCGCGGCGGAACGGTTTCTGTTCGTAGGAAACCTTAACCATATAAACTTTGCAGTCCAGATCAAAATAGGAGCAGGCCATGGACAGGGCGGTTCCCCACTGACCGGCACCGGTCTCTGTGGTAACGCCCTTCAATCCCTGCTGTTTTGCATAGTAAGCCTGAGCAATGGCGGAATTCAGTTTATGGCTTCCGCTGGTGTTGTTGCCTTCGAATTTATAATAGATTTTCGCAGGAGTCTGCAGCTTTTCCTCCAGGCAGTAGGCACGAACCAGCGGAGAAGGGCGGTACATCTTGTAAAAATTGCGGATCTCTTCGGGAATATCGATGTAGGGATCCGTATCGTTTAATTCCTGTCTGATCAGCTCATCACAGAAAACAGGCCGCAGATCATCAAAAGTCATGGGCTCGTGTGTTCCGGGATTTAACAGCGGCGCCGGTTTGTTTTTCATGTCTGCGCGTACATTGTACCATTTATCCGGCATCTCGTTCTCTTTCAGATAGATTTTGTAGGGAATGTTCTTGTCCTGCATATGGAGTCTCCTTTCATAAAAAAGTCCCTGTATTTTTTTGTCTTGATATAATTCGGAGGGACAGAATATCAGTACGGTCAAAGCCCCGTCGTAATGCCGGGGTTCAATTTTGAACTGTTTTTTTTATATCATGGCGAAAGGGGAAAGTCAAGGTAAGGATAAGCTGTGTTTTGAGTAAAAATGCCATGAGATTGTATTGCTTCAGATAATGGAAAAGTATACATGCATAAAAAAAACTGATTGAAAAAATGTTTACTGTGCAAAATATCAAACATTTTTGGGCAAGAAACTGTATATTGGGAGTCCGGTGGCTCTGATATAATGAGTGTACAAAAACAAACGTACCAAATTACAAGGAGGAAAACAAAATGAAAAGAAAAAAACAAATTACATGTTTGCTTTTGACTATGGTGCTGATCCTTGCGGGGCTGGTATCAGGCTGTGGGAAAAAATCATCCGGCGGCGGTTCGGATTCCGGTGACGGAAAAACACTTACCATGATGTGTGTCGGCACCAGTGCAGATCCCTATCTGGATGCTTATAAAAATGTGGTGGAAACATTCAACGAAAATAATGGGCTGGGTGTTACCGTGAATATTGAATTCTATGAGAACGAACAGTATAAAACGAAGCTGACCACACTGATGGCATCCAATTCGGTTCCGGATCTGTTCTTTACATGGGAATTGAGTTACCTGAAGCCTTTTGTGGAGGGCGGTAAGGTAGCTGACCTGACTTCCTATCTTGATGCGGATGAAGAATGGAAAAATTCTTTTGGGGACGGCACGCTGGAACAGCTGACCTTTAATGACAAGGTATATGCCATTCCCACTCAGAAATCCTTATGTGTGATGTTCTACAATAAGAAGATTTTTGAAGAAAATAATGTAAAAGTACCTGAAACATGGGATGAGTTCCTGAAAGTCTGTGAAACTTTGAAGACAAATGGCGTAACACCTATGGCAATGTGCGGTTCCGACGCGTGGATTCCGGCACAGTTTGTTCAGCAGATTTCAAATGGTATTGCAGGTCTGGATCTTTATAACGGTATCTGTGACGGAAGCCGTAAATGGAACGATTCTGCCAATGTGGAGGCAGCAGACGAATTACAGAAAATGGTGGATGCCGGATATTTCCAGAACGGATTTATCGGAATGGGACCGGAGGAATCCACAGCATTATTTAAAGATGGAAAAGCCGCAATGTATTTCCAGGGTGCATGGGACTGCAATACGGTTTATACCGGAAGCATCGGTGAGGACGCAGGCGTATTCGTACTTCCTGCAAAGAATCCCGAATATAACAATATCTCTGTTGGTTCCGTAGACACCAGCTTTGCTATTGCGGAAACCTGCAAAAACAAAGATGCAGCCGTGGAACTGCTGAAATACTGGTCATCCGCAGAGGTGGAACAGGAACTGCTGTACAATCAGGGCAGAATGCCGGCAGGCGTATTTGATATCGATGAGAGCAAACTGAATCCTCTGTTTGCAGAAGCACTGGAAGCTTCCAATTCCCAGGTGGGCCTGACACCCTGGTGGGACAGAGCCTTTGGTGCAGGTGAAGGCACCGAATTCAACAATACCTGTGTATCCGTATGCGGTGGTGAAAATACGCAGGAATGCTTCGATGCACTTCAGCAGTTTGCGGAAGACAATGCCGATCGATAGAACAGAATTTTACATAAAAACAACCGTCCCGGGAGCAATTCCCGGGACATTTCAGAAATAAGGAGATCAACATGAATAAAGTACTGGGAAATAAGAAAAGTATTGCGGTATTCGTACTTCCCGCATTCATCATCTATTCCATATTTGCCCTGATTCCCATTTTTTACAATGTTTACATCAGCCTGTTTCAGACCGATCTGATGAGTCCGCCCCAGTTTGTGGGACTGAAAAATTATATCAATCTGTTTCATGACAAGTTTTTCCTTGCAGCATTGAAAAACAACATTCTGATGGTGTTCGGATCACTGCTGGCCCATCTGCCGCTGGCACTGTTTTTTGGACATATTCTGTTCCAGAAGGTACGGGGCAGCCATTTCTTCCAGACAGTGTTTTTCCTGCCCAGCGTTATCTGCGGTGTTGCAGTCGGTGTAATGTGGACCTTTGTCTACAATTCCGAATTCGGCCTGTTAAATAAGATTCTGGAGCTGATCGGTCTGGGTAATCTGCAGCAGGCATGGCTTTCCAATAAAAATCTGGCGCTGTTCTGCATCATCATCGTTGTTATGTGGCAGTTTGTAGGATATCACATGGTCATTCAGCTGGCGGCCATGAAAAATATCCCCAACTCCTACTATGAGGCGGCAAAAATTGACGGTGCAAATCAGTGGGTACAGTTTAAATCAATTACCTTTCCTCTGATCAAACCGATTCTGAAAATCGATGCGGTACTGATTATTACCGGTTCCCTGAAATACTACGATCTGGTAGCTGTCATGACAGGAGGCGGTCCCAATCATGCGACGGAGCTGATGTCCACCTACATGTTCTATCAGGGATTCCGTACACTGAAGTATGGTTATTCTTCCGCAATTGGTGTTATTCTGCTGATTTTATGTGTATGTTCCGTTGTAATTTCCAATCTGGTATTCAAATCGGAACCTGTTGAATATTAGGAGGCTGCCATGAAAAATAAAACGCTTGCATCTTTAAAATATTTTGTTCTCGTGCTGTTTACGTTCCTGTGTCTGTATCCCATCGTCTGGCTGCTGCTCAGTTCCTTTAAAACCAATTCAGAACTGTATGCCAATCCCTGGGGACTTCCGGAACATTTCAGCCTGACCAATTACATAACGGCTATTGTGGAAGGACATATTTTTCAGTATTTCGGCAATTCTGTGATTATCGCGGTTGTAGCGGTTTCTGTCAGTGTACTGTTAAGTACGATGGTCTCCTATGCGATTTCCCGCATGTTCTGGAAATTGTCGGGGGTTGTAAAGCAGCTGTTTCTGCTGGGCATGATGATTCCTGTTTATGCCATGGTAGTTCCGCTGTTTAACATTTTCAATACCTGCAACCTGCTGAACACGCATCTGGCGGTTATTCTGCCTCATATTGCGATCAGTTTTCCCATGGCGATTTTCATCATCTGCGGATTTCTGGATACTCTGCCCAGAGAACTGGAAGAAGCGGCAGTAATGGACGGATGCAATATTTATCAGATCTTTTTCAAAATCATTCTGCCGATTTCCAAATCGTCCATCGTGACGGTGGCAGTTGTGGTATTTATCAATATCTGGAATGATCTGCTGCTTCCTCAGACTTTCCTGACGGATCCTTCCCTGATGACACTGCCTGTAGGTCTGACAGAATTCCAGGGACAGTATGCAACCGATTATGTTACGATGATAGCAGCTGTTATTATCACGATTATTCCCAGCATCATCGTATACATTTTCCTGCACAGAAATATTATGGAAGGTATGGTTGCAGGCGCAGTAAAAGGCTGATATACTTGAAAGAAAAAAGTGTCAGAGTTGAAAAAATGGAAAAAGTAAAGCTTTTGATCGCAGATGATGAAAAACTGATCCGGGAAGGATTGCTTTCTCTCCCATGGGAGACGGTAGGAGTGAACGAAGTATTGTCTGCGGAAAACGGAATGGATGCCAGGAAAATTTTACTGGAACAGTCAGTGGATGTGATTCTCAGCGATATCAAGATGCCGGGACTCAGCGGTCTGGAACTGGCGCAGTGCGTTCAGGAATATTCACTGGATACGGTGATTATTCTTCTGACGGGGTTTTCGGATTTTCAGTACGTTCAGGATGCCATCCGCAAACAGGTTTTTGATTATATTTTAAAGCCTCTTCATCCCCAGGATATTCTTCAGGCGGTGAAGCGAGCCCTGCTGGAGAAGAAAAAACGGAGTTATCAGGCGGAAGCCGTACTGGCCTACGAAACGAAAAGCGGTTCCTATGACATCAAGGATCAGCTGGAACGCTGCTTCCCCACGGCAAATGATCAGGTCATGGAGATTCTGCTGTATATGGCAGAAGCATATGATGAAGAAATAACGCTGAGTACACTGTCGGAAAAGTACCATTTTTCAAGCACCTATCTGTCGAGGCTTTTCCGAAAAGAAACAAACTGTTCTTTCAGTGATATTCTGACAGGAATTCGTCTGATTCAGTCATTGAGGCTGCTTTCGGATGAAAAATGCAAGGTGATGGATGCCTGTGCAAAAGCAGGCTTTCGTGATCCACGGTATTTTGGACAGGTGTTCAAAAAAACAATCGGATGCACTCCGGGAGAGTACCGGAAAAATCCGGAAAAAATCAAACTTCGTCAGGTTCTGGATTATCTGAACAGGAAATAAAAAGATAAATTCAGAAATACTAAAAATCTGACAAAATCATACAGGACAGAAAGCAGGCGGTGAACATGTTGCAGGCAGATAAAAACAGATTTTTCAGTATCCGGAGCAAAATCATTATTGTTTTTGCAATTCTGATGACTGTTGCAGGCGTGGGTATCGTGGTGCTTTCTGTTCTTATTTTTTCAGATACTTATATTAAACGGTCAGAATCCTATATTTCCGATATTACAGGACAGGCGACAGGCAATCTGGAATACCGGATTGCCATGCTGGAAGATATCAGCTTTAATGTTCTCACGAACCGGGTGATTCAGAATCAGCTGGTACACCTTAAAAGTCCGGAGGAATCGGAGTATCGCAGACAGATACGGAAAAATACGATTGAGACAGAGCTGGAGCCCATTGCTTTATACGATTCCAATATCATTACGCTGGCGGTTATCGCCGATGACGGGTCGGTTGTTTCTGTTAAAAACAGCTTTGATATACCGATCCGGTCTGGTCATACGAAGGATGAGATTTATACGGCAAACGGCAGTAATGTATGGGGATTCATTGAGGAGACACAAAATGTGAGCCTGTCCAGACTGCTGGTGGATTTTGACACCATGAAGACAATCGGTTACATGAATATGGAGTGTGATGTGGATTATTTTGCAGGAATTGTGGAAGATATTTCTCCTTCCTATACGGGGTATGCCTACGTGGTAGATGATACAGGGAGAATCATCTGCAGCAACCGTCCCGAATGGAACGGCAGAATGTTTCCGCTGGAGCTGGATCAGATCGCGGATTTTGGAAATCACTACTATGAGATAGATGGTGTGAAAACCTGTTATTACAAAGGCCCGATGATGTCCAACGGCTGGACACTGGTGACAGGTGTTCCGAGAAGTGAAATTACGAAAGATGCCGTTCAGATTGCCATCTGCGTTCTGCTTATCGGTATTATTACCTTTATCATCAGTATGATCTGTATTTTTCATGTTACAAGATGGATCACCAGACCAACAAAGGAACTGCTTGCCAGCATGCAGGCATTTGGCTGGGGAGATTTTGACAGCAGGGTGGTGCCGAAGGCAAGAGATGAGATTGGGCTGATCGGGATGGAATACAATCAGATGGCTTCCAATATCAAGAATCTGGTGGATCAGGTCTACAAGCTGGAAATTGCTCAGAAGCAGGCGGAAATCGAATTTCTGAAGATGCAGATCAATCCGCATTTTCTGTACAATTCGCTGGATACCATCAGCTGGATGGCTATCAGCAGGAACAGTGATGAGATATCCGAGATGGCAATCGCGCTGGCAGATCTGCTGCGGGCGACGATAAAAAATAAAAATTTTATCACTGTGGATGAGGAGATGCAGTCGGTTCAGGATTATCTTTTTATTCAGGAATACCGTTTTCAGGATAAAATCGTGGTGGATTATGAGATTCAGGAAGGCATCAGTTTGTATGTGATGCCCAATTTCATCCTGCAGCCGCTGATCGAGAATGCAATCACCCATGGACTGGAGCCGAAAATCGGAACAGGTCATCTGCTGATTCAGGTATCTGTATGGGAAGAAAGACTGTTCTTTCTGGTGGAGGATGACGGGATCGGAATGACGGAGGAAGAGCGTCAGGTGCTTCTGGAGCAGTGCAGGATGCAGGATGAAAATCAGTCCATTGGTATTAAAAATGTTTACCGGCGGCTGGTATTGTATTACGGTGAAGACAGTGCACTGCAGATTGACAGCCATTCAGGGGAAGGAACCCGGATCCGCTTTTCGATTCCGGCGGAATATGAACATGAAGAATACTCGATACAGTAAAGGAGAAAAGATGCAGAAACAGAATTATAAATGGGACAGACTGAAACTGGGGGTGTGCTATTATCCGGAGCACTGGAATCCGGAGCTTTGGAGAGAAGATCTGCAGAGGATGCAGGAGGCAGGGATTGAGACCATCCGGATTGCTGAATTTGCATGGAATAAATTTGAACCTGAAGAAGGGGTATTTACCTTTGACTTTTTTGATTCTTTTCTGGATCTTGTCAAAGAAACGGGTATCAGGGTGATTTTCGGTACCCCCACGGCTACTCCGCCCGCCTGGATGTCGGAAAAATATCCTGAAATTCTAAACTGCAGGAGAGACGGTACGCCATACCGCCACGGAGCCAGACGCCATTACAATTATAACTCCCCCGTATATCAGAAGTTCTGTTCCCGGATTGTGGATCAGCTGGGCAGACATTACGGGAGTCACCCTTCTATTGAAGGATGGCAGATTGACAACGAATTAAACTGTGAGGTGGATGAATTTTACTCGGAAGCCGACACGGAGGCCTTTCGGGTGTTTCTGAAAAATCGATACGGTTCTCTGGAAGCTCTCAACGAAGCATGGGGAACTGTTTTCTGGAATCAGACCTATACCTCCTGGGATCAGGTATATGTACCGCGGAATGTGATCCACGATTCGGTGAACCCGCATCAGTATCTGGATTACAAGCGTTTTATTTCGGAAAGTACCATCCGTTTCTGCAGAATGCAGAGTGATATACTCCGGAAATACGTGGGCGAAGAGGTATTTATTACGACAAACGGCATGTTCGGCAATCTGGATAATCATAAAATGCAGAATACGTGTCTTGATGTATATACATACGATTCCTATCCGAATTTTGCCAACTGCCTGTCGGAACAGCCGGATCCGCAGAGTATGCGGGACCGCAAATGGAGCAGAAATCTGACGGAGGTACGTTCCATCTGCCCCAATTTCGGAATTATGGAACAGCAGTCGGGGGCAAATGGCTGGAATAACAGAATGGAAGCGGCTGCGCCAAAGCCGGGCCAGATATTTTTGTGGACGATGCAGAGCGTTGCCCACGGGGCTGATTATATCAGCTTTTTCCGCTGGAGAACCTGCACGAAAGGGACTGAAATCTACTGGCACGGAATCCTTGATTACGATAACAGGGACAACCGCAAGCTGGAGGAGATCAGACGGATTCACCGTCGGGTAGAGAAGATTCAGGATGTGGCGGGAAGCTGCTGCAGAGCAGAAGCGGCAGTTGTGAAGGATTACAGCAACTGCTGGGATGCCGATGTGGATGTATGGCATCAGCGTCTGGAAAAACAGAGCGAAAAGGAATTGTTTGCAGGATTTCAGCTGTCTCATACGCCTTTTGATTATCTGTATCTGCTGGAAGATACGAAAGTGGAGGAACTGCTGGCCTATAAGGTGCTTTTCTATCCTCATGCTGCGATTTTAAGCGGAACAAAAGCTGAACTTCTGCGGGAGTATGTGAGGAGGGGAGGATGTCTGATTCTTGGCTGTCGGACCGGCTACAAGGATGAAAACGGACAGTGTGTTATGATGCCCCAGCCGGGACCTGCTGCTGATTTTGCAGGCACGGATGTAAAGGATTTCACATTCCTCGGCCCCTGGGACGGTACGGTGGATATGGAATGGAACGGCAGATTGTATCCGGTTCCCCTATTCCATGATATTATGGAACCGGTGGGGCCGCAGGCAAAAGTGCTGGGACGTTTTGCCGGGAATTATTATGAAGGAAAGCCGGCTCTGATCGAAAATACATTCGGCCGGGGGAGAGTCCTGTCTCTTGGTGCGGCATTTGCCAGGGAGACGGTCTGCAGGCTTCTGGAGTATACGGGAATTGCAGAGCCGTACCTCAATGAGCTGGAACTGCCGGAAGGATGTGAGATCGCAGTGCGTGAACAGCAGGAAGGAAAATGTGCAGGTACACGTTATTACTTTGTATTGAATTATCAGTCCGAACCAGCCCTTATCAGGATAAAGAGGGATATGACAGATGCCGATACCGGTGAAACGGTATGCGGGGAGCTCAGTCTGGAACCGTACGGAACAAAAGTGTATATGGTGAAACAGTAATTGGAAATTGATGACTGGAAAACGCTGGTCAGTCTGTCCGTATTCTGATACAATATCATCATAAGAATTTACATAAAAACATGAAAAGAGGATAATTGTAATGAAACTGAATACTGTGAAAAATACGGACCGTTATCTGGTTATTGACGTGGGCGGTACGTTCATCAAGTATGCCCTGATGGATGGAACTACGGCGATTCTTGAAAAGGGTGAGGTGCCTACGCCGCTGACGGGGCTGGAGGATTATCTGCAGACTCTGGAAACGATCTACCGGCGCTATGAGGGACAGGTATGTGGTATAGCCATGTCGGCACCGGGAGCCATTGACAGCGACAGCGGGTATTTTTACACCGGCGGCTATCTGCAGGAGTTTGTCCATGACATCAATCTGCAGGAGCTGCTGGAGGCGCGCTGCGGTGTGCCGGTCCGCATTGAAAATGATGCCAAATGCGCGGCACTGGCGGAGGCCTGGATGGGAAGCCTGAAGGACTGCAGGGACGGTGTGGTAATTGTGCTGGGAACCGGCGTGGGAGGCGGCATTATCAAGGACGGCCGCGTTCATAAAGGCAGGAATTTTACGGCCGGTGAACTGAGCTTCCTGATTGTGGGAGATGACCTGACGGATGAGCGCAGCTACATGGCGAACCTGGGCGGAACGGTGGGACTGAAAACACTGGCTGCAAAGGCCATGAATGCGGATCCGGAGACGCTTAACGGCAGGATGATTTTTGAGCGGGCCAACGCAGGTGATCAGGCGGTGATCGAAGCCATTGACGCATTTACAAAGCCTCTGGCCCGTCTGATCTACAACATTCAGATTTTCTATGATCCGGAAAAGGTGGCCATCGGCGGCGGAATCAGCAGACAGCCGCTGCTTCTGGACCTGATCCGCAAAAATCTGGAGTATATTTACGATAATATGGCTTATCCGGTGGTGATGGGGCAGAAAGCGGATGTGGTTTCCTGCAGATATCTGAATGATTCCAATCTGATCGGTGCGCTGTATCATTTTCTGACCAGTATGACTCACACCAATTAACAAACTGTTTGTGACAGATCCGGAGTGACGGGGACAGAGTCGTTTCATATAATAATAGTAAATATTTCTCATGGAGTTTCGCCATGTTTTCAATTGCACAGGAAGGGGACAGCGGATTTCTCCGTGTGAACGTGAATTCCGGCCTGAATCAGTTTCCCATTGAAGATGCGGTGGTGGATATTTCTTCTCAGCTGGAGCCCGACCGTATCCTTGAAGAACTGAAAACGGACCGGTCGGGGCAGACGGAGCAGATCACACTGCCTGCCCCGTCGGTGGATCTGAGCCTGGAGCCGCAGGAGCTGCAGCCCTATTCGGAATATCAGATTACCGTCAGCGCACCGGGGTATGAGCCGGTTACCATTGAGGGATCGGAGATTCTGGCCGGCGTTCTGTCCACCCAGCCGGTCCGCCTGCAGCCTATCGAGCCGGGCGGTGAGCCTGTGGATATTTCCATTCCCGATCATACCCTTTACGGGGAATATCCTGCTAAAATTCCGGAAGCGGAGATCAAACCCATGAATGAGAGCGGAGAGATTGTTCTCAGCAAGGTGGTTGTACCGGAATATGTGATCGTTCACGACGGCGTGCCCGGCGATACCACGGCAGCGGACTATTATGTTCCTTACCGGGATTATATTAAAAATGTTGCCAGCAGCGAGATCTACGCCACCTGGCCGGAGGAGGCGCTGGTGGCCAATATTCTGGCGATCCAGTCCTTTACCATGAACCGGGTCTATACGGAATGGTACCGCAATAAAGGATACAACTTCACCATCACTTCCTCCACGGCCTATGACCAGAAATTTATATACAGGAGAAATATTTTCCAGACCATCAGCCAGCTGGTGGATGATATTTTTGACAATTACCTGTCACTGCCGGATGTAAGGCAGCCTATTTTTACTCAGTACTGTGACGGAAACCGGGTTTCCTGTCCGGGCTGGATGACCCAGTGGGGATCCTGCAGCCTGGCGGAGCAGGGATATTCCGCCATTGAGATCATCCGCCATTTTTACGGTTCGGATATGTATATCAACAGTGCCGAAGCAGTGGCGGGGCTTCCTTACTCCTGGCCGGGATACAATCTGGATATCGGATCCTACGGGCAGCCGGTCCGCACGATTCAGGAGCAGCTCAATTCCATAGGGAGTGTCTATACGGCCATTCCTCCTGTGGTGGTGGACGGAATCTACGGAGAAAGCACGCAGGAAGCGGTCCGTAAATTCCAGCAGATCTTTGGTCTGACACCTGATGGTATTGTAGGACGCAGTACCTGGTACAGAATATCCCAGCTGTATGTGGCACTGGAAGGACTGGCGGAATTCTGACAGAAAATATGGGAGCAGTTTTGCAGCAGTCCGGGAAGAGATTTCAGGGGAATTGCGATAATGATATGCATAATTATGCATATAAAATGCATAATATTTCACATTGTGTATATTATACAGTTTATGATGCGAAAAAATGCATTTATTGTCTAAAAATAAATTTGAATACCTGATTAATTTTAATAGGAAGAAACGGCATCTTCGGGAAATATTTTCCGGAGATGTTTTTATGCAGAACTTGCGGGAAAATGCTTGCATAATCGGCCCTTTTATGGTAGACTCGAAAAAAATTTGAGTATCGGCCGGTATACTGCGGTAATGAAAGGGAGAAATGAATTATTGTGCATAGTATCCGGTCTGCTCAGGAAAATGGAGGCACCAGATGAAAGCATTTCTCATTCTTGAAGATGGAACCATTTTTGAAGGAACCAGTATCGGTTCCACAAGAGAAACCATCAGTGAGATCGTATTCAATACATCCATGACAGGTTATCTGGAAGTACTGACAGACCCCTCTTACGCAGGGCAGGCTGTCGTTATGACCTATCCCCTGATTGGTAATTATGGTATCTGTTATGCGGATATGGAATCTGAAAAAGCATGGCCTGATGGTTTTATCGTCAGAGAGCTTGCTGAAGTTCCCAGCAATTTCAGATGTGAAGATACAATCCAGAATTTTCTGGAAAAATATGACATTCCCGGCATCAGCGGCATTGATACCAGGGCTTTAACGAAAAGACTTAGAGGTAAGGGCGTCATGAATGGCATGATTACTACCGATGAGTCTTTTAATTTGGACGAAATTCTGCCCCGTATCCGTGCATACCGCACCGAAGGCGTGGTTGCCAGAGTAACCTGCAGCGAAAAAAAGGTTCTGCCCGGAGACGGTTATAAGGTGGCACTGATGGACTTCGGTGCCAAGAATAATATTGCCGGAAGCCTGAACAGACGCGGTTGTGAAGTGACGATCTACCCTGCGTTTACCACAGCGGAAGAGATTCTGGCAGCAGATCCCGACGGCATTATGCTGAGCAACGGCCCCGGGGATCCCAAGGAATGCACTTCCATTATTGAAGAGATCCGCAAACTGGCAGCTTCCGATGTACCCATCTTTGCTATCTGTCTCGGTCATCAGCTGATGGCGCTGGCTCAGGGCGGCGATACCTACAAGCTGAAGTACGGTCACAGAGGCGGCAATCATCCGGTCAAGGATATGCTTACCGGCCGCGTCTATATTTCTTCGCAGAACCATGGCTACGCGGTGGATGAGAAATCCATTCCCGCTGATGCCGAGCCGTCTTTCACCAATGTCAACGATGGTACCAATGAAGGCATCCGTTACCTGAAGAAGTCCATTTATACGACCCAGTTCCATCCGGAAGCCTGCCCCGGCCCTCAGGATTCCGACTTCCTGTTCGATAGATTTATGAAGATGATGGAGGAAAAGAAAAATGCCTAAACGTTCAGATATTAAAAAAGTAATGGTAATCGGTTCCGGTCCTATCGTGATCGGACAGGCAGCAGAATTTGACTATGCAGGTACACAGGCATGCCGTTCCCTGAAAGAGGAAGGTCTGGAGGTTGTACTGGTTAACTCCAATCCTGCTACCATTATGACAGATAAAGATATTGCGGATCATGTGTATATTGAACCTCTGACAGTTCCCATGCTGAAGGAAATCATCGAAAAAGAGAAACCGGACAGTCTGCTTCCCACACTGGGAGGCCAGGCGGGCCTGAATCTGGCCATGGAACTGGAAGAGTGCGGTTTCCTGAAGGAAGCCGGCGTGGAACTGATCGGTACCACCTCTCTGACCATCAAAAAAGCTGAAGACCGTGAAGCGTTCAAGGAAACCATGGAAAAGATCGGTGAGCCCTGCGCCCCTTCCCTGGTTGTGGAGAATGTCCGCGACGGGATCGCGTTTACCAATACCATCGGTTATCCTGTAGTACTGCGTCCTGCCTATACGCTGGGCGGTTCCGGCGGCGGTATTGCAAACAATGAAAAAGAACTGATGGATATCCTGTCCAATGGTCTCCGTCTGAGCCGTGTTGGTCAGGTACTGGTGGAGAAATGCATTTCCGGCTGGAAAGAGATCGAATACGAAGTAATCCGTGACGCGGCAGGCAACTGCATCACCGTCTGTAATATGGAGAATCTGGACCCTGTGGGCGTACACACCGGTGATTCCATCGTTGTGGCACCTTCCCAGACACTGGGCGATAAAGAGTACCAGATGCTGCGTTCTGCCTCTCTCAATATTATCAATGAACTGAAGATCACCGGCGGGTGCAATGTACAGTTTGCGTTAAAGCCCGACAGCTTCGAATACTGTGTCATCGAGGTAAATCCCCGTGTAAGCCGTTCTTCCGCACTGGCTTCCAAGGCAACCGGTTATCCCATTGCCAAGGTGGCAGCCAAGATCGCGCTGGGCTACACACTGGATGAGATTCCCAATGCCATCACCCACAAGACCTATGCAAGCTTCGAGCCTACCCTTGATTACTGTGTGGTAAAGATTCCCAAATGGCCTTTCGATAAATTTATCCATGCCAAGAGAACTCTGACCACCCAGATGAAGGCAACCGGTGAAGTTATGTCCATCTGTACCAATTTTGAAGGCGCGCTGATGAAGGCGCTGCGTTCTCTGGAACAGAATATCTACGATATGGAATATCCGGAATTTGCACGGATTGACGATGCGGAACTGGAAAGAAAGCTGTACCGCGTGGATGACAGACGGATCTTCTGCATTGCGGAAGCACTGAGAAGAAACTTTGAGCCTTCTCTGATTCATGAGATTACAAAGATTGATCTGTGGTTCATCGACAAGATCAACAATCTGGTGAAGATGGAAGCAAGACTGAAGAATGAACGCCTGACACCGGCTCTCTTAAAAGAAGCAAAACGCATGGAATATCCGGACCGCGTGATTGCAAGACTGACCGGCAGAACCCGTGATGAGATCAAACAGATGCGTTACGATAACGGCATCATTGCAGCATACAAGATGGTTGACACCTGTGCTGCCGAATTTGATGCGGCAACTCCTTACTACTATTCCTGCTTTGACGGGGAAAATGAAGCGGTTCCCGACAGTGACAGGAAGAAGATTCTGGTTCTCGGTTCCGGTCCCATCCGTATCGGTCAGGGTATTGAATTTGACTTCTGTTCCGTACACAGCGTATGGGCATTCCGCGATATGGGTTACGAAACCATCATTGTAAACAACAACCCGGAGACGGTTTCCACCGACTTCGATATTGCAGACAAGCTGTATTTCGAGCCTCTGACGCCGGAAGATGTGGAAAGCATCGTGCGTCTGGAAAATCCCGACGGCGCTGTTGTACAGTTCGGCGGACAGACGGCCATCAAGCTGACGGAAGATCTGATGAAGATGGGCGTGCCCATTCTCGGTACCTCCGCGGACGATGTGGATGCGGCAGAAGACCGTGAACGTTTCGATGAGATTCTGGAAGAATGCTGTATTCCCAGACCGGCCGGTGATACCGTATTTACCTGCGAGGAAGCCATTGAAGTGGCAAATCGTCTGGGTTATCCTGTACTGATCCGTCCGTCCTACGTACTGGGCGGTGCGGGCATGCAGATTGCCATTAACGATGATGATATCCGCAGATTTATGGAAGTCATCAACCGTACCACACAGGAACACCCGATTCTGATCGACAAGTATCTGACCGGCCGTGAGGTAGAGGTGGATGCGGTATGTGACGGCGAGGAGATTCTGATTCCCGGTATTATGGAACATGTGGAAAGAGCCGGCGTTCACTCCGGTGACAGTATTTCCGTATATCCGCCCCAGAATCTGACTCCCAGAATGATCAAGCTGATCGCCCGATACACCAGAGCGCTGGCAAGAGCTCTGCATGTAAAGGGTCTGATCAACATTCAGTTTATCGTATATCAGGATGAGCTGTTTGTCATCGAGGTAAATCCCCGTTCCAGCCGTACCATTCCCTATATCAGCAAGGTGACGGGTATTCCTATTGTGAAGCTGGCTGCACAGGTAATCCTGGGCAAAACCATCCGTGAACTGGGATACGAGCCCGGCCTGCAGCCTGATGCGGATTACATCGCGATCAAGATGCCCGTATTTTCCTTTGAGAAGATCCGCGGCGCTGATATCGGTCTTGGTCCGGAGATGAAATCCACCGGTGAGGTTCTGGGTATTGCCAAAACCTTCCACGAAGCGCTGTACAAGGCGTTTATCGGTGCGGGATATGATCTGCCCAAGACGAAGCAGATGGTTATTACGGTAAATGATTCCGACAAGATGGAAGCTGTTGAGATGGCAAAACGTTTCAAAAAGCTGGGATATACCATTTTTGCAACTTCCAGTACAGCCCGTGTGCTGAATAAAAACGGTGTATTTGCAATTCCCATCAATAAGGTGGAGATGGAATCTCCCAATATTCTGGACCTGATTCTGGATCATCATATTGATTTCGTTGTGGATACCCCCAGCAAGGGCGAAAAATCCAACGATGGTTTCATTATCAGAAGAAATGCTATTGAAACCGGCGTTAACGTACTGACTTCCATGGATACGGCCAATGCACTGGCAACCAGTCTGGAAAATGTTCAGGATGTTCTGACACCGATTGATATTGCAACCATCGGAACAAGAGGTTGATTCTGATTCATGAATGAAGGAATGAGAAAACGGGGGACTCCCTGGCGGTGCATGACACCGGTGCTGGTCTATCTGATTCTGCAGAACCTGGCTTCTGCAGCTGTTATTCTGGTTTATTATGCGAAAGAGGGCTTTTTTCAGATGTCAGGTGACAGTACCGGGGAATTTATGAGCCAGGTGATGTCGTCCACCATGGAACACATGGATGTGCTGAGCTTCTGGGCCATGATACTGGGATATGTGATTCTGATACCGGTATTCTGGCGTATGCACCGGAAAGATCTGGATCAGGACCGGGTGCTGGGGTATGAGGTGGTGCATGGGAAGGTTCCTCCGGTTCTGTACGCAATCCTGATTGTGGCCGGGGCAGCTTCCTGTGTGGCAGCTTCCAATATGATTTCCATGAGCGGGCTGGTCGAATCTTCAGAAAGCTATGCGGAAGCGGCGGGGACGTTGTACAGCACCGGTATTCTGCCGGAACTGATCGGACTGGGCGTGATTGCGCCGGCTGCAGAGGAATTACTGTTTCGCGGGCTTGTTTACAGAAGATTCAGGGAATTTAATTCCGTTATCGGTTCTATAATCTGGGCGTCGCTGCTGTTTGCACTGCTTCATGGCAATCTGGTGCAGGGAATTTATGCGTTTATCGTTGGATTCCTGATGTGCTATGTATATGAACGGTATGGCAGCCTGAAAGCGCCGGTCGTAATGCACATGGCATCTAATGTGGCTGCGGTGCTGGCCAGTGAAACGAAAATACTGGATTTTATGTATGCCGGTCAGTCATCATTTTACGTATCGACTTTCATCTGCTGCGCTGTTGTTGTGGCGATGATCTATCTCATTGAGGTGTATGTACGGCCCTATACGGAAACTGCGGACCGCACTGACGGGAAATAAGTGAAACAGACCGGACAGGAGAGTAGTAAGAAGCTTTATTCCCTGTCCGGTCTTTTTTAGTGCCTTTAGCTTTTTTGCTGCTTTAGCGCAGGTAAGTGACGTATTTTACGGGAGTATCGTAGTCAATACTGGAGATTTTGCAATTATCTCTGGAATTTGCCTCGTGAACAACTTTTCCGTTTCCCATATAAATAGCCACATGGCAGATGGAGCTTCCGCCGTTTTTATAGAATACAAGATCCCCGGGCTGCAGCTGGCTGCGGCTGATGGAACGTCCGCCGGAAGCCTGAGAAGATGATGTTCTGGGAATGCTGATTCCATACAGTTTGTAAATGGACTGTGTGAAACCGGAGCAGTCCGCACCGCTCTTCAGGCTGGTTCCGCCCCATACATAAGGCAGGATGCCTACATATTTCCGGGCAGCTGCCACGATGGAAGCTCCTGTTGAGGAAGAGGAACTGCCGGTGGAAGATGCACTGCCGGAAGAAGATGTACTGCCTGTGCTGCCGGAAGATGAACTGCTGCCGGAACTGCTTCCTGAGGAAGTTCCTGTGTTGACCGCAGCAGCAGTTTTCATGGATACACAGAAATTAATGTAGTCCTGTGCAACATAGCCTGTCTGAGTACTTCCGTTTTTGGTGACCTTTACTTTCGAGAAAGTCAGTCCATCCTTTCCGGAAACATTTTTCTTCACAAGTTTTACGGTAGTGCTCTGGGGCAGTACCGTTAAAATTGAACTGCTTGTGGTGGCGCTTTTTCTCAGGCGCAGCCCGGAAGCAGTAACCTTTGCGGAAGGTGTGCCGGTTTCAGCAGCAATTTTTGCAGCAGAAGAACCTGTAGCAAAATAGGATGCTTTTACGTAACCTTTTACGGAACCGGAAGTTATGTAATACCAGGTACCGCCTTCCCCTTTTACGGATTTTTTGATGACAGCGGCACTGTTGTTGTACATTTTGCCGACAATCTTTCCGCTGGTGGATGCTTTGCTTCTGACGTTTACATAACTGTTGACCTGAGCGATTGCCACATCGTTAAATGAAGAATCCGTATCACGTGTTATGGTGGCTGCAGAAGCGCTTACACTGCTCAATCCCAGGAGCAGCAGCAGAATGGCCGCACCGAAAAACGAGTGCAGGATATTCTGTTTTCGCGTAATCATTCATTACCTCCTGTCGTATATATATTTTTGTAAATATTACGTAAATATTACGAAATATTTACGATATATAGATGCCTGGAACCGGGAGAAAGTTTTAAATATGGTTAAATTGATGAAAAACAGAAGAAAATGTGAGAAATCTGTTAGATACAATGGAATATTGTGTCGAAAAGTCACATATATCTGACGGAATCTCTCTGAGGTACAGACATTCGCCGCATCTGTTATTGTCTGAATCTGCCCGGCTCTGAACAGCTACAAAAAAAGGTCCACGCATCAAGCGTGAACCTGAAATAGCGGAAGGGAGATTCGAACTCTCGACACTACGGGTATGAACCGTATGCTCTAGCCAACTGAGCTATTCCGCCATATGATGGGGCCTATAGGGCTCGAACCTATGACCCTCTGCTTGTAAGGCAGATGCTCTCCCAGCTGAGCTAAGACCCCTCATCATGCGTCTCCAGCGGGTTACCATCGCTGACGACTGTTACAGTATAACGTAAAAGTTTTATGATGTCAAGCAGAATTTTTGAAATTATTTAAAAATTTTATACAAGTAAGGTAATTGCCTGGGCGGCAATGCCTTCCTGACGTCCTGTGAATCCCAGCCCTTCCTCTGTGGTTGCCTTGATGCAGACCTGATTCTCCGAAATACCAAGGGCTTCTGCCACATTTTTCACCATGGCAGGACGGTAGGGAGCCAGTTTGGGACGCTGTGCAATGATGGTGGCATCAATGTTGCCGATGGTAAAGCCGTGTTCCTCAAGAAGTGTTCCCACATGCTTTAACAGGAGAATACTGGAGATTCCCTTATACTGAGGATCCGTATCAGGAAAATGCTGACCGATATCGCCGAGCGCAGCGGCACCCAGCAGTGCATCCATAATGGCATGGACCACCACATCGGCGTCAGAGTGTCCCAGAAGTCCTTTTTCAAAGGGAATTAAAACACCGCCAAGAATCAGATCACGTCCTTCTGTAAGACGATGAACATCGTAACCCATACCAATTCTCATAAATTGCCTCCTTTTAATCCTGTATATGCATCATGATTGTGTACTGAATCTGAACAGTTACAAAAAAAGGTCCACGCATCAAACGTGAACCTGAAATAGCGGAAGGGAGATTCGAACTCTCGACACTACGGGTATGAACCGTATGCTCTAGCCAACTGAGCTATTCCGCCATATGATGGGGCCTATAGGGCTCGAACCTATGACCCTCTGCTTGTAAGGCAGATGCTCTCCCAGCTGAGCTAAGACCCCATGTACACATCAGCCGGCTTCTGAAAAGCGTCTCGCTGAATGCCTGTTTAGTATATCCTTTGTTTGCTGAAATGTCAAGAACTTTTTCAGAAAAAATTTATATTTTGGCGAAAAAGTTTCCGAAAAATTTATTATGAATCTTTTCAGGTGTATGATATACTAAGTGTCAGTAAGGACTAAGGGAACTGAAGCATGACGGGAATGGCCGGAGCCGGGACAGTGTATCGGTTCCGACGGGTTTTGGCATGGAGAGATAAGTGATGGAAAAGTACTATTTTATTATCAATCCGCTGGCTTCCTCCGGGAAAGCTGCGGTTGTCTGGCGTGACTGTAAGAATTATCTGGACAGGCATCATATAGAGTATGAGGCTTTTATGACCTCATATGCGGGGCATGCGACAAAGCTGGCGGCGGAGCTGACCGGCAGTCGGGAGAAAGACGGGGAGAAGACCATAGTGGTAATTGGAGGGGACGGTACACTGGGAGATGTGGTCAGCGGTGTCAATATTTCAGCTCAGGCAGCGATTGCATTTATTCCGGGAGGCTCCGGCAATGATTTCTCCAGGAGCAATCATCTTTCACGGCATGCAGTGATACGTCTGAAACATATCCTGAAGCGCAGAAGGGTTGCCTGGCTGGATTACGGAGTGATTTCCTATATTCAGGGTGAGCTGCAGCAGCGGCGTTTTATTGTCAGCAGCGGACTCGGACTTGATGCCAGGATATGCGAAGGGGTTCAGATCAGTCCCATGAAGGGCTTTTTCAATCGCCTGCATCTGGGCCGGATGGCGTATATTGGTGTGGGAATCCGGAAGATTTTCAGGGAGAAACCGTTTTCTGTACAGGTTGTTCTTGATGGGACAAGGACACTGGATCTGGATCAGGTAAGATACATATCGATTCACGTGCAGCCGAGGGAGGGCGGAGGATTTCGCATGGCTCCCCATGCAGACGGTCAGGATGGACAGTTTGATCTTTGTGTGGTCACATCCGGAAACCGGCTGCATCTGGTTAAAGTACTGATTTATGCACTTTTCGGAAGGCATACCCGGCTGAAGGGAGTTCATATGATAAAGTGTACCACAGCCACTTTCCGGACAGATCAGAAAGTTTGTGTACATACGGATGGAGAAATATGTGGACATTTGAATGAATTTAACGTATTATGTGAGAGACGCAAATTAAAAATGATACTGTAATGGTTCAGAGGGCGGACCTGTCCGGAGACGGATCACATTTCAGACCGGATTCTGAACCGCTGCGATTTTGTAATGTTGAAAGAGGGGTTATTATGAACTGGAAAAACCTGCGGGAAAGAGCAGGCAGGAAACCATGGGTATTTCTTTATATGCTGATTTATTTTCCATGGTTTTTTACTCTGGAACATATTGTACAGGACAGGTACTATCTGATTGAGTGCAAACTGGATCATATGATTCCTTTTTGTGAATATTTTATTGTGCCGTACCTGTTCTGGTTCGCTTATGTGGCCGGCAGTTTTCTGTGGTTTATGCTGAAGGAAGAGGACGGCATGTTTTACCGGTTTGCGGGGGTTATGTTTGGCGGCATGACCATAGCACTGATTATCTATACTGTATTTCCCAACGGCATCCATCTCAGACCGGATCTGGATGCTTCCCGCAATCTTTTTACCTGGCTGACTTCGCTGATTTACAGGGCAGATACCTGTACCAATGTATTTCCCAGCCTTCATGTGTTTACAAGTGCCGTAATTGCCATGTTTTTCTCCAGAAGCAGACTGGTCGGAGAAAAGCCCTGGATAAGATATGTGTTTTATGTATTCAGCGGTCTGATCATTCTGTCCACTGTGTTTCTGAAGCAGCATTCCGTACTGGATATGGTGGCAGGCAATGTGATGGCCTGGGCACTGTGCAGGATGGCCTTTGTTGAAGAGGAGGAAGAAGAGGAGAAAAACAACACGGTGCGCAAGCGCAGAAGAGGTCTTGTTCTTCGGTAGAAGATATGTTTTTAACGGATATGAGATATTGCAGAAAGGTGCACCGGCTATTATAAAAGCCGGCGTGCCTTTTTTATATTGTTTTATTCAGTATTAAATTGTATAATTGAGTTTAATATACAAAAACGAGAAAGGATACATCATTATGAAGCTGGTTACTTTTGCCGGTCCGCCATCGTCCGGTAAGACTTCAGTTATACTGAAGGTTATAGAATGTCTGCGGGAAGAGAAAAAAATGGCGGGTGTGGTAAAATTTGACTGTCTGACTTCCTTCGACCAGTATCGGTATAAAGAAAATGATATTCCGGTGAGAATTGGTTTTTCAGGAAAAATCTGTCCGGATCATTTTTTTGTCTGCAATATCGAGGATGCCGTAGACTGGGGCATGGAGAATCAGATGGATTACCTGTTCACGGAAAGCGCAGGACTTTGCAACCGCTGTTCGCCGTATATCAAGGGTGTGCTGGCGGTCTGTGTGATTGACAATCTGGCAGGTATTAATACGCCGAAAAAAATCGGGCCGATGCTGAAATTTGCAGATATTGTCGTGGTGACGAAGGGAGATATTGTGTCGCAGGCTGAGCGGGAAGTGTTTGCGTATAATATTCAGACGGTGAATCCGGGGGCAAAGGTAATCTTTGTAAACGGCATCACCGGACAGGGGGCGTATCTGCTGTCCCGTCATATTATGGAGGCGATGGAGCTGACTTCCGTGAGAGGCAAAAAGCTTCGTTTCACGACACCGGCAGCCATCTGTGCATATTGTACGGGAGAAACCAAGATTGGTGCGGCACATTCTTTTGGTATGATTCAGCGTATGGATTTTTCAAAGGAAATTCAGGATGAACCGGAGGAGATGCAGCAGCTCATTACGATTCTGCCTCAGAAACCGCCGGTGAAAGTAGAGGTGCGGTCTCTCACAATTCAGGGGGGACAGAATAAGTATCAGGAACCGGAAGAGATGATGCTCAGCATGCGCCCGGGTGAGATTATCAGTATCGTGGGACCGACCGGTTCAGGAAAAAGCCGCCTGCTGGAAGATATTGAATGTCTGGCACAGGGGGATACGCCGACAAAGCGGAAAATCTTTCTGAACGGAGAGCCGGTCAGTGATGACATCCGGTATGAGATCGGTGGAAGCCTGGTGGCGCAGTTGTCCCAGAACATGAATTTTGTCATGGATATGACAGTCGGGGAGTTTCTGACCATGCATGCAAAGTGCCGCATGAGTTACAATATTCCGGAAACGGTGCAGCAGTGTTTTGAGGCCGCCAACGAGCTGGCCGGGGAACGATTTGTAAAGGAGACAAAGATTACTCAGCTTTCCGGCGGGCAGTCCAGGGCGCTGATGATTGCGGACACCGCCTTTATGAGCGCGTCGCCTATTGTGCTGATTGATGAGATTGAGAATGCGGGTATCAATCGCAGAGAAGCAATTACGCTTCTGGCCAAAGAGGAGAAGATTGTCTTTCTTTCCACACATGATCCGCTTCTGGCGCTGAATGCAGACAGACGGATCGTAATCAAAAATGGCGGCATGCACAAAGTGCTGACGACGACGGACAGGGAGAAAAAGGATCTTGAACATATTGAAGAGCTGGATGCTGTACTGCAGAATGTGCGGGAGCAGCTTCGCGGCGGAAAGGAGATAGTATGTGGGAATTATATGATGCATTGATAGAAGAGATTCCATCTTATATCAAAGTGGAGGATTTGAGAGTTACGGCGGACTGGGGATTTGTGACAACAGAAAACACCTGCGCGGTAGGCGTGTCGTATCCGGTAGAATCGGTAATGACTTTATATAACAAGGACTGGAGAAACTGCCCGTTAAAGGATCTGGCGGCCTGTGTCAAGTCATGGAATTTACCTGAGGCATCTCTGGGAGCGGCAGCAATCAACTGTTATTATAATTCAGAGGAAATGTGTGCAAAGAATGGAATCCGACTTGGAAAAACCAATCATTCAGAGGATCGGTTAAATGATCCGTTTATTGCTTACCAGAGAGCAATCCGTAATAAAAAGGTTGCGGTTGTAGGCCATTTTCCCTATCTGGAAAAACTGTTCGATCCGTTCTGTGATCTGAAGATTCTGGATGATGGATTACTGGAAGGCGATTATCCGCTGCTGGCTGCGGATTATATCCTGCCGGAGTCGGATTATGTCTTCATTACCTGTGGAAGTGTGGTGCAAAAAACGCTGCCCCGATTCCTGAAGCTGTCGGAGCATGCATATACGACAATTGTGGGGCCGGCTACCCCGATGGCACCGGTACTGTTTGAGTTCGGGGTCCAGGATCTGTCCGGATTTATCTTCCGGGACAAAGAGATGGCCAGCCGCATCATTACGGGGGGGATGTTTATCTCGTTATACACAACCGGGAACAAAGTTCATTTTACTCAGACAGACAGTCAACCGTAGATCTGCGTCTGCGATCATTTTCAATCCACTCATCCAACGTCAGCGGAGTGTAGTCTGAGAACATACAGAAACAGTTGATCATGTGGCTTGGCGTGTTGATGGTCCTGCCGGTACGCTTGATTGTGCGGCGGATCTGCCGCAGCTCATTCTGAAAGTGGTGCAGGATGCCTTCATCCATGGAATCATGGAGATGACCGTAGAGCATATAGGTCATCGGCGAACCGTCCGCAAGAGTTTTGTACTGATAATTATAGAACATGACCGGATAGTGGCATAAAATGACATGACGTTCTTTGTCAAGGATTTCACGATATTCATCGATCCATTCGAATCGGGAACGGTCAAACTCCGGATCATCGACGTAATGATCATGATTTCCAATCAACAGGGCAATGCGCCCATGAAGCTGCTTTAAAAATTCATTTGTGAGCTTCGCGTCTGCGTTGGAGAGATCCCCGAGGACAATGACCAGATCATCATTGGTCACGCGGGCGTTCCATTTCCGGATTATGCAGTTGTGCATTTCTTCCAGTGTATCGAATGGCCGGCAGTCCTTGTCTGTGAGAGACACCTGATTGTAAATGTGTAAATCTGAAATATAGTAAATCATGTAATTATTTTACATGGATTGCAGAGAAAAAGTCAATAAGAAATTCAGTAATAAGACAACCGTTCTGATCGGTTGTCTTTTTCGTTTTGTTTATATTTATTTAGTTTATTTATATTTTGTATAAATAAATGCATTTTTATGATTGAAAAGTAGTGCAGGAATATGTATAATAATGCTGAATAATACTGTTTGAATCGATTTTATTTTGTTTAGTTTTGTTAATGTTATTTTTAACTTTGTTAGTATTATTTGGATAGATTATAAAGGAGAGTGTATGAAAAAGATAAAAAAAAGGTGGATTTCGATAGTTTTGATGCTGATCGTGTGTGGCTCATTCTGTCTGTCAGGATGCAGCAAAAAACCGGAATATGATCCCAATGAGGGCGTAGTGACCAAAATTGTTTCGGATGATACCGGAAGACAGGTTGAAATGCCGGAAACGATTACGAAGATCGCTCCGAGCGGTGCGACTGCGCAGATGTTTCTGATGACGCTGGCTCCGGAGATGATGGTGGGGTTAAGCGCAAGTCCGAGTACAATGCAGCGGCCTTTTTTCCCGGAAGAAATGTGGTATCTGCCAACCTTCGGGCAATTCTATGGCAGTAAATCCACGTTGAATCTGGAGGCATTGATGGAGGCAAAGCCTCAGCTCATCATCGATGTTGGCGACAGAAAGCTGACGATTAAGGATGATATGGCATCCATACAGCGCCAGACCAATATCCCGACTGTATTTTATGAGGCAACATTGGAGCAGATGCCTCATGCATACAGAGAGCTGGGAAAGATACTCGGAAAGGAGGAAGAAGCCGAAGTACTGGCCGCATTTGTGGAAAAAACCCTTGCCATGGCAGAAGAAAAGAGGGCTTTGATTCCGGAAGAGGATAAAAAGCGGGTGATGTATGGTACAGGTGTGACAGGTCTGGCGGTGAATGCGGATGAATCGTCTCAGTCTCAGGTGCTGGATCTGATCGGAGCAAAGAATGCAATCATTCCCGATACGGTTACAGACCGCGGCGGCGGAACAACCATCAATATGGAGAGCGTCTATGTGGAGGATCCGGATATCATCCTGTTTACAGAGGGTGGTCCATATGATGATGTGAAGACAAACGAGTGGTCCGAGGTCAGAGCAATTCAGGAGGATAATTATTATGAGATTCCGGGATTACCCTATTGCTGGATGTCCTCGCCGCCTTCGGTGAATATGGTTCTCGGTGTATGGTGGTGCGGGCAGCTGGTTTATCCGGAAATCTATAATGATTATGACATGATTGAGGTTGCTCAGGAGTACTACAGTCTTTTCTGGCATTATGATCTTTCTGAGGAAGAAGCCGGAGAAATGATGGCGAATTCAATCTTTAAAAATAAATAAAAAAGCAAAGGCAGAGATATGTTTCACAAAAAAAGAATTTTGGCAGTGCTGATTGCGTCGGTATGTGCATTTTCCTTTTTGGTTGTTCCGCTTCAGGTGAAATCAGATAGTGTTACAGATACGCTGAGCGTTTGTGTAGGATATTACGGTATGGATCTGACTGATTATGTGACAGTGAGAACATACCACTGGAGTGAGCTGGAGCAGGCGCTTCCGATTTATGAAGAAGCCTATTCCTATTTCAGCAGCGGCACTTTTGACAATGAATATACAGCAATTGTAGATGCGGCACATGGTTTTTTGATTTCAGATCTGCTGTCCTATTCTGATATTTATTATGGAGATATCTATAACATCCTGTTCTATGTAGTGGATGCGCAGGGGATATGGACGGCTTTTGACAGGGATTCTCTGTTCAAAACCAGATATTATTTCAACGATCTGGCAGGACATCGGACAATCATCTATGGAACCAGGCTGCAGCAGGTGCAGAAGGGTGACGAAATCGTGACGGAAGAGGTTCCTGATTATACAAAGATCGAAGGGTATACCTTTGAACAGGCATGGAATGATTGTAAGGAAGTGGAACCAATGCTGACTCTGGAAGACAACTGGGCATCTTTCAATGAAGAGTTCGAACACATCGGACCGGACTTTTCTTATATGAGCACGGGCAGCCGCTTCCGACTCTTATTCGGGCAGACAGAACCTACTGAATGCATGACCCGTGAGAGTGCAAAGTATGTCAGCAGAGTTTACATTACATTAAACGGCGTACCGAGTATCGGGGAGACTCCGGAA
This sequence comes from Lachnospiraceae bacterium, assembly GCA_051879195.1. Classification (GTDB taxonomy): domain Bacteria; phylum Bacillota; class Clostridia; order Lachnospirales; family Lachnospiraceae; genus TWA4. The sequence goes on from JBJELO010000116.1 coordinate 27,349, forward strand.
GATTTTGACGGATCACTGGGCTCACATGAGGTGACACTGACGATAAAGGATGTTTATAACAAAGATATGAGGGATATGCTCTCCGAATATCTGGATCTGCAGTCTACGAATGAAGAAGTTCTTCGCATTGACAAGATAAAAATTGAAGCGTCTGAGTATTCTGATGTGGCCAATGTGACAATTTCCTACAGCATTATCGGAGAGGGAGAGGCTTCTCTGACTGCCGGCATCGGTTCTCAGGAACTGAAGAATTCCAGTGGATCAACGTTGAGCCAGCTGACGACGGTGCAGGTCAGTGAAAACGGAGGCGGGGAAAAAAATGATCAGGAAAGCAGCGTTTCAGAACCGTCCAATCCGGATAAACCTTCTTCGGATGAGCAGCCGGAGTCTTCCGGTCAGGAGGAAAAACCGGGGCAGCAGCAATCTTCCGAACAGAAATCCGAGGGTTCTTCTGCGGGACAGGCAGGCCAGGGAGGCCTCGCCGCTTCCGGTCAGAAGGAAGAAGGAGATGGAGAAAACAAAGGCAATGTGAATCTGAAAGAACACGCAGTTTCGTCTGATCCTGAGGAGGAGCAGGCGCCGGAAGAAATGGTGAAGACGGATGGAGAAGCGCTGGAGATGAAAGAACTGCCTGATGCAGCAGATCAGGCAGTGGCATATGCCCTGACGGGGGATGCTTTACAGCAGCTGGCAAAACTGCAGGACAGTATTCCGGCTGAAGCAAAGGCAGATCGGAACATTACAGAGGTAAAGGTAGAAGAAGAGGAAGAAAATGACATACTCCTGCTGTTTACCGGTCTGGGGATGCTCGGCATCGCAGTGCTTGGCGGCATTTCAGGATACGTATCCTATCGCATACGTTTAAAAAGGAGTTTTACATATCTGTACACAGGTAAATACTCCAATGAACAAGGATGAAAGGAATATACATATGGAATTATCACTTTTACAAACAATATTAAGAACGGTAGCCTCATCACTGAAAAATCCGGTCATGGTCATTTTGCTTATATTTATTGCCTTTTCGGCATTTTGTATTGGCTGGATTATTGTGGAGGCAATCAGTGAACGACGCCATCTGTGCAGGTCTCTTCCTGCACTGCTGGATCAGATGAAGCATTCTCACAAAGCACTGGAACAGGTGATTACGGACAGCGGGCTTCTGATGCGACAGAAGGAAGCTTTGCTGGAGCTGACAAAACATCCGGATTTTTCCAGGTTGATGCTGGAGTCTCTGGCGGATAATCTTTATGAAAAAGAGCAGGCTCACTACGAGGCAATCCTGAAATGGACAGGGATTGTTTCCAAACTGGCACCCATGGCAGGCCTGCTGGGAACCTTGATTCCGCTGGGTCCGGGTATTATCGCACTGGGAAAAGGTGATACCTATACCCTGTCTGTTTCCATGCTGACAGCTTTTGATACAACGATTGCCGGTCTGGTGGCAGCGGGTGTCTGCCTGGTGATCCATACGATCCGGAAGCATTGGTATACAGCGTATATGTTTGATTTTGAGACGTTGTTGGATTGTACAGTAGATATGGTGGCTGAAAAATGAGCAGAGTAAAAAGAAGACGAAGAAATCATTTTAATGATGGGGAAGACCTGAATCCGATGTCTTATGTGTCCAACCTGTCTGATGTTATGCTGATTCTCGCTGTGGGTATTATGCTTGCGCTGATTCTGCACTGGAATGTACAGATTGATGCGGAGAGTTCCGTGCAGGCGGAAAATACACAGGACAGCACTCCGGCAATAAGCTTTTCTGATGAAGACCTTCAGAATCAGGAGGAACTGCCGGAAAATATGGAGCATATGGGCGAGGTTTATTATGATCCTGTGAATAAAACCTATTACATTTTGCAGGATGGCGCAGATGGAGAACAAACGGATGAAAGCACCGGAAGATAAAATATACAGACGGAGATTTGTGATCCTTGTTATCGTTTTTATCGTGATCTTTCTGGGATCCGCAGTCATGGGACGCTACTCGTTATCTGTTCACGATTATGTACGGGTTCTGATTTCGAGGTTACCGTTTGTTGATATGGAGCGAACATGGGATCTTTCGGCTGAAAATGTCCTTTTTCTGATCCGTTTTCCCAGAATCTGCTGTGCGGCATTGATCGGATCGTCGCTTTCCCTGGCAGGTGTTTGTTATCAGGGGATGTTCCGTAACCCAATGGTATCACCGGATATCCTTGGTGCTTCTACAGGCGCCGGATTTGGTGCTGCGATTGCAATTCTTGCCGGTGCGGGCTACTTTATGATTACTGCGAGCGCCTTTTGCCTGGGACTGGTGGCTGTGTCTTTTGCTTATTTTATCAGTCGTTTCAGCAAAACAAATGAAACGCTGGCTCTCATTTTAGGAGGAATGGTTGTTTCCTCACTTTTTTCCGCAGGAACAAGTTTTATTAAACTGGTGGCGGATACGGAGGAACAGCTGCCGGCTATTACCTACTGGCTGATGGGCATGCTTTCATCTATTAAAGTAGAAGACCTGAAGTTCATTGTTATTCCAATCTCCTTAGGATCCATTGTACTGATCTGTCTGCGGTGGAGACTGAATCTGCTGACAGTGGAAGAAGACACGGCGAAATCAGTGGGTATCAACATTACGGCACTGCGCCTGATCGTGATCTTATGTGCGACTTTGCTCACTGCTGCATCCGTTTCCGTTTCGGGAATGATCGGCTGGGTAGGTCTTGTAATTCCGCATTTCTGCAGGATTCTTTTTGGATATGATTACCGGAGGCTGGTGCCTGCAACCATGTTGTTCGGTGCTGCTTTCCTGTTGTTTGTGGATGATATTGCCAGAATCATCACAACGGCAGAGCTGCCGCTGGGTATCCTGACATCTTTTGTGGGTGCGCCGCTGTTTATCTATCTGATCGTAACGGGAGGTGGAAAAAAGAGTGCTTAGGGTGAATCATTTTTCATTCTCCTATGGTAAAGGCAGGCAGCCCGTCCTGGAGGATCTGAATTTTCATATCGGTGAGGGAAGACTGATTGCTTTGCTGGGACCCAATGGTGCAGGAAAAAGTACGCTGTTTAAATGTGTGCTGGGTTTTCTGAAAAATTACGAGGGTGAAATATTTCTTGGAGGAAAAAATATCAAGGGATTATCCCGCAAAGAACTGGCCCGTCTGGCAGCTTATATCCCTCAGTCGGAACAGCCTGCATTCAACTATACGGTCATGGATTCTGTGCTGATGGGAACAACGGGTTCGCTTTCGCCGCTTTCCTCACCGGGAGAAGAACAGATTCAGACTGCCAGAGAGGCCATCGACTATCTCGGTATTGGCTACATGGCTCAGCGGGGGATCAATGAGATATCCGGAGGAGAGCGTCAGCTGACGATGCTTGCAAGGGCGATGGCACAGAAAGCGCGTCTTCTGATTATGGATGAACCGACTGCCAATCTTGACTATGGTAATCAACAGATGGTCATGGATAATGTCAAGCAGATGGCCGGGCAGGGCTACACGATTTTGCTGTCAACCCATAATCCGGAGCATGCACTGCAGTACGCAACCCATGTACTGGCTATCAAAGATCATCATATTCTGGCTGATGGTACAGTGGAAGAAGTGTTGACGGAGGAACTGATTCGGGCAATTTACGGATTGAAAGTAAAAGTAGTGGAACTGGAAATAAACGGAAAAAAAGTGCGAAGCTGTATCCCGCTTCGTACGGTTGGCATCAGAGAGGAAGGTGAAGTGTTATGAAAAGAAAAAGAATTGTCTCCTGCATACTGGCAATCTGCATGATCGTCAGTATGATTTCCATACCGCCGGGTATTGCGTCTGCAGAAGAGACTGAAACAGCAAATGTTGCTGAGACTGCGGTGAAGGCTGTCAGCAGTTCCGATCATGCTGTTACGGGAATTTTTGCTGCAGTATCAGGTTATGACATCGCTACCGTCCGATATTTATACACAGGATCGGACGGAAAACAGACTTACGGTTTTGCTGAGATCAGCGAACTGGAATCGGGAGAATATGCATATACCTTTGAGGCACCGGAAGATAATTATGCGGTTGTTCAGGGATCGAATCTGGATGCAGATAAAGGTAAAGATGCAACTGTTATTGCAGAATATTACAATCTTTCCAGATGGGACGGCGCGGTAGATGTCTCCTGGTATAATGAGACAGATACAGATTTTTATCTTTATACACCGGCTCAGCTGGCAGGTTTTGCAGCTATTGTGAACGGCAGTGTAGACAGCGGGATTGAAGATTATCAGGTAAAAGGGACCCGTTCCAATCCGTCGGACAGAAGTGTAAACCGCGGATTACCGGATTATATTGAAAGTGACTATTTTGAAAATGCAGATCTGGTTGCAGGTGTAAAGGGATGTGCCTATAAAGGTGTAATGAAACATGATTTCTCTGACAGAACCATCCATCTTATGGCAGATATGGACATGGGTGGTGTGGATGGATCAGAGATCATCATGGGAGAATATGATATTGGTGAGGATAATCCGGATTCCAACTGGAACAGAAATCTTTATGACTATCCCAACTGGACACCGATCGGCGGCGAGTATTTGATGGATGTTACAGATGCGGATTCCATGATTATTGCGTTTTTTAACGGGACGATTGATGGACATGGTCATTATGTGAATAATCTGTACTGTTACCGCTGGAGCTATCGAACTGTTGGCGACACCGCCTACGGATATTCTCAGGGTGTAGGTTTTGTTGGCGATATGGGCACACTGTATGATGATGAACGTGGTAAGGAAGAAAATCCAGCAGCAAAACCTGCAATCCGCAATATGGGTCTGTCCGGCTTTGTCTACGGAAGACGAATGGTTGGCGGTTTTGTCGGCTGTATCGGAGGCGGATCCAATGCAGCAGATGGCAAGACAGTGGATGACGGAATCTGTCTGGAGAATCTTGTAAATCATGCTTATGTATATTGTACGGATTCAAAAGGGCTTGGCGGCATCGTCGGCACATCCATGTCGGATGGATCGATCATCAACTGTTACAATGACGGTAATTTGATTGCAAACTATGCAGCACCAACCGGCGGTATCATCGGTTCCAATGAGCAGATGGACATTTTCTGCTGCTATAACATTGGAAGTATCTATGGTATGCAGTCCCGCGGCCGGGGAATCGGCAGTGATAATTCCGGTAAAAATTATACGGTAGATAACTGTTATTATCTGGAGAACTGTTCCAATGATCCCACATATCCCGGCTATTATACATATAATCTGGCGCCGAGTGTCAGTGTCAATGTAACTGAAATGTCGGAAAATCAGATGAAGAGCGGCAGGATGCTGGATGGATTGAATACCAATGGAATTGCTTACGTTCAGGGGGATAACGGATATCCGATGCTTTATTGGGAAAAGGAATCCGGAACCGGAAATCTTATAATAGATGACAGCTGTCAGGGTGGTACAGTCAGCGCAGCCAGAACCGGAAGCATGCCGAACGGAAGTGTAGTTTATCTGGGAAATGAAGCTGAAACCGGCTGGAATTTCCGGAATTATACCTATAACGATGCAGCAATGACCGGTAATTACATTACGGTTAATGGTGATACGAATGTATCTGCTGTTTTTGAGTCAGCAAAAGCAGGCGTATTAAAAATTGCCGTCAACACAGTCTGTACCATCGCTGTTACGAAGAATGGAACCGTCATCGGAGAGGACGGTGTCGCAACAACAGTAACGGATTATCCTGTACACGAGGGTGATGCTGTTTATGAAGGCGATGTCCTGATTGTGGAGGCGCATGTGAAAGATGGCATGGTTCCCGAGGACGAAGGACTTTCCTATCGTGAGACCGTGGGTGTTGCCAATCCGTTTGAGTATCAGTATCAATATACAGGTGCTGATATTGTGTCAACAAACGGAGTAACTTTCACGGTTGGTTCTGAGATTAATGGCGAAGATGTTTCATTGACATTGAACGTAATTCCGCTTACCACGGAGAAACTCTGGAAATATATGGGCGATACCGGCTGGTATGATGATACAGAGGATGAATTTATCATTACAACAGCAGCACAGCTTGCAGGGCTTGCATTACTGGTAGAAGACGGTGAAAGCTTTGCAGGTAAGACGGTAAAGCTTGGGAATGATATTTCTCTGGCCAACCCGGATGGAAGCGGCGGAAAACGATACTGGGATGGAATCGGTGCCCCCTCATCTTCAGACAGTTCAGTTAAAGCATTTGCCGGTGTTTTTGATGGACAGGGATACAGGATTACTGATCTGAGCGGAAATAAAAATGCACTGTTTGCCTATGCGTATGGGGAATCTGAAGAGGATAAAGCTGTTATCAGGAATGTATCTGTATATGGTGTGGTGAAAGGTCAGTGTGCCTGCGGAACCGTATACGATGGTAAAAATCTTGATATTTCAAACTGTGATTCTTACTGTGCGTTGGAAGGAACCGGTTCCTATTCTGCAGGTATTATCGGTTATGCCCGCGCAGGAGTGACTGTGACAGATTGCACGAACTATGGAAATATTTCCTCCGCAGGCAAAATCGGAGGTATTGCAGGGGAAACAGCCTCAACGGCAGTCATAACCAACTGCCTGAACAAAGGTGATATTGCCTGTTTATCTACGGATGGCAATAATGTGGGTGGTATTATTGGCAGCTTAAACGGCAAAATTTCTGTTTGTGCAAATTATGGAAATATTACTGCATGGGGAAGAAATATCGGAGGAATTGCCGGGCAGTCTGTATCATCTTCATCTGAGATTACTGATTGTTATAATGTGGGTACAGTCACTTATGATGAGGGCTCCAATCAGTATGACTGTGTCGGCGGTATTATCGGCTTTGCTTCTTACTACAAAGTAACCAACAGCTATAACTATGGTCAGGTGAAAGCAAAGGTTTCAACCAACTATTCCGGCGGTATTTTCGGACGTGAAGGAAAGAAAAGCAGTTCAGTGACAACAGAGGTCTATTATCTGACGGAGTCCAATGCTTATGTGGAGAATAATACAACATACGAGGAACTCGATAAGGAATTGACCTATACCGCAGGCATGAAGCAGGCTGATGCAGCAGCATTTGCCAGTGCGGAAGGTGTGCTGGCTTCCATCAATGGAAATGGCAGCTACGTACTGACCAATGGTAAATATCCGGAATTTGCATTTGTGTCCCGGAGCCATGTTCATACAGGAGGCAGTGCAACCTGTGTAAACAAGGCAGTCTGTGAAATCTGTGGTCTGGAATATGGTGAGATCGAACCGGATAACCATCTGGATTCTGTTCTCAGGAATGCTGCAGAACCGGCGTGGACAACAGATGGATATACAGGTGATATGGTCTGCAGAGATTGTGGTGCCATTGTAGAAAAAGGCAGCGTAATCAAAGCGGATACGACAAAAGATGCAATCACCGTAATTATCAATGTCGGCGATGAACAGAAAGTGACGAAAACCTATTCTGTAGCTGAATTTGATGCTTTAAAAACTGTTTCTTCAGGCATTGCCTACACGTATGGAGGCAGCTACTCCGAGATGATGGTTGCCACTGAGTATGTAACCATTGAAAGACTTGCAAAAGAGTTTGGATATTCTTATCGGCAGGTTGAGCGGATCAAACTTGTTTATGCAGGCAATACAGATACGGTGGAAGGTGATATTCTCCGTACCTGCAACAAATATTATGACGAAGAAGGAACGGAATACGCTGCTCCGGCAGCCCTGGCCATGAATTATGCATCTCTGGCGGGCACACTGGAGGAGGTTGCTCACGAGGCTGCTCCGACAAATGCACTTCGTTTTGGTTATGGAATCAGCGAAGAACAGCATGAGGCAAATACGAGCCTTGGCGGCAGACGTCTGGTATCTCCGGTTACTCAGATTACTTTCTATATGAGCGAGTCCATTGAGACAGAAGGATATACAGTGAGCGGCGCAATTGCAGGTTATGCCGGAAATGAAAATGCTGTCGTAGAACTGATTCCCGAAGGAGAGAGTGAAGCTGCTTATTCTGCAGTCGGAACAGCAGATTACAGTATTCCTGAAGTTGCTCCCGGAACATACACACTGCGTGTATCTGCAGATGGACTTTATGTCACACGCGATTATGAGATTACAGTTGGTGAGGCGGATCTGATACAGGATGTTGCCATCTACCAGCTGGGTGATGTCGATATGGATGGCAGGCTGAAATCATCCGATGCAACAATGATTGCAAAACATGTATCCAGAACAGAACGTATCACGGATCCGTACGTGCTGCTGCTGGCGGATACAGATCACAGTAATTCGATTACTGTAGCTGATGCATCACATCTGGCCAGATATATCGCAAGAATTGATACCACATTATAGTTAAGATAAGGAGGTAAAAACTATGAAAAGAATGAGAAAAGGCTTAGCCTTTTTCCTCGCTTTTGCGATGATGTTCTCCATGTGTCAGACACCGGTATTTGCTGAAACGGCAGCACCTGCACCGGCATCTGAAGAAAACGCAGCGGTTGGACATTTATCAGCTGAAGCAACAACGGAAAGTGTACAGGTCGGGGATGATATTACGATTAAACTCAGCCTGAGTCAGATGGATGTCCGGTCTTTTGCGGGCGGTCTGCATTTTGATTCGGAATATGTGGAGTTTGTGAGTGCAGATCCGGCGTCTTACACACTGACAGGAACCAATGATGAAACAGGTGCAGATGTATCCAGTGATCTTACAATTGAGTGCGGTCAGTCGGATGTTGGCATGTATTTCATCGGAACAAAAGATGTAACCTATGGTGGAGCAGGTGAATTTACAACGGTTACATTTAAAGCTCTCAAAGAAGGTATTGCAAAATTCAATCTGTATGAGAGTACAGATGGCAATGATGCATTTGACAGTGATGCATATGGTGATTTTTCTGTAGAGATTGCAGCTGGTGCAGAGGTATCAGATACAGCATTTTCTCTTGTCTCTGCAGAAGGTGAAACGATTGCCGTATCTGCAAAAGAGATGAAAGCAGTGGAATCCGTAACAACGACTGCCGATGATCCCTGGACCTATAATACGACAAATGAAGCTGTTGGAACTTTCTACAGCTTAAAGGGCATTCTGGAGAGCAAAGGTGTGGATGCATCTGAAGCGCATGGGCTGAAAGTGGTGGCAAAAGACGGCTTTACATCCGGCTTTACGGCAGAAGATATTGAGAACCTGTATGTTTATGATATGTCTGAAGTGACGATCAACGGCGAGGCAGCCGGCGCTGCTGGTACATACGGAACCGCATTAAACGGCGGAGCAGGTAATAAATGGGCAAAAGACATTGCAACAATAGCCATTGCGACAGATCATGTGTGGTTTGTAAAGGGTGGATCATGTAAGCATTACTGTTCTATCTGTGGTGTCGATGAACCGTCCATCACACTGGCTGATGCAGATGGGGAAGAAGCAACCGTACATGACTGCGAGATCAGAGCAGCAGCATCTGTAACAACAACTGCCGATGAGCCCTGGACCTATAACGAAACAAATGAAGCAGTAGGAACCTTCTACAGCTTAAAGAGCATCCTGGAGAGCAAAGGTGTGGATGCATCTGAGGCACACGGACTGAAAGTGGTGGCAAAAGACGGCTTTACATCCGGATTTGCAGCAGAAGATATTGAGAACCTGTATATTTATGACATGTCTGAGGTAACGGTCAATGGAGAGACAGCCGGAGCTGCAGGCACATACGGAACCGCATTAAACGGCGGGGCAGGAAACAAATGGGCAAAGGATATTGCAACAGCAGCCATTGTGACAGACCATGTGTGGTTTGTAAAGGGTGGTACATGTAAGCATTACTGTTCCATCTGTGGTGTCGATGAACCGTCCATCACACTGGCTGATGCAGATGGGGAAGAAGCAATCGTATATGACTGCGAGATAAAATCAGCAGCATCTGTAACGGTAACTGCCGATGCCCCCTGGACCTATAATACGACAAATGAAGCAGTAGGAACCTTCTACAGTTTAAAGAGTATTCTGGAAAGCGAAGGAATGGATGTCTCTGAAGCCCATGGACTGAAAGTCGTAGCGACAGATGGTTTTACATCCGGCTTTGCAGCAGAAGATATTGAGAATCTGTATATTTATGACATGTCCGAGGTGACGATTAACGGAGAGACGGCCGGTAAATCAGGCACATACGGAACCGCATTAAACGGCGGAGCAGGCAATAAATGGGCAAAAGACATTGCAACAGTAGCCATTGCGGCAGATCATGTGTGGTTTGTAAAGAACGGTACGTGCAAACATTTCTGTGCGATCTGTGGAGAAGAAGAAAAAGTGATTGCAGGAAATCCGATTCAGATTCAATGGGATACAACTGTAACACCATATACTGCCACAGTCAATGCGGAATATGCCTGTGGAGCACCTGTGGAAGTTAAAGTTGAAGTTACTTCGGAAAAAGCACCTACCTGTACAGAAGATGGCGAAATCGAGTATACAGCAAGCTGTACGATTGATGGTAAAGAGTATACGGATACAAAGACAGCGCCTGTTCCCAAAACAGGTCATGAATACAAGGAAACAGTTACAAAGGCAACACTTACAAAGAACGGCAAGATTGTAAAAACCTGTATACATGACGGTTGTACATATTCCAAAACGACAACTATTTACTATCCGAAGACGATTCAGTTATCTACTACAACCTATACTTACAACGGTTCTGTAAAGAATCCATCTGTAACGGTAATCGATAGTAAAGGAAATACGATTTCAAATAATAATTATACTGTTACCAAGGATTCCGGACGTAAGAATGTAGGAACCTATACCTACACAATTAAGTTCAAAGGCAATTACAGTGGTACAAAGAAGCTGAGTTTTACAATTATCCCGGCTAAACCGGCGATCAGTTCTCTGACAAATACTTCTGATGGTATCACTGTGAAATGGAGTAAAGTATCCAGTGCAGGCGGATACTATATCTTAAGAAGCAAGGATGGCGGAACTTACTCTAAAATCAAGACCATCACCGGCAATTCCACAACATCCTATACGGATACGAAGGAAATTGTAAACGGAAGCAAATACCGGTATAAGATTATTGCTTATAAGACTGTAAGTGGAAAGACCTATAAGAGCAAAGAGTCTTCAGTGAAGACAATATATCGTCTCACCAGACCGACCATCTCCAGTCTGACAAATTCAGCATCGAAAAAGATGACAGTAAAATGGAACAGGAATACGAAAGCAACCGGATATCAGATTCAGTACTCCAAATCCAGCAGCTTCTCAAGTGGAGTAACGACAGTTAAGGTCAGCGGCAATTCTACTGTAAAGAAGACAATTGCCTCACTTACAAAAGGTAAGAAGTATTACGTTCGGGTACGCGCATACAGGACGGTAAGCGGAATAACGTATTATTCTTCATGGAGTGCAAAAAAATCTGTTACAATTTCTAAATAAAACTCCATGCCTGTACACCTGGTTCTTTTATGGCGGAATCAGATGTCAGGAAAAAAACAGAAAAATCCCATGGAAAACATGTGCGGAAAGCACAGAATTCCATGGGATTCTTCTGTTTTTATGAAAGGCCTGAAAATCGGTATCAACCGACGGTCGATTTTAGCATCACTGTTTTTTGGGCTGTTCGCGAATATACTGCTTGTAGAAATACTGGATAACATCTCTCCGTTTTACGATTCCGATAAACGTATCATCATCATCCACCACCGGAACGAAATTCTGGTACATGGACTTTTTAAAAACTTCTTCAACGGTTTCGGTAATTCGGATCGGTTCGTAGGTCCGTCTCACATCGAGAGAATCGATGGTATCTTTTTTTGCCCGGTTGATATCGTAATTGTACCGGTTCTTGATATTGTAAAGCAGATCACCCTCTGTGATAATACCGGAATACTTGCCGTTGGCATCAATCAGAGGAACAACCGTGTAGCGGTACTCCTCCATGATATCAAGCGTCTCCTGAAGTGTTGTATCGGTTCTGATATAGGCCAGTTCACTTTTGGGCGTTAAAAAAAATAAAATATTCATGATCAATGCTCCTTCTGCATCTCATCTGAGGAATCCCCTGTTACAGCTGAACGAATTACACAGTGTAACAAAAATGATACGGATATACGGAAACCGGACAAAAAGGCTCCGAATACATCCTGTAATTTCATTATACAATAAATCGTCAGACGCGCCAATTATGAATTTATATATTTTATATAAAAAATTTGTTAAGTGATGCTGTTCAGAGCCAGGCAGCAAAAGTCAGATCTGCATGAAATAACCGGGTTGACAAATGGCATGAAATTGCATACAATCATTATTATGAATCAAAAAGGCTGAGAGGGAAAAGAGTAATTCTGATTCCGGTTCGAAAGAGAGGGGTGCCATTGGGTGAAAGCATTCCGGATACGGATCTGAATGAAGTGCGTTCCTGAGCCGGTTCGGTGAAGTCCGGCCGCGGGATTGTGGGTTGATTCCGGGCAGGAGCAGTAGCCGGGCACGTTTTCCGCGTTAAGGAGGAGAGGAAGAAAGCAGAACTGCTGCATCAGGCTGTTTTCTTTAAAAAAGAGTGGAACCACGTATCAGCGTCTCTTGTGTGCATATGCATACAGGAGATTTTTTATTAGCAGGAAACTGTATTTCCACTCATAAAGTTTAGAAGAGGAATAGGTTATGAGACTGATTGATTTTATTGAGGAAGAGATCGCTGTGATCCGTGACCGCGATCCGGCAATTCATTCAAATCTGGAGGTGTTTCTTTATCCTTCGTTCCATGCGATTATACGCTACAGGGTCGCTCACAGGCTGTATGAGAAAAAACATTATTTTCTTGCCAGATGGATTTCGCAGCGTGCAGCGCATGTGACGGGGATTGAAATCCATCCGGGGGCACAAATCGGCAAGGGTTTGTTTATCGACCATGGTCACGGTGTAATCATCGGGGAGACAACGGTGATCGGCGACAACTGCACCCTGTACCAGGGGGTGACCCTGGGCGGTAACGGTAAGGAAAAAGGAAAGCGTCATCCTACCATCGGCAACAATGTGATGGTCAGTGCAGGCGCCAAGGTACTGGGATCTTTTACCATTGGTGATAATGTGAAGATCGGTGCAGGATCGGTGGTAATCAATCCGGTTCCGTCCAATTCCACTGTAGTCGGTGTGCCCGGCCGTGTGGTAAAGCGCAACAATGTGCGCCTGCCGCAGCAGGATCTGAACCAGACAGATCTGCCCGACCCTGTAAAACAGGATCTGCAGCAGCTGCGTATGGAGCAGGAGCGTCTGCGGGCCGATTACGAGAAACTTGAGAGACAGCTTGGTCTGCTGAGTAAAAAGAACAAACAGAATAATAGAAGAGGAGCAGAAAAATGAAAATCTACAATACTCTGACAAGACAGAAGGAAGAATTTGTTCCCATTGAAGAGGGAAAGGTGCGCATGTATGTGTGCGGTCCCACCGTTTACAATTATATTCATATCGGTAATGCACGCCCCATGATCGTGTTTGACACGGTAAGAAGATATTTTGAATATAAAGGATATGAAGTGAATTTTGTATCCAACTTCACCGATGTGGATGACAAGATCATCAAGGCCGCCATTGAAGAAGGTACTGACGCACAGACCATTTCCCAGCGGTATATTGCGGAATGCAAAAAGGATATGGAAGCCATGAATATCAAGCCGGCTACCTGCAATCCGCTGGCAACTCAGGAAATCGACGGTATGATCCGGATGATTTCCAACCTGATTGAAAAAGGTCATGCATATGTTGCTGAGGACGGCACCGTGTATTTCCGGACGCGTTCCTTCAATGAGTACGGCAAATTGTCCCACAAGAAGCTGGATGATCTGCAGGCAGGTCATCGGGAAATCAAGGTGACCGGAGATTCTACCAAGGAAGATGATTTTGATTTTGTACTCTGGAAACCGAAAAAAGAAGGCGAACCTTTCTGGAAATCACCCTGGTGCGACGGCCGTCCCGGATGGCATATTGAATGCTCGGTTATGGCAAAGCATTACCTTGGGGATGAAATTGATATTCATGCCGGCGGCGAGGATCTGATCTTCCCGCATCATGAAAATGAAATCGCCCAGAGCGAATGCTGCAATGATAAAACATTTGCACGCTACTGGATGCACAATGGTTTCCTGAATATTGATAATAAGAAAATGTCCAAATCACTGGGCAATTTCTTCACGGTCCGCGAGATCAGTGAAAAATATGATCTTCAGGTACTGCGTTTCTTCATGTTGAGTGCCCATTACAGAAGTCCTCTGAATTTCAGCGCAGAACTGATGGAAGCCAGCAAAAACGGTCTTGAGAGAATTCTGACAGCCGTGGAACGTGTGAAAGAAAAAGCAGAGAAAGCAGCCGGTGAAATGACCGCAGAAGAGCAGAGAATCGTTGATGAAGATATGGCTGTACTGGTACGCAAGTATGAAGAAGCCATGGAAGATGATTTTAATACGGCAGATGCGGTTTCCGCCATTTTCGAACTGGTAAAACTGATGAACACCGCCGTAACGGATGAAACATCGAAGGCATTTGACCAGGCACTGCTGACTGAGGTGGAGCGGCTGTGTGATATTCTGGGAATTATCACAGAAAAGAAGGAAGAACTGCTGGATGCGGATATTGAAGCACTGATTGAAAAGCGTCAGGCAGCCAGAAAAGCGAAAAATTTCGCGCTGGCAGATCAGATCCGTGATGAACTGGCTGCAAAGGGCATTCTTCTGAAAGATACCAGAGAAGGTGTTAAATGGACGAAGGCGTAAAAAGGAGTTTTCTTGAAGAGGCGGAGACGGCTTTGGGGCTGACTCTGCCTGATGTCCGCAGTTATTCCGGCCTTTCTCTGGCTTTTATCGGAGACGGCGTCTACGAACTGGCCATACGGACGCTGATTATCAGTAAAGGCAATACACAGGTCAACAAGATGCACAGGCAGTGCAGCGAGCTGGTAAAAGCTCCCGCACAGGCAGCCATGATTCAGGCTGTCTTCGGGCAGCTGACGGAAGAAGAACAGTCGGTATGCAGAAGAGGTCATAATACAAAGCCTCATACGAAAGCTAAAAATGCGACAGCAGACGATTATCTGTGGGCGACCGGTCTGGAAGCACTGTGCGGATGGCTGTATCTGAAACATGATCAGCACCGGTTGATGGAGATTATCAAAGCGGGTCTTTCGGCCATCGGATATGAAATACAGAGTACAGAATGCAAAGTATAAAGTGCAGGATATGAAATATGGAAATGGGAGTGTTCTATGAGATACGAAGAATCAATCATTGAGGGCCGCAATGCGGTGCTGGAAGCGTTCCGTTCGGGAAAAACCATTGACCGTCTGTTTGTTCAGGATGGATGTAAGGATGGACCGGTGCAGACGATAGTGCGGGAAGCAAGGAAACACGATACGATTATTCAGTTTGTGAAAAAAGAGCGTCTTGATCAGATGTCGGAAACGGGACATCATCAGGGCGTAATCGCCTATGCAGCTGCGTATTCCTATGCGACGGTGGAAGAAATCCTACAGGCTGCAAAAGACAGCGGGGAGCCGCCTTTTCTCATTTTGCTGGATGGAATCGAAGACCCCCACAATCTGGGAGCCATCATCCGTACTGCTCATCAGGCCGGCGCGCACGGAGTAATTATTCCCAAACGGCGTGCAGCGGGTCTGACAGCAGCTGCTGCACGCACCTCGGCCGGTGCGCTGAATTACATGCCCGTAGCCAAGGTGACCAATCTGAAAAAGACGATGGATGACCTGAAAAAGGAAGGCATCTGGTTTGCCTGTGCCGATATGGCCGGAGATACCATGTATCAGGTCAATCTGACAGGTCCCATCGGGCTGGTGATCGGAAATGAAGGCGAAGGCGTGAGCCGTCTGGTCCGGGAAGCCTGCGATATGTACGTGTCCATTCCCATGAAGGGCAGGATCGATTCTCTCAACGCGTCCGTGGCTGCAGGAATTCTGGCATACGAGGTCGTGCGCCAGCGCATGGGATGATGGAGGCTGTATGGCGGAATATTTACTGGTAGACGGGTATAATATTATTTTCTCGTGGCCGGAGCTCAATGAATTTGCGGAAAACGGCAATCTGGATGCCGCACGCATGAAGCTGATGGAAATGCTGTCCAATTACCAGGGTTATTACCAGAGTACGGTAATCCTGGTTTTTGACGGCTACAAGGTGAAAAATAATCCCGGTACGGTGGAAAAATACCATAATATCTATGTGGTTTATACGAAAGAGGCGGAGACGGCGGATCAGTACATAGAAAAGACCAACGGCTCCCTGGCGCGGACCAACCAGGTGCGTGTGGCCACATCGGACCGGATGGAACAGGTGATCATACTGGGACAGGGAGCAACCCGGGTCAGCGCCCGTGAACTTCAGAAAGAAATGGAAGAGATGAAACAGGAAATCCGCAAGGATTATCTGCACCGTCCCCAGCTGAGACGCAACAGCTTTATTGACAATCTGGAACCGGAAATCGCTGCGGTACTGGAACAGATGAGGCTCACGGAAGACCCGAAAGAGCCGCCGGCCGGTATACAGAAAAAAGCAGAACAGCAGACGAGGAAAAAGAAAAACGGAAAAATGAAGAAAAAAGATAAATTTTCATAGTTGCAGAAATAATTTAAAAAAAATAAAATTTTCAAAAGAAAACTGTTGACAAACTGATATCGATGTGCTAAAATTTCTAACTGTGAGTGACAGAAATCACTTGGCAAGAGACGCTGACGTGGCACAGGTGGTAGCGCACCTCATTGGTAATGAGGAGGTCGGCAGTTCGAGTCTGCTCGTCAGCTCTTGAAAAAACTCAGTAACTGTAATGGTTACTGAGTTTTTTGTTTTTATAGTTTCATATCTTTGGTTTCGATTTACTACATTTTTACTACATTTAATTCAGACAGATACAAATAAATTCAAAAAGCTTTAGATTTTTAAAATAGTTAAAAATAATCAAACTTAATTATGAAATGTTTCTACATTAAATAAGACTTGAAAAAATAAATAAAAAAGCAATTGATAAACTCGGTAAATTAGTACATAGATATTAAATTAATATTTTGATATAATATATAAATGCATTACAAAAGAAACAAATTAGTTTAGTGGTATTTGTTGTGAAGAGGTGTTAGGATAAATGGATATGGAAAAAAGAAATAAATATGCAGAAGTTCTTCTTAATGCTTATAATGATGGAGTAATTAAAATTATTTGGAGTAAGTCTGGTTTTTCAATTGCCATAGATCCAAAAAGAAAAAAGATGATTCCTGAGGCAAATGATAAAGAGTTTATAAATTACGCATTCAAGGTAATAAAAATGGTTGTCGATTTGGCAGAAGACAGGAAATCAGATGAGAACCACGAAGGCGATTTAGAAATCGCTAAGGCAATTTATGATAATGAATATGATTTAGAAAATCATCTTTATATAAAGAAGAATAGTAAAATAGATTGTTTTAAATTGCTAGAATACGAAATTATTAGTCACAGAAACGAAGAAAAACCAGAAGATATAGTAGCTACTTCCGCTATTTTAAAAATGACAATTGAAGATGAGGACGACGAAACATCATATGTATTTGAAGTTTCAAGAAGAGACATAGATAACATTATAAAAAATTTAATGGAATTGAAGGAGAAAATTGACATTATATAATAAAAAGGAGAATTATATGGAAGAGCTTTTAATTAAAGAACCTATAACAAGCTTTTCTGGAATGCTATATACATATAAAAAAGAGATTCAAACAAAAGAAAAGTATGAATATAGTTTAAACTACAAAGCATATAATAGTAGTATGGATAGTAATATTATATGTTTTCGAAGGAGCAATATAAATCATCAGGATATAGAACAATATTTTAAAAAAGTGGCAAAAAGATTTCCTCAAATTCAAATTGATAAAAAGAAATTAGGTGGCATGCCAGTAATAAAGAATACTAGAATACCAGTTAGCTTAATTATTGCATGTTTAAAAGATGAAATGACTTTTCAAGAAATTTGTGAGGAGTATAGATTAACTCAGGAGGATATAGATAAGGCTATGGAATATGTAATTGAAATCTTGGATATCCCATATCAGGAAGGTTAGTAATGAAGGTACTATTGGATGAAAATATTACTCAAAGATCAATACCAGTTTTAGAGAAATATGGGCATGATGTCATTCATGTGTTAAATAGGTTTAGTGCAGGCGAAAGCGATGAAGATGTATTCCAATTGGCTCTGGATGAACAGCGCGCATTAATTACATTGAATGGGAAGCACTTTTTAATTTTTATACCACCAAGGGCAGAATTGGAACTTCATTATGGATTAATTTGGCTTAGAGGATTTCAAGTTACTATTAGAACCTATGAAAACGTCATGGATACGATTGGAGTTTTTTTAAAAGATAAAGGTGATTCTATCGAAAATGCGTACTATGCAGTCAGGAAAAGGGACGATTCGTACGAAATAGTTCAACGATTTACATCTAATTCACCGGTAGAATATTTGCATAACAATTAAAAAATACGTTACTGTTCAGTAATCTGAAATTGTGAGCATTCTAACGAGACCGATAAGATCAGCTTTTATGCTGCGATATCGGTCTCGTTGTTTTTGTTGCTGTGTTCGTGCAGCGAAGAAAACCACCTGCTATGCAGGTGGTGAGAATTTCTTTAGATAAAAGTAAGAACTCCTGTGTTATAGTATATGTGGGTCTGCAAACCACAAATAAATAACACAGGAGGTCCGAATAATGGACAAGAATAGTTTATAGCTCATACTAAATGGGAATGCAAGTATCATATTGTATTTGCACCCAAATTCAGACATCAGGTAATTTACAAAGATATCAGAGCAGATGTTGGAAAAATATTGGGCGAATTATGTAGAAGAAAAGGGATAGAGATAATAGAAGCAGAAGCTATGCCGGATCATATACATATGCTGGTGAGAATTCCCCCT
This sequence comes from Lachnospiraceae bacterium, assembly GCA_051879195.1. Classification (GTDB taxonomy): domain Bacteria; phylum Bacillota; class Clostridia; order Lachnospirales; family Lachnospiraceae; genus TWA4. Next base: position 46,278 of record JBJELO010000116.1, read on the forward strand.
AAATATTCAGTATCGGAAGTGGTGGGGTATTTGAAAGGAAAAAGTTCGTTGATTGTTTTTTGCAAGCACTTTTTGGTTCTTCCGCAACTATTAGGGAAACGCTGATTAATTCAAGATTTTTGCTTTAAGTAGCTCATCATATCCTGTATAATAGAAGTATCAAAAACAGGGATGGTGTGCTGCATGAAACAACAATCATTTTGTGACATTGAATACTCCAATCG
>JBJELO010000117.1:0-12989 GCA_051879195.1 Lachnospiraceae bacterium
GCAGCTATTCTCTGGTTCCTCATAATGATAACAGCGTCCTGCTGATTCCGGCAGGTATGGCTCCCCTGAAGCCTTATTTTACGGGACAGGAGGTACCGCCCCGTACACGTATGGCTACCTGTCAGAAGTGTATCCGTACCGGTGACATTGAGAATGTGGGCAAGACTGCACGCCATCTGACATTTTTTGAGATGCTCGGCAATTTCTCATTCGGCGATTATTTCAAAACAGAAGCAATTCACTGGTCCTGGGAATTTCTGACCGAGGTTGTCGGACTGGATCCCGACCGTCTCTACCCTTCCATTTATGAGAATGATGATGAAGCATTTGAAATCTGGAATAAGGAGATGGGCATTCCGGCAGAGCGTATTTTCCGTTTCGGAAAGGAAGACAATTTCTGGGAACACGGCGCAGGCCCCTGCGGTCCCTGTTCTGAGATCTATTATGACCGCGGTGAGAAATACGGCTGCGGCAAGCCCGGATGTACGGTAGGCTGCGACTGTGACCGTTACATGGAGGTATGGAACAACGTATTTACCCAGTTCAATGCGGACGGCAAGGGCAATTACCCTGAACTGGAGAACAAGAATATTGATACCGGCATGGGTCTGGAACGTCTGGCTGTTGTGGTACAGGATGTGGATTCCGTTTTCAGTATTGATACCTTTGCGGCTCTTCGTGACGCTGTATGTGATCTGTGCGGTGCAACCTACGGTGAAGATCCTAAAAAGGATGTATCAATCCGTGTCATCGTTGATCATATCCGTTCTGTCAGCAACATGATCGCTGATGGCATCATGCCTTCCAATGAAGGCCGCGGCTATGTGCTGAGAAGATTGTTAAGACGTGCTGCACGTCACGGCAGACTGCTGGGTATCGAGGGACTGTTCCTGACGAAGCTGAGCAGTACCGTCATTGAAACTTCCAAAGACGGTTATCCGGAGCTGGCTGAAAAGGCGCCGTTCATCTTCAAGGTAATCGAACAGGAAGAGGAGAAATTCAACCGTACCATCGATCAGGGCCTGAGTATCCTGGCCGATATGGAAACGGAACTGGCAGCAAAAGGCAGCAGCGTACTTTCCGGTGCGGATGCATTCAAGCTGTATGATACTTACGGATTCCCCCTTGATCTGACGAAGGAGATTCTGGAGGAAAAAGGCATTCAGGTTGATGAAGAAGGCTTTACCGCATGCATGGAAGAACAGAAGGAAAAAGCCCGCAAAGCCAGAAAAGTTACGAATTACATGGGAGCTGATGCTACGGTTTACGATGAGATTGATCCGGAGATCACTTCCGAATTTATCGGCTATGACAAACTGAGTGCGGAAGGCAGAATCCAGGTTATTACCAATAAAGAAGAGATTGTACAGGCTCTGGCAGAAGGCGATGAGGGTACGATCATCCTTGATAAAACAACATTCTACGCAACCATGGGCGGTCAGAATGCCGATGTGGGTATTCTGACAAAAGATGATGCGGAATTCAAAGTAGTAGATACCATCAAGTTAAAAGGCGGCAAGATCGGTCATGTGGGTGTTGTAACAAAGGGCATGTTTGCTGTAAACGATACGGTGACCACATCCGTATGCGGAGCAAACCGCGGGGATACAGCGAAAAACCACAGTGCAACCCATCTGCTTCAGGCAGCTCTCAGAAAGGTTCTGGGCAGCCATGTGGAACAGGCCGGTTCCATGGTCAACGCAGACAGACTGCGTTTTGACTTCTCTCATTTCCAGGCAATGACTTCCGAAGAGATTGCAGAGGTTGAGAAGCTGGTCAATGATGCAATTGCGGAAGCCATTCCCGTTGTAACGGATGTTATGAATGTGGAAGAAGCGAAAAAGTCCGGCGCTATGGCTCTGTTCGGTGAAAAGTATGAACAGGATGTGCGTGTTGTATCCATGGGAACTGTTTCCAAAGAACTCTGCGGCGGTACCCATGTTGCCAATACTTCCGCCATCGGATCTTTCAAAATTATTTCCGAAAGCGGTATTGCAGCAGGTGTCAGAAGAATCGAAGCATTAACCGGCAAAGGCGTTACTGCATATTATAATGAGATGGAGGAGACGCTCCAGGCAGCAGCAAAAGCAGCTAAAACAGAGGTTTCCCAGCTGGTAGCAAGAATTGAAGCCATGCAGGCGGAACTGAAAGCCATGTCTGCCGAGAATGAAAAGCTGAAGAGCAAACTGGCCAAGGATGCTCTGGGCGATGTCATGGATCAGGTGAAGGAAGTGAAAGGGGTTAAGGTTCTGGCTGTCCGCGCAGACGGTGTGGACATGAACGGACTGAGAAATCTGGGCGATCAGCTGAAGGAGAAACTGGGCGAAGGCGTTGTTGTCATTGCATCAGACCTGGACGGTAAGGTGAACCTGTTATCCATGGTAACTCCCGAAGCACAGAAAGCAGGCGCACACGCAGGCAACCTGATCAAAGCCATAGCAGGACTTGTGGGCGGTGGCGGTGGCGGACGCCCCAACATGGCACAGGCCGGCGGCAAGAACCCTGCCGGAATTGATGACGCACTGGCTAAAGTCGCAGAAACCGTAGACGGACAGCTGAAGTAACATAAAAAGTGTAGAATTTGAACATTTTTGTGTTGACGAATAGCAGAATTATGTTATAATAATAGGTGTGTTAGAATTTTACCCAACCAGTTGTAAAAACACAATACGCAACTGAAGGGAGGTTAGGTGTGAGCTATGTCAAACGTAATCGTAAAAGATAACGAAAGTTTAGACAGCGCTTTACGCAGATTCAAAAGAAACTGTGCAAAGGCTGGCATTCAGCAGGAGATTCGTAAGAGAGAACATTACGAGAAACCCAGCGTAAGACGTAAGAAAAAGTCTGAAGCTGCAAGAAAACGTAAATATAACTAATCGTTCTATTCTGGCGGATTGCTTGTATTTTCGCCATATGGTATTGATTGAAAGAAATAAGCCGCAGGTGTTGAGCCTGCGGCTTTTTCTTTCATTTCTTTTCCACACAGTTGTGGTTAGCTGTGTAATACGTACAGGTCCCTGCCACATACAATATAAAAAACACATCTGGTGATGAGATGAAAGACCGGATTTTCCAGGCAATGCAGATTCCGCCGGACATGGCCAGAGGTGTTACGCTGACGGAAATAAGCGGTTATCAGGAGATGCGGATTGAGAATTTCCGGAGCATCTGCAGTTATTTCGATACGGAGATCAGGATTCTTGCTTCCGGTTACATGATCTGCGTGGAAGGGAGAAAACTTCAGATTGCATATTATTCCGAACTGATTATGCGGATTACCGGAGTCATCACGTCAGTACGGTTTGACAGGAGGGATTGAATGTTTCGATGGATACGGGGGTGGGTGTGTCTGTCGGTTGCGGGCTGCGGACAGGAACGTTTTTTGAATCTGTGCCGGAACCGGGGGATGGTCGTATGGAAGATCGTTTCCGGTGAATGTGGATATACCTGTTGTATGTATCGAAGCGATTATCAAAGCTGCGGGGACCTGATTCGGAAAGCAGGGGTAAAGGTGACCTGCGTCAGGGAATACGGGCTTCCCGGCTATTTGCTGCGTTACCGGAACAGACAGGCTTTTTTGGCAGCTTTTTTCCTGACTTTGTCGTTTATCTGGTTTGCTTCTCTTCATTTGTGGGATATACAGATTGAGAATAACCTGTATTACACGGATGATCAGATTCTGAGCTGCCTCAAGGAACATGGAATTCTGAAAGGAATCAGGAAGTCAAAGGTGGACTGTGAAGCCATCGAACAGGAACTGCGTGATACCTTTGAGCGGATATCCTGGTCGGCAGTCAGTGTAGAAGGGACGGTTCTGAAAGTCAACGTGGCGGAAAACTACGGAACTCTGGAAGCGGTTATGGCCGATACGAAGCCGGGAGATCTGGTGGCGGAAACAGATGGTGTGGTGGAAACACTGGTGGTGCGAAAGGGGATTGCTCAGGTAAAGCCGGGAGATTCGGTGACCAGGGGGCAGGTGCTGGTTTCCGGCAGTGTGCCGAGACATAACGATGCTCAGGAGATAACCGGCTATGAATTTGTACACGCCGATGCTGATGTCCGGGTTAAGAGTACAATTAACTATGAGGACAGCCTGAACCCGGATCAGACGGAAAAAATCTATATAAAAGAAAGAGGCTGCGTTTATCATATCGGCTTTGGGGGCCTGAATTTTTCAGTCTCCGGTCCTGTCAGGCTGTTCTGGAAACTGGCAGACCGGATCACGGAAGCGGCAGGCAGCATTGATGAGATTGGAAGCGGCTTTCGGGAGATGATTTTACCGGAACCGGGAATTTCCTTTTATTTTTATAAGGTGGAACAGAAAGAATACCGCAGCTGCCACAGGTGGCTTTCTGAGGAGGAGGCTTCATCCCTTCTTCAGAAGAAAATCGATGAATTCCTTGGAAATATGCAAAAAAATCAGAATGTGGTAGTTGAAAATCAGGTCAGAATATATTATGATTCTGTTGTGTACCGTGCCAGCGGGAATATTGTATTTCTCAGCCCACAGGCAGGGTATCAGCCAATTGATTACAGTGTCCTGGAAGCAGAGGGGAATCAGACGGAACAGGAGAATTCCGAAGAGTAACAGATCAGCAGACCTTTCAGTCAGCAGGCACTGAAAAAGGAGTCTATTATTTTATGAGTTTAATTGAACAGTCGCTGGCAGTTCCCACAGAACATGAGAGGAATATCTGCGGGCAGTTTGATGCATATGTGAAAAAAATTGAACGGGCGCTCCGGGTAACCGTGATTTCCAGAGATGGATTTATGAAGATCATAGGGCCGGAGAAAATGGTCCGCAAGGCCACAGGTGTATTTACCAGCCTGCTGGAACTGTCGAAACGGGGCAATACCATTACGGAGCAGAATGTGGCTTACACACTTGCTCTGGCTTTCGAGGAGAAACAGGAAGCCGTTCTGGAACTGGATGAGGATGTACTCTGCCGGACCATCAACGGAAAACCGGTAAAGCCCAAGACACTGGGACAAAAAAGTTATGTGGATGCCATTCAGAACCATATGATTACTTTCGGAATCGGTCCTGCAGGTACCGGCAAGACGTATCTGGCCATGGCCATGGCGGTAAAAGCCTTTAAAAACGGAGAGGTAAACCGGATCATCATGACGCGGCCAGCCATTGAAGCCGGTGAGAAGCTGGGATTCCTGCCTGGTGATCTTCAGAGCAAAGTAGATCCCTATCTGAGACCGCTTTATGATGCACTTTACCAGATGATGGGACCGGAAACCACGGTCAGCAATATGGAAAAGGGACTGATCGAGGTGGCTCCGCTGGCATATATGAGAGGACGTACACTGGATAATGCATTTATTATACTTGACGAATCTCAGAATACTACCTCGGCACAGATGAAGATGTTTCTGACGCGAATCGGTTTCGGCTCAAAGGTGGTTGTAACCGGCGATGCCACTCAGCGTGATCTGTCACCGGATATTACTTCCGGTCTGGATACGGCCATGCGTGTTCTGAGAGACGTGGAAGGAATTGCGTTCACCCGGCTGGGGGCAAAAGATATTGTCCGCCATCCGCTGGTGCAGAAAATCGTTGAAGCCTATGAGGTCTATGAAGAGCAGGAGAATAAAAAAAACCGGACAGCAGGCCGCAGAACGGCGGGAGACACCGGCATTCCAGGCAGCCGCAAAGGAGAAAAACGGGGTAAACGCTCTGAACAGTGATAACATGCTTGCAATTTAAAAACGGAGTAATAAAAACTGAGGAAAATATTATGACAATTGAGATTGAAAATGAATACACCAATCAGGATGCGCTGCCCTTTGACTGGGATGCCCTGTTGCGGAAAGTGGTGATGGGAGCCATGGATTTTGAACCCTGTCCCTATGAGGCGGAAGTCAGTATTTTTTTGACAGACAATGAAGAAATTCACCGGATCAACCGGGAATTCCGCGGAATTGACCGTCCGACGGATGTTCTTTCGTTTCCTATGGTGGAATATGAAGAACCGGGCAATTTTGATCATTGTGAGGATTCTGATCAGGATTGTTTTAATCCGGAGACCGGAGAACTGGTGCTGGGAGATATTGTGATTTCTGTTGATAAAGTGCTGGAGCAGGCACAGGCATACGGTCATTCTGCTGAACGGGAACTGGCTTTTCTGGCAGCTCACAGTATGTTTCATCTCTTTGGCTATGACCATATGGAAGAGGAAGAACGTCGTGTGATGGAAAGCAGACAGAAATCCCTGCTGGATCAGCTGGGAATTACGCGTTAATTTGAAAAAGTGATTGACGCTTCTGCTTTCAGGGTGTATTATCAGTAACTGGTTACAAATGAATAGGGTCAGTCTGGGAGACAGACTGTGATGCCGGCAGATACCCTGCACATTTGCCGGATTGATATAATATGGAGGATGAGACTTTTTATGGCAGAGAAACAAAGGCGTAAAAGAGAAGCCAATTTTCTGATTCAGGGAAGCATACTGGCAATCGCTTCGGTTATTGTCCGGCTGATCGGTATTGTATATCGGATTCCGCTGACCAATATTCTGGGCGACGGAGGCAACGCAGCATATACCAATGCCTACGAAATCTACTCTCTGATCTGGATGATCGCTTCCTTTGGAATTCCTACTGCTGTGTCAAAAATGGTCGCAGAACGTATTGGCAACAAACAGGAATGGAATGCCAACCGTGTTTTTGTGGTTGCGCTTTTATTTGCAACGGTTGTGGGTGCAGCAGCATTCGCTGTACTGTTTTTCGGAGCGGGATTTTTTGCACATGTTGTGTACAAAAGAGCCGAGATCGAGTATGCGCTGATGGTTCTTGCACCGACGGTCTGGGTTTCCGCATTTCTGGGAGCCTTCCGTGGATTCTTCCAGGGATACGGAACCATGGTTCCTACGGCGATCTCCCAGATCGTTGAACAGATTGTCAATGCAGTTATGAGTATTCTGGGTGCATGGGTGCTGTGGAATATGGGACACCGCCTGGATCTGCTGCACAGTGATGATCTGTGGGCAGATGCTCTGGGTGCTGCCGGCGGTACTGTCGGTACGCTGTCAGGTGCAGTGGCCGGTCTGCTTGTCTGCATTGTGATCTATCGTATGTATTATTCATACAGCAAAGATGAGCTTACAGGAGAATCAAAGGTTAAGGAATCCTATAAGCAGCTTCTTTCCACGCTGGTTCTGATGATTCTGCCTATTACACTGAATTCTGCAATCTACAATATCAGCAGCGTGCTGGATTCGGCGATTTTCAGCAATTATGCGGATCTGTCGGGTATGTCGGGTACTGCTTACCAGATCAGCTGGAACGCATATTCCGGCAAATATCATCTGCTTACCCATGTACCGCTGGCATTCGCGACGGCATTGTCGGCTTCAGCAGTGCCCAATCTTTCACGTACGCTGAAGACCTCGACACCGGCACAGATTACACAGAAGATCCGTACGGCGATCCGTTTTGCCATGCTGATTGCCATCCCTTCCTGTGTGGGACTGGCTGTACTGAGTAAACCGATTCTGCGGCTTCTGTTTGCAGGAACACCGGAAAGCAATGATCTGGCTTCCAGATTACTGATCATGGGCGGAATCACGGTCATTCTGTATTCATTCTCCACCATTACCAATGGTGTGCTGCAGGGTATCGGCCGTGTGAAGGAACCGGCCAAGAATGCTGCAATTTCTCTGATTGCCCACCTGGTGATTCTGGCACTTTGTCTGTGGCTTCTGCCGTTCGGCATTTACGGTGTAGTTGCTGCTGATATCATCTTCGGACTGATGATGAATATCATGAACTATCGTTCTATTTACAGGGCAATCCGCTTTAAACTGGAGATCAGATACACATTCCTGCTTCCGGCTGTCAGTTCCGCTTTGATGGGTGCTGCAGCATGGGGGACTTACAAGGGCCTGTATACGCTGCTTAAGAGCAACAGTATTTCCGTACTTCTGGCCATCTGCGTGGCGGTTGCAGTTTATGCAGCAGCTCTGCTGCTGACAGGTGCGATTTCAGAATCGGATCTGAAATCATTCCCGAAAGGAACGCTGCTGGTTAAAATTGCAAAAAAACTGCATTTATTACGGAAAGCAGCCTGATCATTTTCATCTGAAATCGGAAGAGGAAATTTACCGGGTTTGAATAAAAATGAAGAATATGGCAGATACTATACGTAAAGGAGTGATTTGTTTATGAGATTACGTATCTGTATCTGCCTTTTCGCTGTAATGTCACTGATTACGGCAGGATCCATTTTGGGGTATGTTTCTCTTCAAAAAGAGTACGCAAGTCTGAGTCGGAAATATGAGAACAGTATCAACCGAACCGTTTCTTCTCTGCCGGATCAGGAGGAATCCGGCAAAAGTCAGGAACCGGCTGAAGAGGACAATCAGAAAGTTTCCGGTTCGGATGCTTTTTATTATGTAACATTAAGTGATGATGAAATTATTGCCTATACCGGAGATCACCGGCAGGTCTGTATGCGGACAAGGATAGATGAGGAAGAACTGGCGGCGGCCCTGATTCAGGAGCTGAAACAGGGAATTTATCTGGAAAATCTGCCTGCTCTCTATGAATATCTGGAAAACTGCAGCAGCTGAATGGACGGAATCCGCATCGGAATCATCTGTGAGTGGATGCGGATTCTTTTCGGTTGCAGGATTTGCCTCATAATCAGAATTTTCGGATACAGGTTTTTTCAGATACAGGATATGGTAATTAATACAGGAGAACAGATGTGAAAAACCGGAAATTACATATTATTATAGCAGGAGCAGGTGCATCCGGACTTACGGCGGCTATTTCTGCGGCGCAGGCGGGTGCACGTGTTACTTTGCTGGAGCAGAAGGAAAAAACAGGGAAAAAATTACTGGCTACCGGAAATGGTCACTGCAATTTTTCTAATGACAGAATGGATGTATCATGCTATCATGGTAACGAATTTGCCATGCGTGTGATCGATCGGTTCGATGTGAAGAAAACTTTGGAATTTTTCTGCGGGCTGGGGATTTTCCCTCATGAGAGGAACGGATATTACTATCCCATGTCGGAACAGGCACAGGCGGTCGCCGTTCTGCTTCGGAAAAAAGCAGAGGAACTGGGCGTAGAGATTCTGACGGAGCGGAAAGTACTGGCAGTCAGGAGAGAGAGAAAATCCGGATTTGAGGTTCTGGTTCGGGCAGCAGTGAAGGAGTCTGCACGAAAGAGCGCCGGAACCGACGGAAGAAAAGACGGCAGAAAGGGTAATGGAAAAAACGGAAAAAAGAAAGTTTTGCCGGAAGAAATCCGCTGTGAAGATCAGCTGCTGTACGGTGACCGGGTGATTCTGGCATGCGGAGGACGGGCTTACCCGGCTCTTGGATCAGATGGCAGTGGGTATGAGCTGGCTCGTTCTCTGGGGCATCGCATTGTGACTCCGCTTCCGGCATTAACCGGAATCCGCTGTCAGGAATCCTGGTTCAGACAGCTGGCCGGTGTGCGTATCTCTGCCCGTGTGACAATTCTGTCGGATGGAAAGCGCCTGGCATCCGATGAAGGAGAACTGCAGCTGACCGATTACGGAATATCGGGAATTCCCGTTTTTCAGGTGAGCCGCTACGCAGCCAGAGCACTGGAGGAAGGAAAGAAAGTTCAGGCAGAAATCACTTTTTTCCCGGAGCTTTCCGATGAAGAACTGAAAGGGTACCTGCAGACACACACAGTGGAACAGTATGCAGGTCTGTATCCGGCAAAATTGCTGGAGATTCTGAAACAGCTTGCGAAAGCTGAAAAACTGTTTCATCTGACCCGCCATCTGCTCTGCACCTGTCTGGAAGTCAACGGGTTTGACAGGGCTCAGGTTACCTGCGGAGGCGTCGATCTGTCGGAAGTAAGCGCAGATACACTGGAATCCCTGAGGTGTCCGGGCGTGTATCTGGCAGGTGAACTGCTGGATGTGGACGGAATCTGCGGTGGCTATAACCTTCAGTGGGCCTGGTCCAGCGGATGGCTGGCAGGGCAGTCGGCAGCAGGCGGTTTGCCGGTGGAATGATAAATGAAATGAACTGACGAAATAAACAGTTATATCGTAAATATATAGACAACAGATCGAATTAATAACAGACAAGAATCAATAACAGACAGGTTGATGATATGATACAGATTTCTCAGATGAAATGCAGGCCGGATCACCGGCCGGAGGACCCGGCCGAAAAGGCCCTGAAAATGTTGAAATTATCCCGGGATTCCGTGAAAAAGGTGAGCATATGGAAACGCTCTGTAGATGCGAGAAAGAAGCCGGAAATTTATTATGTTTATACCATGCTGGTGGATACCGGTATGAGCAGGAATCAGGAAGAAAAGCTGGTAAAAAAACTGAAAAATAAAAATATCACAGTGGCCCACCCGGTGGAATACCGTTTTCCCGGGCCGGGCAATGTTCCCATGAAACACCGTCCGGTTGTGATCGGTATGGGTCCCGCGGGTATGTTCTGCGCCCTGCTTCTGGCCCGGGCCGGCTATCGCCCACTGGTTCTGGAGCGGGGAAAAGCCGTTGAAGAGCGGGTCCGTACGGTGGAAACCTTCTGGAAAACCGGTGAGCTGGATCCGGACTGCAACGTACAGTTCGGAGAGGGAGGAGCAGGTACTTTTTCTGACGGCAAACTGAATACACTGGTGAAGGACCCTGCCGGCAGAGGCAGGAAGGTGCTGGAACTTTTTGTGGAAGCCGGCGCGCCGGAGGATATTCTGTATGTGAACAAGCCCCATATCGGAACAGATGTTCTTCAGAATGTGGTGGCAAGAATACGCCGTCAGATTCTGGAAGCCGGCGGAGAAATCCGTTTTCAGACAAAGGCAACCGGGATTCTGCAGGAAAATGGCCGGATCACCGGCGTGGAAACGGAACAGGGCATCATTCCCGCAGAGCAGGTGGTTCTGGCGATCGGCCACAGTGCCCGCGATACGTTTTCCATGCTGCTTGAGCAGGGGGTTCATATGGAGTCCAAATCGTTTGCTGTGGGTATGCGCATCGAACATCCCCAGTCCATGGTCAACGAAAGCCAGTACGGAATGGAGCAGCCCGGACCTCTGCCTGCGGCGGATTACAAGCTGACATACCGATCCGGAAACGGGCGGGGCGTATATTCGTTCTGTATGTGCCCCGGCGGGCAGGTGGTGAACAGTTCATCAGAGCCCGGGCGTCTTGTTGTTAACGGCATGAGTTACCGGGCACGGGATGGACGCAATGCCAACAGTGCGCTGATCGTTACGGTGACACCGGAGGATTATCCCGGTGAAGGCGCTCTTTCCGGTGTGGAATTTCAGCGCCGGATCGAGGAGGCTGCCTGGAAAACGGGACAGGGGCGGATTCCCATGCAGCTTTTCGGTGATTTTCGTGATAATCGTCCCTCTGATCATCTGGGAGAAGTACAGCCGGATCATAAGGGGGAAAGTACGCTGACCAATCTGCGGAATATTCTTCCGGAAGCGCTGAATGAAGCGTTGATTGAAGGAATTGAAGCATTTGACCATAAAATCAGAGGATTTGCCAGAGAGGATGCCGTGCTGTCGGCGGTAGAGGCAAGAACCTCTTCACCGGTTAAAATTGTGCGGGATGACAATATGATGAGCAATATCAAAGGTCTGTATCCCTGCGGGGAAGGCCCCGGGTATGCCGGAGGCATCATGTCCGCGGCCATGGATGGCTGCCGGGCGGCTGAAACCATCGCTGCGCAGTTTGCGCCGTTTCCTGTTCTGGACAGGTAAATAAAAATAGATTATAATGGAGAAGGAACATTGACATGAATGTGAGAGAAAGACTGAAAGATAAAAAGCGGATCGTGGTGAAGATCGGGTCGTCTTCCCTTACTCATCAGGATAACGGTTCGCTGAATCTGCGCAAGATTGAGGCACTGGTCCGTGTCCTCTGTGAACTGAAGAATCTGAATAAAGATGTGGTGCTGGTCAGCTCCGGCGCCATTGCCGCGGGCAGGCAGGCAGCAGGCCGTTTGCCAAAACCGGACAGCATTTCACAGAAGCAGGCACTGGCAGCCATCGGACAGGCACATCTGATGATGACCTATCAGCGGATTTTCAGTGAATACAGCCATCTGACGGCTCAGATTCTGATGACAAAGGATACGCTGATCAACAGGGAAAGCTACATCAATGCGCGCAATACCTTTGAAGAACTGTTCCGGCTGGGAAGCATTCCCATAGTCAATGAAAATGACACGGTTGCCACTCATGAGATTGTGTTCGGTGACAATGACCGGCTGTCTGCCGTGGTGGCTGCGCTGGTTCATGCCGATCTGCTGATTCTGCTTTCGGATATTGACGGTATGTATACCGGTGATCCAAGAAAAGATCCGCAGGCCAGGCTGATCCCGGAAGTGGAATGCATCGATGAGAAGCTTCTTTCCATGGCCGGCGGCGCAGGCAGTGATGTGGGAACCGGAGGCATGGCGGCCAAGCTGGCGGCAGCACAGATTGCCGCCGATTCCGGCGTGGACATGGTCATCGCCAATGCGGATGATGTGAAGAACATTTACCGGATCATTGACGGAGAACCCTGCGGAACGCTGTTCCATGCCCATAAAAATCCTTCTTTTCACTTGAGGGAATATATTGAAAAGTATTGAACAGATGCATGATTTTAAGAGAATACCGGAAAAGTTTTAGAAAAAACCGGGAATACCGGACGACGGAAAGGCGGTACCATCCAATGGATATGAAAGACATTGACCGAATCAATGAATTATATAAAAAGATGAAAGAAACTGGTCTGACTCCTGAGGAAAAGGAAGAACAGTCCAGATTGCGCGGCGAATACATCCAGGCCATGAGGAGAAATCTGCGGGGGCAGCTTGAGACCATTAAAATTCAGAATCCTGATGGCAGTATCATTGATGTTAAGGCGCGCCATGATAAAAAATATGGCCGGGGAGGCAAAAAGCCTCAGGCCTGAGGAGGTATTTTATTATGCAGGAAAAAAAAGAAGTCAGGAAAATGATCAAACAGTTCAGGGATGC